>CBDUVN010000079.1:0-9132 GCA_965370685.1 uncultured bacterium | reverse complement strand
CCCTGCGGATCACGGCATTGGGCGATCCGGTTCCCACCGGGGACGTCCATCGGCCCGTTGATCACCTCTCCGCCGCCCGCTTTCACCTTCTCCACCGTCGCCTCGAGGTCGTCCACCCGGATGTAAAACAGCCACGCACAAACGGGCATGGCGGGCGGCCTGGTCATGATTCCGCCGAGCGGGGGTCCGTCGCCGCTGTAGATCCGGTAGATGCCGTATTCGCCCATGTCCATGTCATCGTGGATCTTCCAGCCGAACAGATCACGGTAGAATTCGAATGCCTTTGCGTAGTCGCCCGCCAGCAGCTCGTGCCACGAAAACTCACCGATTCCCGGCATGCCGGGATGAGGAGGAGCATCCATCTCCGGCGCGAACAGCGCGAACACTGAGCCATCGGGATCGCCGATCACCGAAAAGCGCCCTACCGTCGGGATGTCCGTCGGCGGAACGATCACGGAGCCTCCCAGCTCTGCCGCGCGTGCGGCCGTGGCGTCCACGTCGGGGGTACCGATATAGGCCAGCCAGTGCGGGGGAGCCCCGGCGGCTACCGCTTCCTCAGGCAGCTGCATCACTCCACCCAGCGGCTGGCCGTCACGCGTCCACATGTCGTATGGCTTCCCGGCACCCTCGAACACCTCGGTCCCCCACCCCAGGACGCCCCGGTAAAAGTCCTGCGCCGCCGCGGGGTCGGACGTCATCAAGTCATACCACAGGAACCGGCCGAGATTCTCGCTTGCCATCATATTCCTCCCACTCGTTGGTCCGTCCAGCTCCACCACTTGAGCAGCTCGGGATCAGCCTGGTCCGTCGTGACCGCGTAGTGCGCACAGCGGAATACGTACTTCACGCACCGGTCGATGTGCTCGCCACGAAGCGTGCACAGGTCATCGTAGAGCCTGTCGGGGTCGAGCCCGGCCAACTGTTCCGGGCTGAGAATTCCCAGATCGACAAGGTCCCGGGCTATGCTCGGTCCGACACCGGGTAGCGTCCGGAGGCTCCGCATCGCGTCCGCGTCCAATTGTCCTCCTCCCACCCTCGCGCCGCTGCACGGCGCCACGATTTTTTCCGTCCCGAAGCTAGACACGACCGCCGGTCCTCGTCTACCCCCGCCCCCTAGCGCCCGGAGCGGCTTGCTAATTCACCCGGGCTCGAATCAGCGCATCGGCGTCGCTCCATTGTCGGGCGAGCGCCTCGCGAACGGCTGTGGTCTCGGGTCCTCTGCCAGCCGCCGCGTAGAGCGCCGCCAGCCGCTCTCGAGCGAGACCCAGGTAGTATGGATCCCATTCGATCCGCTGCGGGTCGGGCGCTGCCAGGTACCGTTCCCACACCACGATCGCCGAGTCCGACCGGCCCGCCGCTTCGAGTGCGCGAGCGAGGTCCCCAAGGGCACACACGGAGCACCCGATCCCCTCATCCCACAGCCGGAAGCGCTCGACTGCTTCCAGCGGTCGTGACTCGTCGAGTGCGATCAGTCCCCACGCGGCCTGCCACCAGGGGTTCGGTACGGCGTCCTCCGGCGGATTCATATGTTCCGCGTGCGACTCCAGGATTTCCACGGCCCGTTCAGATTGCCCGGCCAGCGCATAGAACTCCGCGAGGTAGTGGAACGGCCAGTCGTCCATCGACATCGAGCCCATCGGATGCGCGGCGAGCGTCGAATCGACCAGGGCGACAGCGGCAGCGGTGTCCGCGGACCACCAGGTCATGGCCCAGGCGCGGTCCACCGCCCGCTCGATGATCTCGGCCGGATCGCCCCGCACTGCGGCAACTGCCAGGGCTTCCCGATAGCGGGCGTCGGCCTCGCCCAGGCGACCCTCGACGAGCGCGACCCGGGCGCTCTCCTCCGCCGCCCATGCCCGTACCGTCCGGTCGTCGGGGAACGCGGACTCGAGATCCACGAGGGCGACCTCGACGGCCGACCGGTCTCCTGCCAGGTACGCGAGGCGACATCCGAGGATGTACGGATAGGGGTGATCGGGTCGCAGGCGGGCGAACCGGTCCCGGGCGACCCTGGCACCGTCGATGTCGCCCAGTCGGATCAGCGCCTCGATGAGACCGGCGTGGGCGTCGGGCGCGAGCGAGTCGAGCCCGATCGCCTGTTCGAACAGGCCCGCTGCGCGAACCCACTCCCGCGGAGCGCCGGAGAGCACTTCTCCGAGCCTGACCAGGGCGGCCACATCATCGGGGCGCGCCACCGTGAGCGACTCCAGGGCGGCGATCGCCCGCCCGACATCTCCGGTCTCATCCGCGTGGTAGCGCGCCGCTTCACGCCACCTCGCCGTCTCCTCCGCCGGGACGACCGCCTCCGATCCGGTCCCGCCATCCGGCAGAACGAAGACCAGAAACCCGACGAACAAGACGACGAGCAAGGCAACAAGCAGCGCAACGATCACGAGGCCGGCGACGATCGCCCGACCCGATTCGCTTCCCCCTTGGCGTCCGCCCCCTGTTGCCCGAAGTTCGTGCATTCGACCTCTCGTCACCGCGCGTCCGCTGACGCTGCATCACAGGAGGATACCGATTGCTCCACAGTCAGCCCAGCAACGCATACATCTGCACCGCCTGCGGCACGCAGTTCGAAGATACGTTCTCCCCTCCCCCGTCGTGCCCGGTATGCGAGGACGAGCGCCAGTTCGTGCCGGTCACCGGCCAGGAGTGGACGACGATCGAGGAACTTCGAGACACTCATCGGAACGAAATCCGCGAGCTGGAACCGGGACGCCTGTGGGGGATCGGGACCGTGCCCGAGTTCGGGATCGGCCAGCGTGCACTGCTCGTGCGCACACCGGCCGGGAATCTCCTGTGGGACTGCATCTCGCTTGTCGACGATGCGACAGTCGAGCGGATCGAAGGCGTCGGTGGAATCGACGCGATCGCCATTTCCCATCCGCATTTTTACGGCTCGATGGTGGACTGGAGCCGGGAATTCGGCGGCGCGCCGATCTATCTGCACGAAGCCGATCGTGAGTGGGTGCGACGGCCCTACGATGCGCTGGTATTCTGGAACGGCGACGTGCACGAATTAGCGCCGGAACTGACCCTCGTTCGCACGGGAGGCCACTTCCCGGGATACCAGTGCCTGCACTGGAGCACGGGAGCCGACGGACGGGGAGTACTGCTGTCCGGGGACCAGCCGGGCGTGTGCCCGGATCGCCGCCACCTGACGTTCATGTACAGCTATCCGAACTTCATTCCGCTCGGGCCCGAAGCCGTGCGTCACACGCGAGACATACTCGCTCCGTTCCGCTTCGACCGGATCTATGGCGCCTGGTGGGACCGCGTGATCCCCGAACGAGGGTCCGAGGCCCTCGCACGTTCGGCCGAAAGATTCCTGAGCGCGCTCGGCTCCCCGGACCCCTGATACAGTCCGGTCAGGCGAAGATCTTCACGTCTCCATGCTGGATCTTCGTGCCGAGGACCTCCAGGAACCTGGCGATCCACGCCGGGTGCGCCGGCCAGGCGGGCGCGGTGACGAGGCTGCCGTCGACGACCGCCTCCGTCACCGGGACCTCCACGTACACACCGCCCGCAGCCGTCACCTCCGGGCCGCACGCCGGGTAGGCCGTGCAACGTTTCCCTTCCAGCACACCGGCGGTCGCCAGCAGCTGCAGCCCGTGGCAGATCGCGGCGATCGGCTTGCCGGCCGCGTCGAAGTGCCGGACCATCTCGAGCACGTTTTCGTCAAGCCGCAGGTACTCGGGAGCTCTGCCTCCCGGCACGACGAGAGCATCGAAATCGGACGGATCGATGTCGTCGAACGTCGCGTTCAGCTCGAAGCGATGGCCGGGCTTTTCCGAATAGGTCTGATCTCCCTCGAAATCGTGGATCGCGGTTGCAACCGAGTCACCCCGCTTCTTTCCCGGGCATACGGCGTAGACTTCGTGTCCCACCGCCTGCAGTGCCTGGAATGGCACCATGACCTCGTAGTCTTCGACGAAGTCGCCCACCAGCATCAGCAGTTGCTTGCCTGCCATCGTGTCCCTCCAGGAGGCGTTGTCGATCAGTGGTCCGGTCGGAGGCGTTCCAGGTACTTCCTCAGAACGCGGTTGAATTCGACGGGTGATTCGATACTGCTCAGGTGGCCGGCACCAGCGATCTCGACGAATACCGAATTCGGGATCCGACCGGCTATCTCGCGACCGACGGCGGGGGGCGTGAGCCGGTCAGCGGACCCGACCATGACCAGCGTGGGCACCCCGATTCTCGACAGGAAGTCGGTCGTGTCGGTCCGCGAAACCATCGCCAGCAGCTGGCCGCTGACCCCGACTGGCGAATTCTCGAGGATCAACCGCTGCAGCTCCTGCCGCAGGCCCGGGCGTCGCACCCCGGTATCCGGCGCCAGCACCGCCCCAAGAAAGTCATGCGCGAATGGTGCCAGGCCCTCTTCCCGGATGCGGCGTACCCCGACGGCTCGTGCGAGCTTCCCGGCGTTTCCATCGGGAGCGCTGCGTGTATCACACAGGACGACCCCCCGGAACCGGTCCGGCTCACGCTCCAGCGCCCGTAGCAGAATGTAGCCGCCCATCGATAGACCGACCGCGACGACGGGACGATCTTCCGCCGTGCCGTCCAGCACGGCGAACAGATCGTCGACCAGCAGCTCCATCGTGTACTGGCCCTGGCCCAGATCGCTCGATCCCACGCCACGCGCGTCAGGCGCGATGACCCGCCACTCCGACTCGAGTGCTTCGATCTGGGGCATCCACATCGCGCTGTTGAGCGGGAAGCCGTGCAACAGCACCACGATGGGCGCCGCTTCGGGTCCGGCTTCGCGCACTCCGAGAAGGACTCCCCGGGACGAAGACGGGATTCTGCGAACTCCGGCTACCCTGCTCACCTGATGCCCTGTTCGGTTCTACTGGTAACGAGCGTTCGTCTCACGCGCGCCGTCCTCGCACACGGGCCACGGCCGAGGCTCGCCGGTCTCGTCGTCGATCGGCATCACTCGCCGGTCACGCGGCACCCGCTCGTCCTCTGCCGCCAGGTACGCGAGCATCGCGACGAGCGTCGCGTTATTGCGCACCTCCGACCACACGATCTTGTCGAACGTGTCGAGGTTTGTGTGCCACGTGTAGGCGAAGTAGTTCCAGCTGTTCGAACCGAGGCCGAATGTCGGGCCCCCGGTGCAGTTGAACGCCGCGTGATCGCTGCCGCCGCCGCTCGGCGTACCGGGAACGCTGATATCGATGTGCCGGCTGATCTCCGATGGCACTCGTGCGAGCCAGCTCACGAGGTTCTCCGACGCCCCGACCATGCCCATCGCCGAGGCCCGCGAGATCCGGCCGGTGCCGTTGTCCTGGTTGAACGCGGCCTGGAGACCTTCGATCACCTCCGGGTGATCCCGGACGAACGCGCGGGATCCATTGAGCCCCTGCTCCTCGCTCGCCCACAGTCCGATGAGGATCGATCGCTTCGGACGTGGATAGGTCTTCGACAGGATCCGCATCGCCTCGAGCATCGTCACCGAACCCGTGCCATTGTCCGTCGCGCCCGACGATCCGTCCCACGAGTCGAAGTGCGCCGACAGAACGATGTACTCGTCAGGCAGCTCGGTTCCCCGGATCACACCGATCACGTTCGCCACCGGCACGGGAGCTGACACTGTGGCGCGTGCATCCGCCCGCAGTCTCGGCCCCTGCCCCTGCTGGGCCAGCCGGGTCACGAGTCCGTAGTCCTCGCAGGACAGGTCGAGCGCGGGAATCGTCTTCGTGGCGGCGCCGAACCGCGTGTTCAACGCGAATACGCGGCGCGTCCCCCAACCACCGGACCAGTCGGACCACAGGATCCCGAGCGCTCCCGCGCCTTCGATCGCAGTCAGCAGGTCGGACGGCTCATAGCCGGTCGCTTCGATCTGCTCCCGCCAGGCGCGGCCCGAATCCCGGCGCTCTTCGCGCACGGTTTCGGCTGCACCGTCCACACCGTATTCCTCGAAGCTCTCGACGGGCCGGCAACTCGGCCGGGGCTCGGCGAGCGCGACGAAGTTCCCCCGCACCGACGGCAGCCAGTCCTCGAATGCGCTGCGCCCGTCGAGCGCCGGGATCACCACGACTCCGCCTTCCACCGGACCGTCGGAGCCGGGGCTCCACGCCATCAGGGTGGCATCGAGCGTCCGGACCCTGGGCTGGATCAGATCGACGTGCGTCGTGCCCCGCTCCCAACCCTTCCAGGTGCCGTAGGGCTCCGCCCGGGCATCGACACCCCATTGTTCGAGGAGCGCGACCGCCCACTCGTTCGCCCGGTCTACGGCGGACGTGCCGGTCAGGCGCGGACCGATGGAATCCAGGAGAGCCTGGCCGATCTCCCATGCTTCGGACGATTCCATTCCCTCCACCCAGATCGCGCTGAGCGTCGGATCATCCACGGCGAGAGTCTGGGCCACCGCCGGTCCGGCGGTCGGAACGAAGAACCCGAACAGCAGGACGACGGCGAGACTACGGGTGCGGGCAGAGATCATTGCAGGTTTCTCGCGGTGCAGAAGGTCATTCGACAGGTGATCGCGTGGATCCCCCACGGACGGCGGAACAGGGCCAGAATAGGCGCAGGACCGGGGTTCGGCCAGTCACTTAAGACCGCCGGACGCGGGCCACGGTTGCGCTCGGCGGCTCGACACCGCAGGGATAAGCGACATGAACATGAAATCGCTGCTCCGGTCGGCGCTCGTCCCGTTCCTCGGGATCGTTCTTTCCTCTGGGATCACCGCCTGTGACGCGGGCTCTCCAGAACACGACATCGTGATCCGCGGGGGCACCGTGTACGACGGGCTGGGGAGCGCTCCCGTCGTAGCGGATGTGGCGATCGACGACGACACGGTGTCGGCGATCGGACCCGCGGGCTCGCTCAAGGGCCGTCTGGAGATCGACGCCGACGGCCTCGCCGTCTCCCCCGGCTTCGTGAACGTGCTCAGCTGGGCGAACGAATCGCTGCTGCTGGATGGCAGGGGTCAAAGCGACATCAGGCAGGGCGTCACGCTGGAGGTGATGGGCGAGGGCTGGTCCATGGGACCGCTGACCGACCGGATGCGGGAAGAGCGTCTGGCCCGGCAGGGCGACCTGAAGTACGACATTCCGTGGACGACGTTCGGCGAGTACATGGAGCACCTCGTCGCGGGCGGCATCTCTCCCAACGTCGCCTCGTTCGTCGGAGCGACCACGGTCCGCGTGCACGAGATCGGCTACGAGGATCGCCCGCCGACCGGATCCGAGCTGGAACGGATGCAAGAGCTGGTGCGCCAATCGATGCGGGAGGGAGCGCTCGGAGTCGGATCGTCGCTCATCTATGCCCCCGCGTTCTACGCCGACACCGAGGAACTGGTCGCCCTCACCTCGGCCGCCGGTGAGTTCGGTGGCATGTACATCTCACATATCCGAAGTGAGGGAGCCCGTTTCCTGGAGGCGCTCGACGAGCTGATCGAGATTGCGGAGCGCGCCGGCGTTCCGGCCCAGGTTTATCACCTCAAGGCAGCCGGACGGGAGAACTGGCCGAAGCTCGACTCGGCGATCGCGCGGATCGAGGCAGCCCGGGCGAGCGGGCTTTCGATCACCGCCGACATGTACACCTACACGGCCGGCGCCACGGGTCTCGATGCCTCCATGCCGCCGTGGGTGCAGGAAGGGGGCTACGAGGCGTGGGCGGAGCGACTCCGCGATCCCGTGATCCGCGCCCGCATCGCTGCCGAGATGCGCACTCCGACAGATGAGTGGGAGAACTTCTTCGTTGCCGCCGGCTCACCGGACAGGATTCTGCTCGTCGGGTTCGATGACGAATCGCTCAAGCCGCTCACGGGCAAGACGCTGGCCGAGGTCGCCGAGTTGCGGGGGACGTCCCCGGCGGAGACGGCGATGGACCTGGTGATCGAGAACGGGAACGACGTGGGCACGGTGTACTTCCTGATGTCCGAGGAGAACGTGCGCAAGAAGGTCGCGCTCCCGTGGGTAAGCTTCGATTCCGACGCGGGGGCACTGGCCCCGGAGGGCGTGTTTCTCAAGTCGAACCCGCACCCGCGGGCGTACGGGAGCTTCGCGAGGCTGCTCGGCCGCTACGTTCGGGATGAAGGTGTGATTCCGCTCGAAGAGGCGATCCGGCGGTTGACCTCGTTCCCCGCCGGGACGTTCGGCCTCACCGGGCGTGGAGTCCTCGAGCCGGGCGCGTATGCTGACGTGGTCGTGTTCGACCCGCAGCGGATTGTGGATCGGGCGACGTTCGCGGAACCGCACCAGTACGCGGAGGGAGTAGTCCACGTATTCGTCAACGGGGTCCACACGCTGCGCGACGGTGAACACACGGGCGCCACGGCCGGCCGGTTCGTGCGTGGACCCGGCTGGACCGGCGATTGAGCCAGCGGGCCGCTGAGCAGCTGTTCGGACCCGGGCTGAACGATCTCGAGTCATTCGCCCGGTCGCTCGACCAGGCCGATCCGCTCGCCGGCTTCCGACAGCGGTTCGAAATGCCGCTCGGTCCCGGTGGCGAGCCGCTGGTCTATCTCGTCGGAAATTCGCTCGGTCCCCTGCCGCGCGCGGCAAGGGAGACCATCGGTTCGGAGCTCGACCGGTGGGGACGCTCGGGGGTCAACGGGTGGTTCGAGGAGCCCGAGCCGTGGTACGACCTCGACGAGCGGTTCCTCGATCCCCTGTCGCGGCTGGTCGGATCCGGGCGGCACGAAGTCGCCGTGATGAACGGCCTCACGGTGAACCTGCACCTGCTGCTCGCAAGCTTCTACCGGCCGCGCGACGGCCGCCAGAAGATCCTCATCGAGTCTCCCTGCTTTCCCAGCGATCGATTCGCGGTGGAGACCCAGCTCCGCTGGCATGGCCTCGATCCTCGCCAACACCTGATCGAAGTCCGAGCTGTACCGGGCTCGGCCGTGATCGATGAACAGCAGTTCGAACGGGTCCTGACGGAGCATGGAGACGAGATCGCCGTGTTCCTGCTCGGAGGAGTCAACTTTCTCACCGGCCAGCGATTCGACCTCGAACGGCTGTCGAAGGCTACGCACGCGGCGGGTGCGGCTTTCGGCGTGGACCTGGCGCATGCCGTGGCGAACGTGCCCCTCCGTCTGCACGAATGGGATGTCGACTTCGCCGTGTGGTGCCACTACAAGTATCTCAACGGCGGCCCGGGAGCACCGGGAGGAGC
>CBDUVN010000078.1:0-9528 GCA_965370685.1 uncultured bacterium | reverse complement strand
GTGGTCTCCAGCGTGATCGTGTGCACGCCCACGTCCAGGTGCACGATAAGCACACCGCCCTGCGCAGCGCCTTCGAGTACGGTCCCGTCCTCGAGCGTCCATTTCCAGGAGGAGATCGCGTCCCCTTCGGCCGGAATGCTGGCCGACCCGTCGAGCGTGACGTCCACGCCCTCTCCGAGGGCATCCTCGGTCACGGTCTGGTCCGCGCCCGCAACAGCGGTCGGTGCATCACACGGGATCTCGAACAGCGGATCGTCGTTACACGCCGAAACGGTAACGGTCATGAGCAGTGCAGCGAGTAACAGGTGCAGCGACTTCTTCATACGGGTTCCCCCAATGTGTTGGGACACAATATTCGTCTCCGACGCGCGAAATAGCGTCCAAGATGTGTCCACTATTCAATCTGATCGACTGGTAGACGCTCCGAAAATGCGGACGGTCACATCGCCCACCACTCCACATCACAATCGAAACCAGCCTCCGGCAACCGGGAGCCTCGTGACCCGGACTGCCGGCGAGTCTAGCAGGTCCGGCACTTTCTCGCAATGAAACCGGGTATCAGAGTCCTCCCTCCGACAGCACCCGGAGAAAGGCCTCGCCGTACCGCTCGAGCTTCGCCGGACCGACCCCCGGAACGTCGAGCATCTGGCCGAGCGAAGAGGGACGGGTCTCGATCATGTCCCACAGAACCTGGTCGCTGAACACGATGTAGGCGGGCACGCCCTGGTCGTCCGCGAGGCGCTTTCGCAGCGTCCGGAGCTTCTGGAACAGCGGGTGCGACGGGGAGCGATCCACCCGGGTGCCCGCCGCGGGGCCCGGCGCTCGGTCTACCCGTCCGCGGCGTGAGCGTCCGCGAGCGGCCACCCGGACCGCCGGCTCGGTCTCCGCCACCAGGTCGGTCACGCTCACCCCCGTGCACACGTCGCACGAGGTGCCGCACGGCTCGATCTCCTCGCCGAAGTGAGCCACGATCGCCCGGTGACGGCAGACTCCTGCGGCTGCGACCCGGAACAGCCGGACGGTCGCCTCATGCTTCTCCTCTCTAAGCTCTGAGCTGTCGATCTCAGACAGGAAACGCTCACGCGCCTTCACGTCGGCCCACGAGTAAAACAGGATGCACTCGCTGGGCAGCCCGTCCCGTCCGGCTCTCCCCATCTCCTGGTACCACGACTCGATGTCGGTCGGCATGTCGCGGTGGATGACGAACCGGACGTTCGACTTGTCGATCCCCATCCCGAAGGCGATCGTCGCCACCACCACGTCGGCGTCATCGCGCGCGAATGCCTCCTGCGCGGCCTCGCGGTCGCTGTTGGACAGGCCTGCATGGTAGGCGACGGCGCGGATTCCGCGTTGCCGGAGAAACTCGGTCGTCGACTCGACGGAGCGTCGGGACAGGCAGTAGATGATCCCGCTCTCGCCCTCGTGGCGGCGGACCAGGGCGAGGATCTCCAGCCGCGTGTTCCCCTCACCCTTCTTCCGGCAGCGTATGACGAGGTTCGGCCGGAAGAACGAGCCCTTGTAACCGGCCGGCTTTCGCATCCCCAGCTGTCGCAGAATGTCGCGCGCCACCCGACGCGTGGCGGTGGCGGTCAGGGCCAGCACCGGAATCTCGCCCAACTCGTCCCGCAGCCCGCGCAATCGCCGGTAGGAGGGCCTGAAATCGTGTCCCCACTGCGAAATGCAGTGTGCTTCGTCCACCACGATCAGCGACACGGGCGCGTCGCGAAGGCGGTCGCGCAGTTGCCCGGACAGGGCCTCCGGCGCGAGATACGCCAGTTCATAGTCGCCCCGAACGAGGCCGTCTACCCGCCGAAGCCACTCCTCCCGGGGGAGCGAAGAATTAATCGCAGTCGCTCGGAAGCCGAAGGCGTGCAGTGCGTCCACCTGGTCCTTCATCAAGCTGATCAGCGGAGACAGGACGAGCACCGTTCCGGACATCAGCCGGGCCGGGATCTGGAATGTGAGGGACTTTCCCGCGCCCGTCGGCATCACGGCGATGCAGTCGCGGCCGGCGAGGACCGCTTCGATCACCTCGATCTGGCCGGGCCGGAAACTCTCGTAGCCGAAGACGTCGCGGAGGACCGCGTCGGGAGTCTGCGTCACCCCGCGTCGGTTCGTTCCTGCAGCTCGCGCTCGTCTTCGACCAGCGCGGACCGATTTCTGGTGTGGGAAATCACGCCGATGACCATCACGAAGGTCCCGGCGGCGATGGACGCGCCCCCGAGGATCGAGCTGATCGTGGAATCGAACACCGCGATCAGGGCGATGCCCAGCCCGAGAAACCCCATGAACGTCCGCACGTAGGCGAGGAGCGTGCGCTCGTTCGCGAGGCGGGTCCGCTGGAGCGCGAGGTCGTGCTGGACGGTCATTCGGCGGTCACAGTTTCGTGCACTCGGCCCACAGGTTCCGATCCTCTCTCACCCTCACCGTGACCAGTTCGATGTTCCCCGGGAGCCGGTGCTCGAGCCGGTTCCAGATCACGTGGGACAGATTCTCTGTCGTGGGTATCAACCCGCCGGCAAATTCCGGCAGTTCGTTGAGGAACGCGTGGTCCATCGGCTCGACCACTTCACAGCGGAGAATCCCGTCCAGTTCGCCGAGATCCACGATCATCCCGGTCTCGGGGTTTGGCTCCCCGCAGACCGTTACCTCGACCCGGTAGTTGTGGCCGTGGCCGGGGGGCCGGTAGCATCTTCCGAACCGGGCTTTGTTCTCCGACTCTGTCCAGTCGGAACGTTCGTAACGGTGGCCCGCCGGAAACTCGATTGCACGCGTCAGAGAGGTCTTGATCATGCCGGAACATACATCGGTCGATGCAGCAATGTCAGCGCGTCGTTCACTCGATCCGATCCTCCGTCCCCGTTCGATCGCCGTCGTGGGCGCCAGCCGGCGGAAGAACAGTATCGGCAACGCGATTCTGCGCCACCTGATCGAGGGCGGGTTCACGGGTCCCGTTTTTCCGATCAACCCGTCCGCCGACTCGGTTGCCGCGGTGCCGGCGTTCCCTTCGGTGAAGGATCTGCCGATCGCGCCCGATCTCGCATTCATCATCGTGCCCAAGGAGGCGGCCCTGGACGCGGTGCGGGAGTGCGGAGAGAAGGGCGTGAAGGGGCTCGTGGTCATCACCGCGGGCTTTCGCGAGGTGGGCGGCGAAGGGATCGAGCTGGAGAAGGAGCTGGTGGAGACGATTCAGCGGTACGGGATGCGCATGGTCGGCCCGAACTGCATGGGGGTCCTGAACACATCCAGCTCGGTGTCGATGAACGGCACGTTCGCCCCGTACATGCCGCCGGCCGGTCCGATCGCGTTCATGAGCCAGTCGGGCGCGATGGGGATGACGATCCTCGACTACGCGAGCGAATACGGAATCGGGATCAGCCAGTTCGTGTCGGTCGGCAACAAAACCGACGTCTCCGGCAACGCCCTGACCGAGTACTGGCGTGACGATGACGAGGTCGGCGTGATCCTGATGTACCTCGAGTCGTTCGGCAGCCCGAGGACTTTCGTCAGCCTGGCGCGGGAGACGACCCGGAAGAAGCCGATCCTCGTGGTGAAGGCCGGCCGGTCGGAGGCGGGAGCAAAGGCTGCTTCGAGCCACACCGGCGCCCTCGCCCAGGTCGACATCGCCACGGACGCGCTGCTCGCCCAGTGCGGGGTGTTGAGGGCCGACTCGGTCGAAGAGCTGTTCGATGCCGCGCTCGCGTTCAGCAAGGCGCCCCTCCCCCGCGGGAATCGGGTGGCGATCCTCACGAATGCCGGCGGGCCCGGCATCATCATCGCCGATGCGGCCGAGGCGTGCGGGCTTGATGTGGCGACGCTGTCGGAGGAGTCGCAGGCGAAGCTGCGCGAGATTCTGCCGGAGGAAGCCAGCGTCTCCAACCCCGTGGACATGATCGCCAGCGCTTCCCCGGAGCAGGTCGAGCAGGCCACACGGATCATCGTGGCCGACGAGGGGATCGACGCGTTGATCGCCTCGTACGTGCCGCTGGCGCTCGAGGCACCGCTCGTGGCCCGGGCGATCCGCGACGGGGCCGAAGGGACGGACAAGCCGGTACTGGCCGTGCTGATGAGCAAGCGCGGACTGCCGCAGGGGATGGCGGAGCTCCAGGAGTCCCCGATTCCCGCCTACCGGTTCCCGGAGTCGGCGGCCCGGGCGCTCGGCGCCATGTGGAAGCACAGCCGGTGGCAGGAGCGGCCGCCCGAGACCTTTCGGCGATTCGACGTGGACGCCGAGCGGGTAGACCAGGTGATCGCGGTCGCGCTGGACGAGGGCCGTGACCAGTTGACGCTGATGGAAGGGCTCGAGGTGCTGGACGCGTACGGCATCCCGGTGGCGTCGTGGACGGTGGTCCACTCGGCGGAGGAAGCCGTGGCCGGGGCCGAGCGGATGGGCTATCCCGTTGTGCTCAAGCCCGTCAGCGCTGAGATCCTGCACAAGACGGAGGCAGGCGCCGTTCGGGTGGATCTCGAGACGGCGGACGACGTGATCGAGGCGTACGGATTTCTCGACGACCTTCTCGTCGACACGGGCCCCGAAGCGCGACAGGAGGGAGTCCTCGTACAGCGCATGCTGAAGGGTGGCCGGGAGACGATCGTCGGAATGACCTGGGCGCCCCGCTTCGGTCCGATCGTGATGGTCGGGCTCGGCGGAGTGTACGTCGAAGTGCTGCAGGACGTCGCCTTCCGCGTGCAGCCGGTGAGCAACGAGGATGCCGATGAGATGATCCGTTCGCTTCGCGGCTATCGGATCCTCGAAGGTGTCCGGGGCGAACGGGGTGTGGATCTCGATCTGCTGGCCGAGGTGGTCGAGCGGACGAGCCAGCTGGTGGGAGAGCACCCGGAGATCCGGGAGATGGACATCAACCCGTTCCTCGCCTTTCCCGAGGCGGAAAAGTGCGCGGCGGTGGACGCCCGGTTCCGGATCGGAGCCGGCGAGCAGGAGGAGGATGACGACGGATGAACGGAATTCCGTGGGAAGATCCCGAGGTCGGATTCCCGGAGGACCTGGGCCGCACGTGGATCGAGAGCCTCACCTCTCCCGTCTCGTTTTTCCGGCGTATGGAGCCGGAAGCCCCGCTGGCCCGCGCCGTTCTCTACTTTCTGATCATGGCCGTGGGTGCGGCGCTGTTCTCGCTGCTGTGGGGCCTGGCTGGATCCGCGCCGGAGCTTCCGCCCCAGGCAGCGGACGTCATCGATCTCGATCCGCGCGGCATACAGCTGTTCGGGTTCTTCCTCAGTCCGTTCGCCAACCTCATCCTTCTGGGGCTGGCAGCCATCTCGGTGCACCTGTTCGTCCGGTTGCTGACGGACAGCAGTCGGACGCTGCTCGCCACGACACGCGTGATCTGCTACGCCTCGGGGCCCGCCCTTCTGACGATCGTCCCCTGGGCGGGGGAAGTCGTCGGCTGGATCGGATCGGCAATCCTGCTGGCGATCGGGATCCGGGAAGTGCACGGCACTACCACGGGTCGCGCCACGTTGACCGTGCTGTTTCCATTCCTGCTCTCCGTGCTGTTGGTCGGACTTGCCTGGCTGTTCGTACTGGCCGTATTCGCCTCGCTCGGCGACCTTCCGTTGGCCTGATCGGGAGCGGACCCGATCAGGGCGGCGAGAGCGCCCGAATGAACATCCACGGCAGAAGCGAATGGCCGACAGAGAACTGAGCGTGACGGAGCGGATCGAGCGGGAAGAACTGGCGCGAGGCCATATCGCGGCAGGCGAGCAGCCGGTGCCTCCACGCCCGGCGTCCACGGTCGTCCTCGCACGCGATGCGGAGGCGGCTCAGTTCGAGGTGTTGCTCCTGCGTCGGCCGGCCGAAGCTCGCTTCGCTGCCGGCGCGTATGTGTTTCCGGGCGGAATGATCGACGCGGCCGACCATGACCCGGAGCTCCTCGAGCGACTGGGGACCGATGCCGGCGGTGGTGAACCAGCGGCGCTGGCGGCGGCGTTGCGCGAACTGCTCGAGGAGACCGGTCTGTTGCTGGCCGATTCCCGGCCGGCGCCCGAGGCCGTGGCGACGGCCCGCCACGCCCTGCTGACGGGCGAGAAGGATTTCCTCGCGGTCGCGCACGAGCTCGACCTCACCTTCCATACCGTGCGAAGCGCGTACTTCGGCCGCTGGATCACCCCGATCCGCTTCTCGCGGCGCTACGACACACGGTTCTTCCTCACCCGGCTGCCGGAAGACCAGCCGGACTTCGAACCGGAGCTGACCGAAGAACTCGCGGGGTTTGTCTGGCTGTCGCCGGCTGAAGCCGTGGAACGCTTCCGCGAGGGTCGGTTGCCGATGCTGTTTCCAACCCGGACGACGCTCGGTTCGCTGGCGGAGTACGACAGTCTTCCCGCGCTGTTCGAGGCCTGCCGTGCCACGACCGTCGAGCCGATCACGCCGCGGCTCCTGATTCGGGGTGACTCTGTCCGCCCGGTTCTCCCCGGCGATCCGGATTGGGATGCGGCCGACTGACGGGTCGGCGGACGCCGGCACCGGATCGACCCTGGTCGAGGCCATCATAGCGCCGAATCCGGGTCCCCTGACCCTGGATGGGACGCGCACCTGGCTTGTCGGAACCGGGAGTGTGGTGCTCATCGATCCGGGGCCGGCGTTGCCCGAGCACCTCGCCCGGGTACAGGCCGCGGTCGATGGTCGGGCCGTGGACGCGATCCTGCTCACGCACGCGCACTCCGATCACGCTGGTGGCGCGTCGGCCGCGGCAGCCGCATTCGGTGCTCCCGTTATGGCATCGTCAGACACTCTCGGGCGCACGGGGCTGGCGGGCAGGGTGCTTCGCGACGGCGATACGGTCCCGGTCGGCGGCTCATGGGGGGACGAATCCGACCGGGACGAATCCGCCTCTGGATCCGTTTCCTTGCAGGTGATCGAGACTCCGGGGCACGCCGCGGACCACATCTCCTTCCTGCTGATTCCGGACCGGTGGCTGTTCACCGGAGACCTGGTGCTCGGAGAGGGATCGAGCGCAGTGCTTCACCCGGACGGCAGAATGGGCGAGTACCTCGCCAGCATCCGGAAGCTCGAGGCACTCAGGCCGGTGCGTCTGCTGCCCGGCCACGGTCCTCCGGTGGAGGAATCAGCCGCGCGGTTGGGCGAGTATCGCCGCCACCGCCTCGACCGCGAGAGGCAGATCCAGCTGGCGATCGAGGATGGGTCGGCCACGGTGGCCGAGATCCGTGAAGCGGTCTACGGTAAACTCGATCCGGGACTCCAGGCGGCGGCGGAAGCGTCCGTGTCCGCCCACCTCGTGCACCTGCGCCAGCGGGGGGTGGACACCCCCGAGCCCGGACCGGGGATGTTCGAGACGCTCGGTTCGTTGTCCGAGCGCGAGGGTCAGCCCGACGGAGGAGCCTCGTGAAGGCCCCGAACAGCAAGGCCGTGCTCGGGATCATCTTTCTGACCGTGTTCCTCGACCTCGTCGGCTTCGGGATCGTCCTTCCGCTGCTCCCGTTCTACGCGACGGATATGGGCGCCACGCCGCTCGTGGTCGGACTGATCATCAGCAGTTACTCGGCGATGCAGTTTCTGTTTGCCCCGGTATGGGGGGCGCTGTCCGACCGACTCGGCCGGCGACCCTTGCTGATCCTCGGCCTGTTCGGGTCGGCGTTCTCCTACATCGTATTCGGACTGGCGAACACGATCGGCGTGCTGTTGCTGTCACGCGTGATCGCGGGAATCATGGGCGCCAACATCGCGGTGGCCCAGGCCTACATCGCCGACACCACGACGGTGGAGCAGCGGGCCCGCGGCATGGGACTCATCGGGGCTGCCTTCGGTCTCGGGTTCATCTTCGGCCCGGCGATCGGGGGATTCCTCAGCCGCTGGGGCTATGGCGTTCCTGGCTTCGCGGCCGCCGGCCTGAGCTTCCTGGCAGCCGGATCCGCCGTGTTCCTTCTGCCGGAGTCACTGCCGCCCGAACGTCGCACGAAGACCACGGGACACGGCGGGCTCGACGCGTTCGCGGCACGGTTCCGGGCGGCGAAACGGGTGTTCAAGAGAGCCAGCCTGCGCGACCCGATCATCGGCTTCTTCCTCGGTACGATGGGCTTCGCCGGCTTTACCACGACGTTCCCGCTGTTCCTGAACGATCCGCTCGGCCTGGACGCGATGCACGCCGGAGCGATGTTCGCGCTCGTCGGGACGATCTCGGCGATCGCGCAGGGCGGGGCGATCGGTCCGCTCGTCGAGCGATATGGTGAGAAGCTGATCGGCACAGTCGGAGGGCTGCTGCTCGGCGTCGCTCTCGCGGTGATGGGGTGGTCTCGCACGATACCGGTCACGGTGGCGATGCTCGTGCCGGTAGGTCTCGGCTGGGGAATGATGGCGCCGTCGATCCAGAGCCTCATATCGAGGCGGGCTCACGCCCGCGAGCAGGGAGAGGTGCTCGGGGTGAATCAGTCGGCCAGCGCCTTCGCCCGGATGATCGGTCCCGTGGCGGCCGGCTCGGCGTTCGGAGTGTTCGGACCCGGGCTCGGGTTCCTGGCTGGCGGGATTTCGGTCCTGGCGGCAGCGATCTGGATCTGGCTGATGCCACCACGCGGCGCCGCGATCGGCGACCTGGAACCGGCGGCAGCGGAGCGTCCGCCCGCCGGTGAGGCTAGCTGATCCGCTCGAGTATCGGTCGATTGGCGGCCGGAAACGCATAGACCCGCAGCTCGTCAGGCCTCACCCACTTCCACTCGCTGACCGCACGGCCGCACGGCTCGCCCGCGGTCCACGCAGCCTCGAAAGCGTGGAGAGTGATCCGGAAATGGCTGTACGCGTGCGGGACGACCGCGATCGGCCGCCCGATCACTGCTTCGATACACATCTCCTCTCGCAGTTCTCGCGCGGCGGCCGTCTCCGGTGTCTCACCCGGCTCGATCTTACCGCCGGGAAACTCCCACAGTCCGCCGAGAAGACCCTCGGTCGGCCGCTTTCCGATCAGGAGTCGGCCACGGCGCCGGACCACGGCGACGGCGATCGGCTGATGCGGCAGCTCGCGCCGGGGTTTTCGTCCCGGTCGATCGGACTGCGTCCCGCGGGCCCGGGCCAGGCAGACGTCCTCGAGCGGACACTGTTCACAGCGCGGGCTCCTCGGTTTGCAGACCTCTCCGCCGAGATCCATCAGGGCCTGGTTCACCTCACCCGGCGGGGCCTCGGCCGCAGCGAGCAGGCCTCTGACCTCGCGGTCGAGCATCGCCGCTGACGGTTTCTCGACATCGAGCAGACGGGACAGGACGCGACGGACGTTTCCGTCTACGGCCGGCTCGTGCCGACCGAAGGCGAGACTCGCGACCGCGCCGGCGGTATACGGGCCGACCCCTGGCAGCTCGCGCAGCGCATCGGGCTCCCGCGGGAGCCGGCCGCCATGATGGGTGACGATTTTATTTGCCGCGCGGTGGAGATTCCGGGCCCGCGCGTAGTAGCCCATGCCTTCCCAGGCCTTCAGGACCGTGTCGAGCTCGGCCGTGGCCAGGGAATCGATGTCAGGAAAGCTTGCCAGGAACTCCCCGTAGCGCTCGCGGACCACCGCGATC
>CBDUVN010000077.1:0-9675 GCA_965370685.1 uncultured bacterium | reverse complement strand
TAGTCCTGAGCGTCCTGGAGGAACCGGGCCCGGATCGTCGAGTCCCGCGACATCGCCAGCTCCTGCCACTGTCGCTGCGGAACTGTCTCCGACCAGCGCTTCGGCGGCTCGTCGAGGGACAGCTGAAGCAACTCATGAGCGGCGATCCGGTCGCCGTAGTTGAGCTTACGGATCCGGTCGTTGGTAAGCTGCCGCGCGATCTCGAGCTGATGGTCCTCGATGCTGCTCGAACGATCGTACACGAATACAACCAGCTCAGGAATGGACTTGACAGCCGTCCCGCCCTCGCCTTCACCAGCAGACGCATTTCCCTCCGGCGTACCGCATCCGCCAAGCAGCGGCAATGCGGCAACCACGGCCAGGGCGAGTCCCCGCCTCGCCCGCTCGATGGCTGAGGATCTCACCACGTCGTCGCCTCCCGCGTGAATCGGCTTCGAATCTCTTCGTATCTCTGCACGAGTTCCCTTCGGTCTTCTTCGTACCCGGCCGCGTCCCGCATCTGAAGATGCGGAGCCTGCTCGTCGACTTCCAGCTCGAGCCGGACGGGCTCGGCGAATGCCGGAATCTCCCGGGGATCAAGTCCTCGAAGCCGGCCGTTCTCCGCCCGGTAGGCGACAATCGTCGCCTCCAGCTGGTGGGCCATGGCCGGCGCTTCCTTCAGCGGCTTCTCGGTCAGCAGACTCTTGAGCTGACCGATGAGCCGCACCAGCCGTCCCTGCCCCTCCCCGATGCGCTGTTGCACCGAGTCCCCGTGGTCCACGAGCTCCCGTCTTTGTCGCTCCCACGGAAACTCGTTGAACCGGTCCCGGCGCGGATCACGCATATGAAAGTATGCAGACGAAATCGCCACCAGCACCAGCGTCGTGTTGAGCAGAAGAATCGGGAAGCTGAGGCCACTCATCGATGCCGCGTATTCCCGCTGTTCCTTTGCCAGGGCCTCGAGATCATCGGCTCGGTTCGCCTGCTCGTTCGCGGCGACCAGGTTGCCGTCGACCCGTAGCCATGAGGCCGTGCGCCGCAGTTCCTCGATCTTGGAACTGTCCTGGGCGAATCGGTCGATCGCCACTTCGCCCAACGTGACACGCGACTCGAACAACACGCCGAGCACGAGCACCAGGCCGACCCCGGAGAGGACCATCGGGACGATGTATTCCGAGGCCGATCTGTTGCGGATCGTCTCACCGCTCTGGGCGGCGGACTTGTGCATGAGCAACCGGCGCAGCGAGTGACCGAAGAAGTGCGCCAGCACACACAGGAAGGTCACTACCCCGGCCGCGAGCAATGCGGCGTCCGGGCGCAGGACGAACTGTGACATGACGCGCTGGAACCCTGCCGCCCAACCCTCGCTTGTCTCGGACACGAAGCGGATCTGCTGCTCGGTCAAGGGGTCTCGCGGAAGCAGGGCGCCGAACACCGGAGCGTTGGCGAGAAACTCGACGACACCGAGGAATCCGATTGCCAGGGCGTACCAGTGCGTCTTGAACGCTCGTGACTCGGACTGTTGTTCGTCGGCGAGCGGTTCGCCATCTCCCTGAACGATCGCCTCTCGGTCGAGTGTCGACTCGACCAGCGACCGGTTGACTTCCTGCCGTTTCTTGAGACGGAACAGCTCCGTCGTTACCCGATCGAACCGGTCGATATTCAAGGCGACTTCTCCGCTCGCCTCCGTGATTCGACCTTCCGTCTCGGATACCAGACCGTTCAGACGATCCCTCTGTCGCGCAGTCCAGTCACGGAACAGCGACATGCTGCGGTCTCTAAGCTCCTGTTCGGACTCGGCCCTTCCTTCCGCGTCGAGCGCCGGAAGACCGGCCTCGGCATCCCGCCGGGCCATCTCCAGCGCAGCCGTTCGCAGTCGGCCGATCGACAGACCCACGGAGGCTTCGATCGCCGGGCCCGGTGTCTGCTCGGGAATCGAACTGGACAGGGGCAGGGCTGCCGAGAACGGATCGGCCGGGCGTTCCCCGACGAGCGGCCCGTCGGCGTCCCGGTACTCGATATCCGGCTCTGATTCGAAGTTCATCGGGCTCGACTCGGGCTGCACGGAATCAGAATCAATGATGTGAACGGGCTTCTGCACGGGCACGGACTCCTGAGTCGGCTCGGGTGTATACGCCTGGTCGGATTCGTCCGGTCGGGACCACGGAAGGTCAGCCTGCTGTGCCCCGGGTGTGACCGGCGAGATCTCGGGCGGGTCGGATTCTACCGGCTCTGAAGTGAAGAACGGAGAGTCAGACTCGCCGTTCATCAGTTCGGCCGATTCCTTCACGCGGTCGAGCCACGTGGAGCCGTTGCCAGAGCGGCCGATTCCCTTACCCGAGTGGTCGAGCGTCTCGTCGGATTGCTCGACTCCCTCCGGCCCGCCGGTTCCCTCCCCGGCTTCCTGGATCTTGCTCGTTGTCGTCTTTCGCCGCTGACTCATTACTATATCCGCTTTCGTTCCGACGTTGGGAGACCGGGTGCCCGCTCGACTCCTACCACACGAACCGGAAAATGCTCCGACTGCTGGACGATCCGGTCAACGACCCCGGTCCCGGGTTTCGGGGGCAAGAACGCTGCCATTCGGGCGAGACGCTCCGGACAATCTCTTAACTCTCAGCAATTGCGCGACTTCGAGTCTGACGGCTTCCATTCTTCCGTCGTGCGCTTCCACTGAGCCGCACGACAGTTTTTCGCGCAGACAGAAAAGCGGTTACTGGATCGGTCCGTACTGGACGATCGACGCCGCACGACCGCATCCATCGATAACACAGACCGACGGCGCGGGCAAATTCCGTCACGCGTCCCAGTCCCGATGTATCTCGCGGGCCATCGCCCGGGCAGCCTCGGCAATCGCCTCTTCCACGCGCACGAGAGCCACTTCGAGAAGCTGCTCGACCTGTTGCTCGGAGTCGAGACTCATGGCCGCCTGTTCGGCACCATCCACGATATCGTCGACCCGCTGCCGGACATCGCTCTTGATCGCGCAGAGCAGCGCTTCCGTCATCATGTCGATCTGCATGGCTCGCCTCTTTCGGACGACGCCCGCCTGCCGCATGCCGCGGCTGGTCCGGGCGGACTCGGGTGCTTCCCCTCCGATCAACAGCGGGGCAAGCCGGTTGCCATGCGTGGTCACCAGACGGCCATGCTTCATGTAACACATTATAATGACAAGTGTTACAGAATCAATTCGTCGCGATTCGTCGGGTCGGTGTTGCCCGACCGGACGATTTCCGGGTGGCATCTTTCCACCCGCTTCGCAAAACGTGGGGACTGGCGGTTGAGATTCGGTTGCTCCGGGACCGTATCGAGATCGGGTGGAGTCGTGGCTCCGAGGCCGCACCCGGAGATCAGAATCGTTGTTGAGCGATGGACGCCGGAGTCGCGTATGAAAGAATGTGACGGGTTCGCCCTTCCCGCTTCGCTGCTCGTCCTCCTGGCGCTGCTCCTGCTGTTCACGGCCGGGTTCCACTCGGCGAGGATGGACTTGCTGTCTACCAGGAGCCTCGCCTCGTCGATCCGGGCCTTTCAGGCCGCTGAAGCGGGCCTTGCGCTCCTCGAGACGGGGGCTGCCAGCGGAATCGATTCCGCGAGTCTTCGGGCGACAGTGCTCGACTTGCGGATCGACACCCTCCGGGCGTCGGGCGATGGCTCATTTCTGCTCCGATACCGGGTCGAAGCCGTGACTCGAGACGGAGTGGGACGTACTACCGCACGGCGCTCGCTGAGCCGGCTGTGGTTCGTGCGTCCGGACGGCACACGCGGGCCGGTAGCCGGCGGCTGGAGTGAGTCCCTTCGCCTCGACCCGCCATGATCGGAGACCTGGACCGACGGTCAGGCCGGCGGAAGCAGGGTTCCAAGCAGCGCGATGATCCCGCCGGGATTGTCCACGTTCAGCCAGTGTCCGCCCTCGAGAATATGGAGATGTACGGGGTTCCCTTCGCTCTCCAGCCTGACGATCCGCTCCGCATCCGCCTCGGCCAGGATCGAGTTTCGCGTGGCGCGAATGAACTGAAACTCGGTGTCGCCGGGTGGCTGCTCCACCAGGGGCCACAGGTCGGCCCGAAAGAAGTCGACCAGCAGCTGTCGCATCTCCCCCACGTCGAAACGCCAGCGGAACACTTCGTCCTCGCGTACGAGATTCGTGGCCATCCATTCAGCCACGAACCTCGGAAAGCCCGCTTTCTCGACCGCATCGGCGCCCGACTTGCGGGTCCCGAACGTGGCGGGAAGTCGTGACAGGAGCGCGATCATTCGCTGTGCACCGGCCCCGGTCTCCCCCGCTGCGGGAGTGCTGTCGACAACCCAGACCTGCTCGCAGGCGACGTCAGGCTCGGAGGAAGCCAACATCGCCACCTTGCCACCGAATGAGTGCCCGAGCAGGGCCGTCGGTCCGCCGGACTCGGGCAGAGAGGCCACCAGCCGCCCGACATCGAGCGCGCAGGCGGCGAGCGTGTGCGGAGGAGGTGCGCCCCGGGACTCGCCGTGGAGCCTGAGATCGACGAGGACGGATTGCCAGTCCGGGCGCGACCGCATGACGCCCCGCGCCACGGCCGACCAGTTGCGGCCCGACCCGAAAAACCCGTGCAGGAAAAGCAGCCTGCCATGCGGCGTCGAGCCGAGCGGACCGGGCTGCAGAAGACGATAAGACAACCGGAATCCATGACTGCTCATCGGAACGCTGCTCGATGACTCCCGTCCGTGCGCCATCGACCTGACCTCCACCACGGGTTCGTGGACAGGGGCCCGGAGAGGAATCACACCCCGGGCACACCGGGCAATCGTGGCTGTATCCTGTATATTACCGCAACGTCCGAACCGCCCTGCACACGACGAAGGAGACGCCTGTTCATGACCGATAGCGCAACGACGACACCGGAACCACTCTCCGCCACCCTCCGCTGCGCCTTCTGCCTCAAGCTCAACCGCGTTGATGTCGGGCGGGCGAAGGACCGTCCGAAGTGTGGGGAGTGTGGCCGCCCGTTCCTGCTGGACCGACCGGTGAAGATCACCGGTGATGACCTGGAACGAGTCGTTGCCGGGTCCGATGTGCCCGTCCTGGTCGATTTCTACGCCGACTGGTGTGGCCCGTGCAAAATCATGGCGCCGGTGCTCGATGAATTCGCGTCGGACCACACGGGCGAGCTTCTCGTCGGCAAGGTGGACACCGATGCGGCGCCGGCAGTATCGGCTCGCTACGGAATCCGCGGGATTCCGACTCTCATCCTGTTCCGGGATGGAACCGAGGTGGCCCGCCAGACGGGGGCCGTGGCACGAGCTGGACTCGACCAGCTGGTCTCGGCACTTTGATTCTCGCCGGACGACGTCTGCGTCGGGTCTTTCCGGGTTCATTTCTGTTCGGTCTCGTACTGCTCGCGGCATGCGGCGGGTGTGGCTCGAAGCGTGAGATCCCCACTGGATCGGATCCTCCCGTCACCGAAGTCCCGCCGGTGTTCGAGCTGGTCAGGCTTGATCTCCAGTTCAGCGACCCGGTACACCTGGCGGCTCCGGCCGGCGACCCCAGGCTGTTCGTGGTCGAGCAGGCGGGCAGGATCCGGGTCGTACGCGATGGAAGTCTCCTCGAACCACCGTTTCTGGACATCGCTGACCGGGTGTCCAGCGGTGGGGAGCGGGGCCTGCTGAGCATCGCGTTTCACCCGGAGTTCAGCACTAACGGACAGCTGTTCGTGAACTACACGGACCTGCAGGGCACCACGCGCATCGAGCGCTACCGGGTCGGTTCCGATCCCGATGTCGCAGATCCGCAGAGCGCCGCTCTCCTTCTTTCCATCGAACAGCCATACGCGAACCATAACGGCGGCCACCTGCTGTTCGGCCCCGACGGACGATTGTACGTCGGCGTAGGCGACGGAGGCAGCGGCGGTGATCCGTCGGGGAATGGCCAGGACCGGGAAACGCTACTGGGCACGATTCTCAGGCTCGACGTGGATGGGGACGAGCCGTACGCGATTCCTCCCGACAATCCCTGGGCGGAACACGCGAGCTTCAGGCCTGAAATCTGGGCGTGGGGGCTGCGAAATCCGTGGCGGCTCGCGTTCGACGCTTCGGAGAATCTGCTGTATATCGCAGACGTGGGGCAGAACCGGCGGGAAGAGGTGAACGTCGTCGCGGCGGACGCGAGCGGGCTCAATTTCGGCTGGAACACGATGGAGGGATCCAACTGCTTCGAGGATCCGACCTGCTCTCGCGAAGGCCTGGTTCTTCCAGCCGTGGAATACGATCACTCCTCCGGTTGTTCAGTGACCGGCGGCGCAGTGTACCGGGGCTCGATGATTCCCACGATCCAGGGGCTCTATTTCTATTCGGACTACTGTGACGGGTGGCTCCGGAGCTTCCGGGTCAACGGCGGCGTGGCCGTGGATCATCAGGAGTGGGACGTGGGCTCGATCGGCAGCGTCGTGTCGTTTGGAACCGACGGTGCCGGAGAACTCTACGCGGTAAGCCGCGCCGGCCTGTACCGGTTCGAACCCGCGCCTTGAGCGTAACGCTGGGCGTCGTGCGTGACCCGTTCCGGGCACTGTGTGTCGCCTTCGTGCCTGAAGCGGCGGAACTCAATGAATCCGGCTGGCTCGAGCTCGAATCCGAAGTTGAGCTGGCCCTCTCCGATCGGCCGCCTGCCATACAGAAACAGATGGTGCTGCTGATCCGAATCCTGGACCTGCTGGCACGGGCTCGGCACGGGAGACCACTGGCCGCCCTGCCGCCGGCATCCCGGCGCGCACTCCTCACGCGCCTCCAGGACTCGCGCTGGCTCCTCCTGCGGCGTGGGGTGTGGGGACTCCGTACGCTCGCGTTCCTCGGGTACTACTCGCGACCCGACACCGCCGCGTCTATCGGCTATCGCGCCGATGCTCGTGGCTGGGAGGCGCGAGGGTGAACCGGATTCAGGCCGACGTCGTGATCATCGGCTCTGGCGCGGGAGGCGGGACGATCGCGCAAGCGCTGGCCCCGCTGACGGCGGATGGACGGAGAGTTCTGCTGCTGGAACAGGGCGCCCGACTGCGGGACGACGAGTACTCCGGAGTGGAATCCGACATGGCCCGTGCCCTGTACGAAAATTCCGGTGGTTTCCTCACGGAACAGGGAACGTTGACGCTGGCGTTCGGTCGGACCTACGGCGGATCCACGTCCGTGTATACGGGCACGTCGCTGATCGCCCCGGAGCGAGTGATCCGGGAATGGGACGTCCCGGGGTTGGATCACGACGATATCGCCCGGCGATGCCGGAAGTTCGCGGAGCAGAATCACGTTCACCTGCTTCCCGATGACGAGATCAACGACAACAACCGGCTGTTTCATCTCGGGTGCAAGAGAATCGGGCTGGAGGCGGAGCAGTTTCCGGTGAACGTGAACGGCTGTCGCGGATCGAGCCTGTGCAACCTCGGTTGCCCGAACGCAGCCAAGATGGGCACGGACAGGGTGCAGCTTCCGGCCGCCGAGGCAGCCGGAGTGGAAATCGTGACGCGCGCAGAGGCCCTTCGGATCGAGGACCGGGCGGTGATTGCACGAGTCTCGCGGCCGCTCCCCGGCGAAAAGGGACTCCCGAGCGCCTGGGAACCGGGCGAGTACCGGATCGAGGCGCACGCCGTGGTCGTGGCCGGTGGTGCAGTGGGAAGTCCCGCATTGCTGCTCCGCTCGGGCTTTGGCCGGGTCCTGCCCCGGCTCGGAGAGGGCTTCACCTGTCACCCGGCGTTCATCCTCGTCGGCGAGCACGAGGAGCAGATCACGAACGACGTGGGGCACCCGAAGAGCTTTTACCTCGATCGGGCACAGGAAGAGCGCTACGTACTCGAGACCTGTATGTATTTCCCGTTTGTCACCGCGAAGAACCTCACGGGATTCGGCCCGAACCACAGCGCGTTGATGCGGGCGTTCCCCCGCCTGCAGATGATCCTGGTGCTCGCCTGTGACCGTGCAGTGCCCGGGAATCGGGTTTCGGTCAGCAGGAACGGACGCACACAGGTCCACTACGAGTTCACACCCGAGGTTCGATCCTCGCTCGCTCGCGCCACGATCACGGCGGCGCGGATCTTCTTCGCCGCGGGAGCCGTGCGAGTTCACGCGCCGCTGGCCTCTCCGCCGCTCCTCACCCGGGGCCAGGTGGATGAACTCGATCAACGGGTCCGCGCCGAGGAGTTTCTTCCCGGCAGGACGAGTGTATCGGCCGCTCATCTGATGGGTGGGTGTGCGATGGGACGAACGGCCGAGGACTCCGTGACGGACGCCAGCGGTCGGGTGCATGGCGTTCCCTGGCTGCGAATCGGGGACGGCAGCCTGTTCCCGGACAGCCTCGAAATCAACCCGTACCTCACGATCATGGCGGTCGCCGACCGCACGGCCGAGGCCCTGTTGGCCGATTCCACGGCCCTGTTCGACTCGTGAAGGAACTTCGCGGGGCCGATGCGGTCGTGAGGGCGCTCGAGGACGCCGGAGTTCCGTGCGCGTTCGGGATCCCGGGGACTCACAACATCGAATTGTGGGACCGGCTGGCGGAATCGCGGCTCGTCCAGGCCGTTCCGGTTACCGACGAGCAGAGCGCCTCGTTCATGGCAGACGGACTGTGGCGGGCGTCGGGGCGGCTGGGGTGCGTGAACACCGTTCCCGGAGCGGGGCTCACCCACGCCCTGTCCGGCATCGCCGAGGCGTTCCTCGATGGCGTCCCGATGCTCGTGCTGGGGTGTGGAATCCGGACGGACACCGGACACGCCTATCAGCTGCACGACGTGGATCAACTGGCGATCGCGCGGCCCGTGACCAAGGGAGTGTTCCGGCCGCTGCACGGAGGTCAGCTGTACGATTCGGTGCGCGGCGCCTGTGCGCTGGCCGTCGCTTCCCCTCCCGGTCCCGTGATGGTCGAGATTCCGGCGAATCTCTACCTGCTTCCCAACGCGAAAAGCACGACCGTCGGCGACGCGGCGCAGCGGGACGACGCGCACGTCCCCGCCCCGGCGATCCCGGAAGCACCGCCTGCGCTGCCCGGGCCCGATCCCGAACTCGTACGGCGGGCGGTGGAGATCCTGGCCGGTGCCCGCCGGCCGCTGCTGTATCTCGGGCTCGGAGCGGCGGGGGCTTCGACGGACCTGGTCCGACTCGCCGAACGGCTCGAGTCACCGGTGTTCACCACCCTTTCAGGCAAGGGAGTATTCCCGGAATCACACCCTCTCGCGGCCTGGCCCGGATGCGGTGAAGCCTCGCCCCCGTTCGCGAGGGTGATCGCCGCATCGTGCGACGCGACGCTGGCCATCGGCTGTCGGTTCGCAGAGGTCGGGACTGGAAGTTATGGCTTCGATCCACCGGCGCCGGTGATTCACGTGGACGTCGATCCACGAGTCCTCGGCCGGAACATCGAAGTCGAGCTTCCGATCGTTTCGGACTCGGCGGCGTTCGTCGGCGCGTTGCTCGAAGCTCTCGCCGCTGCGGGACCGGGACGGTCACCCGACCCGGTCCTTCGGGCCGGCGTGCAGGGTGGTGTCGAGCAGGCGCTGCGGGAGATGTCGGGTCCGAGCAACGAGGTCGGCGTGAGCCCCGGCCGGATTCTCGCCGCCCTTCAGGAGCGGTTTCCGGGAGCTTCGTACGCCACCGATTCGGGGAATGGCACCTTTCTGGCAGCCGAGGGACTTCGGCTCGACGAGCAGGGCCGATTCCTGGCGCCGATCGACTATTCCTGCATGGGAT
>CBDUVN010000076.1:0-9706 GCA_965370685.1 uncultured bacterium | reverse complement strand
AGCCCCTCGCCGAAGCCCTGCCTGGATCGGTCCTCGCGTGGCTCGCCGCGGGCGGCATCGCCTATACGGCAGGAACCGCGTTCTATCACAGCCGCAGAATCCCCTACTCCCACGCCATCTGGCACCTGTTCGTGATGGCGGGTAGCACCTCGCACGCCGTAGCGCTCGCGCTCCTGATCCTCGCGACCTGACGACCAGCTGTCCGGCCCTCCCCCGTCAGACGAACTCGACGTGGTCTTCGACCGTCGAGCCCGCTTCGATCGTCTTGTGCACCGGGCAACGCGACACGATCTGCTCTAATCGCTGCCGCTGGGCGTCCGTGAACTCGCCACCGATTTCGACGTGACTGGTGAACACGTCGACAATCCGTTTCTTCCCTGCCTCGTCGATCTCGGCCCGCTTCTCGTGCTCGTAGCGGGCGCTCGCGCTCTGCAGCGTGATGCCCTTGTGCCGGGAGTACAGCTGCAGCGTGATCAGCGTGCACGCTGCAAGCGAGCTGAGAAGGAGTTCGTACGTGGACGGGCCCGTGTCCTCACCGCCCTTGTCGACCGGCTCGTCCGAATTCCAGGTGTGGCGCCCGTTGCTGAGCTCGACCCGGGTATTCTCCGTCAGGTCCGCCGTAATCCAGACCATGTTCCGATTCCTTTCTTCCGACATGCCAGCGATGCGTGGATCAACCGATCCCGATCGCCTCTTCCGCCGGCACTCCCTGGTCGATCGCCTCGTAGTCCAGCTCGCTTCCCTGGATGCTGTGCGGAATCAGGTAAACGAACACGGTCACGACCGACGCCAGGAGTACGAGGGCCCGGACACCACCGCCCGAGCGATCCGCTACTCCCAGCCCACCTGCCTCCGCGTCCCGTCGCGCGATCCGCTCGAGCACGAGCGCTGCCACCAGCCAGGCGAGCCACATCACGAGTGTCTTGTTGTCGGTCAGGTCCCAGCCGAACGGGACCCCGGTCCAGTACTCTCCGAACGCGTAATTCTGGACCACCGGGCCGAGAAACATGCCCCCGACCGTAAACAGGCCGAGCGCCCACCACGAGAGCCGGCGCAGCCTGTACGGATGGACCAGCGCGCCGAGCCCCGCGCGCCAGGCAATCAGGACCGCGAAGAACATGAAGAAAATGTGAGGGATCAACACCCCCAGTGGCACCGGATCGCGATACCTGAGAATCGCCTGTCCCAGCTCTTTCTCCGGAAGCCGAAGCTGCCTCCCCTCGACCGTCAGGTCGAGGTTGTACTCGAGCTTGCCCGCCGCGGGCTGGATCGGAAGTAGAGCGACCCATTCGTCTCCGTCCCGTACCATCGGGACTTCGGTCCACGCATCATCTGTCGGATAACGACGCCAGAAGACCGTGCCCCCTTCCACACCCGGAACGGCGGGAACCCGGACACGCGCCTCCGCGTCCGTCCACTCCGCTCGCACCAGCCGGTAGGTGACCGACTCGCCGGCGACCTCGATGCTCCCGCGCATCGGGTGCGTCGGACCGGTGAGCCGCTGATACACCCCTGCTCCCAGCATCAGCAGGAAAGCCACGATCCACAGGACGATGCTGATCGCCCTTCCGTTTGATCTCGAATTCATCATCACGACCGATTTCATTCCGCGGTTGGGGCGCCCGGTGATTGCGAAGCGGGCACTATAACCACCGGGGCAGCCATATACGACTAAAGTCCAATCCTCCTACGGGCCACATGATGCGATCTTGCTCCGCGAGACAGGTATCAGCGCGGTGCGGGACGGCCGCGAGCAGTACATAGAAGCTGTTTGCAGACATGGCGTGTGAGGTGAGATGAGGGCGTGTGGTGGGGGCCGCCACCCTCGTTTCTTGTCTTGCCTCCACGCCACCTATGCCGGACCAACGAGGGTCGCTCAACCGGGCGGCCCTCGTTGCATCCGGACCCCGCCCTTCAGCTCTCGGCCGGGAGGCAGGCAGGCGCTTCGATCCCGGGCCTCCGGATGCTATTCTGTATCTTCTGTCGCCACGACCTGAACCAGACCATGCCCGGAGACGATCCATGCGTTCCCTGCTACGTCCGTCTTTCGTTGCGCCTCTCGCCACTGCTGTGCTCGTGAGCACCTCCCCGCTCGGCGCCCAGGACGCGGCCGTGTATCGCACCCCGGACCCGGCAGTCGTACAGATCGTCGACGCCGCTCCCACACCCGGGGTCTCGCTGTCGCCGGACGAGGCGCGGATGCTGCTGATCCAGTATCCGAGTTATCCCCCGATCGCGGAACTCGCGGAACGCGAACTCAAGCTTGCCGGGCTCCGGATCAAGCCAGCCACAGACGGCCGCAGCCGCACGAGCGGGGCCAGCGGTTTGCGGATCATGACCATCGCCAACAGCGTCGGTGCGGACGTCAGTGGTCTACCCGATAGACCGAGAATCGAGAACATCCGTTGGTCTCCAGACGGAAGTCACGTCTCATTCACCCACGCCACGAGCGATGCGCTGGAACTCTGGGTGCTCGACGTGGACGCTGCTCGCGCGCGCCGCCTGACGGATCGCAGGCTGAGTCTCGCGGCCGGAAACGCCCCCGACTGGCTCGACGCCCGGACTCTGGTCGCGGCGTTCGTCCCGGAGGGCCGGGGAATGGAGCCCCTGGCGGCGCCCGTCCCGGAGGGACCCGTGATCGAAGAATCGGCGGGCCGGGAGGCTCCCGCCCGTACATACCAGGACCTGCTCCAGAGCCCGTATGACGAATCACTGTTCGATCACTACCTGACCGTCCAGCTCGCCCGGATTGGACTCGATGGCGCCATCACGCCGGTCGCCGACCCGGGAATCGCGTGGGACTTCAGTCCGTCCCCGGACGGACGCTACCTGCTCGTCGAGTGGGTGCACCGGCCCTATTCGTATCAGGTCCCGGTGTACCGGTTCCCGCAGCGGGTGGAGATCCTGGACCGGGACGGATCACTCGTGCACCTGGTCGCAGACCTTCCCCTCCAGGAAGAAATCCCGATGGCGTTCGGAAGCGTGGCCACGGGTCCGAGGTCCTTCAACTGGCGCGCGGATGCTCCAGCTACGCTCGTCTGGGCGGAGGCGCAGGACGGCGGCGATGCACGAGTAGAGGCGGACGTGCGCGACAAGCTGTTCCGTCTGGATTCGCCGTTCGACGGCCAGCCCGAGGAGTTTGCGACCCTCGGCCTTCGTTATGCCGGGATCCAGTGGGGAGACGAAAATCTCGCCCTGATCTACGAGTCCTGGTGGAAGACCCGGCAGCTGAGGGTGTGGCGTGTGAAGCCGGACGATTCAGCTGTGGAACCGAGTCTGATGATCGAGCGGTCGTTCGAAGACCGTTACTCAGATCCCGGCAGCCCCGATACACGCACCAACGAATTCGGCCGCAGCGTGATCCGCCGCACGGCGGACGGCGGCTCGATCCTCCTGATCGGACAGGGCGCATCGCCTGAGGGAGATCGACCATTCCTCGACCGGTACGATCTCGCGACCGGCGAGACGACGCGGCTGTTTCGTTCAGAAGCACCCTGGTACGAGAGCCCGGTGAGCGTGCTCGGAGAAGAGGGCGGAGAGGGTGCGGCCATTCTCACCCGTCGCGAGAGCCCCGAGGATCCGCCCAACTACTTCGTACGGAACCTGGATTCGGGTGAATTGAGACAGGTGACCAGCTTTCCGCACCCGGCGCCACAGCTGAAGGGGATTCGTAAGGAACTCGTCCGGTATCAGCGGGCGGACGGAGTGGACCTCTCGGCCACGTTGTATCTGCCGCCCGGCTGGGAGCCCGCTGACGGACCGCTTCCTGTCCTGATGTGGGCCTACCCGACCGAGTACAAGAGTGCAGACGCGGCCGGTCAGGTCACCGACTCGCCATTTCGATTCGTTCGCGCCTCCGCATGGTCTGCCTACCTGTGGACGCTCGTCGGGTACGCCGTGTTCGACGACCCTTCGCTGCCGATCATCGGCGAAGGGGACGAAGAGCCGAACGACACGTACGTCGAGCAACTCGTCTCGGGTGCGCAGGCCGCAGTCGATGAGATGGTCAGACGTGGTGTCGGTGACCGACACCGGATGGCGATCGGCGGGCACAGCTACGGTGCGTTCATGACCGCGAACCTTCTTGCCCACTCGGACCTGTTCGCGGCCGGAATCGCACGTAGCGGTGCATACAACCGGACGCTCACACCGTTCGGATTCCAGGCCGAGGAGCGCACCTACTGGGAGGCCCCAGAGATCTACTACGCGATGTCTCCGTTCATGCACGCCGACAAGGTGAACGAACCGATCCTGCTCATTCACGGTGAGATGGACAGCAACTCGGGCACATTCCCGATGCAGAGCAGGAGGTACTTCGCAGCGCTCAAGGGCCTCGGCGCCACGGCGAGGCTCGTGGTCCTCCCGTATGAGAGCCATGGATATCGATCGCGTGAGTCCCTGCTCCATATGCTGTGGGAGCAGCAGGAGTGGCTCGACCGTTACGTGAAGAACACAACGCCGGAAGAGACGGCCGCCATGCGTACCGGGCAGCCCCCGGAGACCGGTTCGCAATGACCGACTTCATGGAGGAGTATCGGCGACGAGCGGCGGAAGCGGGAGCGGGCTGCGGGCCGCATTGTCCGGGAAATCGGATTCCTCTCACGCCCTACGAAACGGCGCGGATCGCCAGTGGCCTGGGAATCACCACGGGAGAGCTGCTTCGACGCTACATGGTGGTCGGCTCGGCGATCCTGAATGTGAAAGAAGACGGCACCTGCGTGTTCCACCACGATGACGAGGGGTGTGAGGTCCACCGGGATCGCCCGCTCGCATGCCGCAGCTTTCTGGTGCCGGAGGACACTCCCGGGCGGTTCGTCGAACGGGCCCGACAGTACCGGGAGGTGTTGCGTGCCTGGCGGCGGGCGAGCCTCGCACGGGAAGACGCCGGGGCCGGAGGATCGGCGGCTCCTCACCTCGCGCCGGAGCTCGGAAGCTGGATCCTGGACGTGGACTCCCTCGTCGCGCAGCGCTGCGCAGAGCGCGGTATCCCTGTTCCCGACGACCTGGAGGCCCGGATCGACATCCACCTCGCCGCGTTGCGATTCGCCCTGGAGTAGCGAACAGGGGGTACCGAAAGTCCAATTGCAGGCCGCCCGTTTCGGGACCATCCTCACGGCACTAACCGACCCGTTACTCAAGGAGGACTCGATGCGTTTCCTCTCGTGGCTCGCAGGGCTGGCTTTGCTTGCCCTGCTCGCCTTTTTCTGCGTTAACCGTAACGCGCCCCGTATCGAGGCGGCGCTGACGGCAGACGCGCAAACGGCCCTGCAGGAGGCCGGTCTCGATCCGACGCTCGTCACGCTGGACGGGCGAGACGCCTGTCTGAAGACGATTCCGGACACGGAACTTGCCGCTGAAGCCCGGCAGATCGTCGAATCCGTGAACGGCATTCGTGTCGTCAATACGGGCTGCGGCGAAATCGCGTTGGCCAGGCCGTACTTCCGGGCCGAACGTGCCGCGGATGAGATCATCATCGAGGGTTCGATGATCCCCGGCGAAGCCAGCCGCGTGTACAACGTGGTGAATTCCCTTGGACCGAGCGTTCCCGTGGTCCGCAAGATCATCACGGACGGTGTTGCCGACGAAGCGTGGACGGGCGCCCTGCCCGACGCGATCCGGCTGGTGGCCGCTCGCGTGCTCGATCCGGCGCTCACCGTGGTAGATGGAGTCGCCACCGTGTCCGGCCGTGTTCCGTCGGAAGGGGTGCGAGAAGGCGTGATCCAGCGTCTGGAACAGCTGTTCCCCGGCTTCGAGATCGTCGACAGGCTCGAGGTGCGACCGCCCGAGACGGGCATAGAGCTCCAGCGCGGACTCGACCAGTTCGTCGCCAGTCGTGTGGTGGAATTCAAGACCGACAGCGCCACGCTTACTCCCTCTGGACGCGAGACCGTGACCGAGGTCGCTGCCCTCCTGCGATCCCTCCCGGGTGTCAGGGTAGAGATCTCAGGGCACACGGACAGCACCGGTGACGACGCGTTCAATCTCGATCTGAGTCAGCGGAGAGCGGTCACCGTACACGACTACCTGGTCGAGCAGGGGCTCTCGGGGGCCCGATTCGAGACGGATGGATTCGGGGAGACCCGACCGATCGCCGATAACGAGACGCCGGAAGGCCGGCAGCGAAACCGCCGGACCGAGTTCCGGGTGATTGAGGAGAACTGAGACATGACCTATCTGATCACGCAGATCGTGCTCTGCCTGCTTGCTGCATTCCTGCTCGGGCTGCTGCTCGGCTGGTGGCTGTGGAGCCGCGGCTGCGACAGCAAGATCGAGGCTGCCATCAGCGACTGGCGGGCCAAGTTCGACAGGGCCGAAGTGGACTGGAAGGCCAGGCTGGCCGACTTCGAGGCGAAGCTGAAGGGTGGCAAGGCCGATAAGGGCGATTCGAAGGAGCATGAAGGCCTGATCGCCAGGCTCAAAGCCGAGCTCGAGGCCCACAAGAAGCGCGGAGACGCCGCCGAGTCCTCACTGAGCAAGGTGCGAAGTGAAGCCGAGGCGAAGATCAGCGCGCTGATGGCGAAGCTGGACGAGCTGAAGACCGAAGCGGAGCCGGACGACCTGACACGGATCGAGGGCATCGGCCCGAAGATCCAGGAGCTCCTGTATGCAGCGCGAATCTTCACGTTCCTCGTGCTCTCCAGGACATCCGTGGAGAGGCTGAAGGAGATCCTCGACGGTGGCGGGGAGCGGTTCCAGATGCACGACCCGAAGACCTGGCCGGAGCAGGCGCAGCTTGCCGCGGACGGTCAGTGGGAGAAGCTGGACGAATGGCAGGACCTGCTCCGGGGCGGCCGCGAGGACTGACCCGGGAACAGTCGGAGGGGCGGGACTACGATCCGTCCTCCGAGCGAAAGTCGCCGGCCCGCAAGGGCAGGTCGACCGCACCCCCGTCCCGGCTTCGGCCGGACGGGGGTGTCGCACATCCGGGAGGCGCGTTCCAGGTCGCTACGACCCGTCAGCTGTCGTGCGCGTCCTCGTGCAACAGCGCCCCGGTCACGATGTCGTAGATGCGAGTCCAGAGCATCGCAGAGTTCGCACCATACTCACGAACCACGACTTCTTTCCGGTCGGTTCCCGGGCGCCAGACGAGCCACCCGCCGGGAGGCACCTGCGTCGCGACCCAGGAGCAGTCTCCTTCGGCGTTTTTCTTCTGCTTACCTGGCGCCTCTCCCGGAATCCAGACCCGGCAGTATCCCGGATCCGGCAGGTGACCGGGAGGGATCCCGAGGCGCGCCGCGGTGCTGGCGTTCGGGTTGGATGTCGCTGCCTTTGCACCGGTCGGAAGGTCGGTGCTCGTGGAGGCCCGCCCCGTGGAGTAAACGCCCGGCTCGGGCTCTATGGTGATCTGGTGGCCTGCGCAGCCTGAAACCAGTAACACCGCCATACCGAGACCAATGTGTAGTCGTCGCATTTCGGACCTCCATTCGTTGAACTCCGCCCGCAACGGTGCGTGAAGCATGCCGTTCGTGATTGCGCGGACTTCCGGTCCGCTTCAGGTGGACCGGGCTGTCGTTTGACAAGTTTCTGTGCATCATATGCACGATGTTCACGCCGACTGCCCGATACCCCGCCAAATCCCTCGAACGACGGTGGCTTCCGACTTGCACCTGATCAGGACGCTCCAACACGAACAGGAGTGGAGCGAGACACGGATAGGCCCACGCTTCCGGGATTCGGAGCGGAAATTCAGGCCTGGTTCGCCGAGCAGGTGCCGAGACACGGGAAACTCCGCCGTCACGGAAGAGATGTGCAGCTGGCAAAACGCGACGTCTACGGGACGAACTGCAACCCGGAGAGAATCCAGACGTGTCCAGACAGAGCGATCGGCTCGACTTATCGGCCCTGATCGATGCGATCGCGACCATTCCGCGCACGACGGAATCGGCCGCCGCGGCCCTGGAGCAGGCTCTCGAGGCCGTTTGTGAGAATTCGTCCGTGGTTTTCGGACGAGCGCAGATCCACACCGGGACACCCGGAGATCACGACCGGAGTGCTTCCGAGCTCTGGTATTCCTCCCTTCCCGACCGTCGCTCAGACCCGGTGCGCCGGGCGATCGAATCCGAGCCACCGCTGTCCGTGGGCCGGGCCGGTGAAACGGGATGTCGCCATATGCGACTCGCCGGTGCGACCGTTGACCCCGTCGAAGGCGCGGCCAGGAAGGCCGGAATGTCCTCAGTCGTATATCTCGACATCCTGGCCGAAGGGAAACCGGCGGCCTCGCTGCAGCTGTTTACGGACCGGGGGCTGACGGATGACGATGGCCTCATTCCCGTGCTCGAACTCCTGATCGGACAGCTCGAGCAGGTCGCCAGCCGGGACAGGCTGCGACAGGCAGTGAGGGCCGCCGCACAGCACAGCCGGCGCCAGGTCGCCGAGATCGAAATGATGGCGGGACATCTAGAGTCCCGGGATTCGCGGATCGAGAAACTCGAAATCGAGCTTGCCGAGAGCGAGGCCGAGGCCCACATCCGGTCGTATCGGTCACGCCTGCCGACCGAGATGCAGGTCGAAAGTGAACTGTCGGACGAGACTTCGGTACCGGAGGCAGCGGACGAGTCCCGCTCCGAGGCCCGACCGGTCCCGTCGGAAGCACAGGGGCACACCGAAGAGCCGCCGCACACCAGAGAACTGTACGATCCGCGCACCGATCTGCCGCGGCGGGAGATCCTGGAAGACAGAATCCAGCAGGCGATTCGCCGTCGCCAGCGATCGCCGAAAAACCTGTTCGCCGTTCTCGCGGTATCGGCCGACGGACTCGATCGGGTCCTGGTCGAATCAGGCCAGGAAGGGTTGGACGTCGTCACGACCGCGTTATCCCGCCGCATGCTGGCCCAGGTTCGGAACGCCGACACGGTCGCCCATCTGGACGCCGCGACCTTCGTGCTGGTGCTCGAAGAGATCCGTGTCCTGGACGAGGCGGTCCGGATTGCCGAGCGCATCGTCAAGGAACTGCAGCGCCCGATCTGGTCGGGCTCCAACGAGACGCAGCTCGGTGTCCGCGTGGGAATCGTATTCGGCGGACCTGCCTACGATCGGGCGAGATCGACGATTCGGGACGCCGTATCGGCGCTGACGAGATCGCAGGTCAGCCAGACGGCGGTCGCCGTGTTCGACGATGCGACACAGCACGAAGAGGAGATCCGGCGGAGAGTCGAGGTCGAACTGGGCCAGGCACTCGCGGATGACCAGTTGTACATCGAATACCAGCCGATCGTATCGCTGCAGGACGGACGCATCGACGGACTCGAGGCGTTTCTCCGCTGGCGACACCCGGAGCACGGCCTGATCCCGCCGGACCAGTTTATCCCGATCGCCGCGCAGTCGCCGCTGATTCACGATCTCGGTGTCTGGCTGCTGGAACGCACCTGCGAGCAGGTCAAAGCGTGGCAGAAATCACTCTCCCGCTCGGTGCCGACGATCGACCTGAACGTCACGGCCCGGCAGCTGTTCCACGAACGGACTGCGGGCCGGGTGAGAGACATCGTCGCGCGACACGGTCTTCGGTGTGAGCAGTTCCGATTCGATATCCCGGAGTCCGAGTTGATGCAGAATCCAACCGCAGCGACCACCGCCCTGAAGGCGATTCGGACACTGGGATGCAAAGTCGCGATCGACGACTTCGGCACCGGGTTCTCATCGCTGCGCCTGTTGCACAGCATGCCGATCGACGCCATCAAGATCGACCGGGAATTCGTCAGCGGCGGAA
>CBDUVN010000075.1:0-10204 GCA_965370685.1 uncultured bacterium | reverse complement strand
CGGCACTCCATTCTTACTTCACGACCCCACTCCAACTTGTCAAAAAGCAGCCCTCGCTTCCACGAGGGCCCGAAATAGTAACCGACGGATGTCTGGAAGTCAACGCGAAATGCGCTGGTTTCAGGGCTCCGTCCGGAATCAGTTCGTGTTCGCTCCGGACCCTCCGGAATCAACCGTAATCACGTGCTCAGCGAGCACGGACACCTCGTTCTCCACGACCTGCAGAAAACCTCCTGCGACGCCGACCCTGTGCTCTTCCGAGCCATCCCGCACCACGACCTCCCCCTCTCCGAGCAGGGTCATCATCGGTGCGTGTCCGTACAGGACACCCATCAGGCCATCGTAGGCCGGAATCGTCACGCTCTCGCCCTCGCCGACGAACCCGACGGCCGTCGGCGAGATGACGCTCACTTTCAGCTTGCGACCGCCGTGTTCAATCACGTCCCCTGCCCCTCGATCTCACGGGCTTTGACCACGACTTCCTCGATGTCCCCGACCATGTAGAACGCCTGCTCGGGGAGGTGATCATACTCTCCGTTCATCACCGCCTCGAAGGACTCGATCGTCTTATCGAGCGGAACGTACTTGCCGGGAATCCCCGTGAACTGCTCGGCCACGTGGAACGGCTGGGACAGGAAGCGCTGGATCCGGCGCGCCCGCGCAACGATTACCTTGTCGTCCTCGCTCAGCTCGTCCATGCCGAGAATCGCGATGATGTCCTGAAGATCCTTGTAGCGCTGCAGGATCTCCTGCACTCGGGTCGCGACATCGTAATGGCGCTGTCCGAGATACTGTGCGTCCAGGATTCGGCTGTCCGACTCGAGCGGATCCACGGCGGGATAGATCCCGAGCTCCACGATCTGCCGGGACAGCACGGTCGTGGAGTCGAGGTGCGTGAACGCGGCCGCGGGTGCCGGATCCGTGAGGTCATCCGCGGGCACATAGATCGCCTGCACCGAGGTGATGGACCCGTCCTTCGTGGAGGTAATCCTCTCCTGCAGATCGCCCATCTCGCTCGCCAATGTCGGCTGATATCCCACGGCGCTCGGCATGCGACCAAGAAGCGCCGATACCTCCGAGCCCGCCTGGCTGAACCGGAAAATATTGTCGATGAACAGCAGCACGTCCTGGTGCTCGACGTCCCGGAAGTACTCGGCAACCGTCAGGCCCGACAGTCCCACGCGAAGACGTGCGCCTGGTGGCTCGTTCATCTGTCCGTAGATCAGCGCCGTCGAATCGATCACGCCGGACTCGGACATCTCGAGCCACAGGTCGTTTCCTTCACGCGTCCGCTCGCCCACACCGCAGAACACGGATCGTCCGCCGTGCTCCTGGGCGATGTTGTTGATCAGTTCCATGATGATGACGGTCTTGCCGACTCCGGCCCCGCCGAACAGGCCTGTCTTGCCGCCCCTCACGAACGGAGCGATCAGGTCGATCACCTTGATCCCGGTCTCGAAGATCTCGGTCTTCGGCTCGAGGTCCACGAGCTTGGGCGGTTCGCGATGGATCGGCCAGCGCTCGGTCGCCTCCACCGGCCCCTTCTCGTCCACCGGTTCCCCGAGCACGTTCAGGATCCGTCCGAGCACGGCCTCGCCGACAGGCACCGAGATCGGCTGTCCCGTATCGACCACCTCCATGCCGCGCTGAACCCCGTCGGTGGAATCCATCGCGATCGCCTTGACCTGGTTGCGGCCGATGTGCTGAGCGACCTCGAAAACGAGGCGCTGCTCCTGGCCATCGTGTCCCCAGTTCAGCTCGAGTGCGTTGTAGATCTCGGGCATGCTGTCGGGCTCGAACTCCGCGTCGATGACGGGGCCGATGACCTGGATGATCCTGCCGATGTTCGATTTCTGGTCTGACATATTCCGGTTCTCTGCTCTACTTGCCGGCCAGGGCCTCTGCGCCGCCGATAATCTCGGCGATCTGGCTCGTGATTTCCGCCTGTCGAGCCCGGTTGAACTGGCGCTGCAGGGTCGTGAGCAGGTCGTCTGCGTTGTCCGTTGCCGCCTTCATGGCGGTCCTGCGGGACCCCTGCTCCGCCGCGGCGTTCTCCACCAGGGCTCGATACGTGACGTTGTCGATGTACAGCGGCAGAATCCGTTCGAGGATCTCTTCTGCCGACGGTTCGAGAATGTAGTAAGGCTCCCGCTTCGGCCGATCTTCCGGCACCTGGACCGGGAGCAAGCGCCTCACCGTGGGCGGAGTGCTCATGACGCTGCGAAACTCCGCGTGCACGATGTAGATCGCATCGATCTCCTCGCGCAGAAAACGCTCGGCCAGCGGGGCGATCAGGCCGCGCGCCTGCTCCGGCGTCGGATCATCCCCGATGTCCATCCGAGCGGTACCCAACTCGACGCCGCGAAAGCCGAAGTACGCGATCCCCTTCTTTCCAACGACGTGCAGTTCGGTCGAGACGTCCGAGGCGTGGAGGTAATCGATCAGCTCCCGTGCCTTGCGGATCAGGTTGACGTTGAACGCTCCGCACAACCCTCGATTGCTCGTGATCAGGACGACCGCGGCGCGCCGGATCCTCTCGGGCTGCCGGAGAAGCGGGTCCAGGTCCGCGAGTTCCGGCGTGATCAGGTTTTCCACTACGGTCGCCAGCCGTTCGGCGTACGGACGTGCCTGTACCACACGCTGCTGCGCCTTGCGGAGCTTCGACGTCGCGACCATTTCCATGGTACGCGTGATCTTCCGCGTGCTCTCGACGGATTTCTGCCGCCGCCCGATCTCTCTCGCCTTCGCCATCTACCGCTACGCCCCGTTCCTCTCCGTGCGATTCGGTGATCGGGTCTCAGGCACCGGCCGCCGCGACCTGCTGGGCCGTCTCGGTCCGGAAGATTCGCTTGTGCTCCTCGATCGCCTTGCGAAGCTCCTTCTCCGTCTCCTCCGACAGCACACCTTCGTCGCGGATCGTCGATCCGATCCCCGGGTGCGCCGATCGAGCGTACTCGAGGAAGCTCGATTCCCAGGCCCCGATACGGTTTACCTCGACATCGTCGAGGAATCCCTGCGTAACTGCGTAGATCACCATCACCTGGTCCTCTACCGGCATCGGGACGTACTGACCCTGCTTGAGGATCTCCACCGTCCGCACCCCGCGGGACAGCTGTCGCTGAGTCGCGGCATCGAGATCGGAACCGAACTGGGCGAACGCCTCCAGTTCGCGGAACTGTGCCAGGTCGAGTCGCAGGCGTCCGGCGACTTTTTTCATCGCCTTGATCTGCGCGGCCCCCCCTACCCGGGATACAGAGATCCCCGGATTCACGGCCGGCCGCACGCCGGAGTAGAACAGGTCGTTCTCGAGGAAGATCTGTCCGTCCGTAATCGAGATCACGTTCGTCGGGATATAAGCGGACACATCCCCGGCCTGCGTCTGGATGATCGGCAGCGCCGTGAGCGAGCCGCCCGGCTTCTCGATCTCGCCGTGTCCTTTGATCACTTCCGGGTCTTCGCTGATCTTCGCGGCACGCTCGAGCAGGCGACTGTGCAGGTAGAACACGTCACCCGGGTACGCTTCCCGGCCCGGCGGACGGCGCAGCACGAGCGAGACCTCCCGGTACGCGTCTGCCTGCTTGGACAGATCGTCATAGATCACGAGTACGTGCCGGCCCTCCTTGTACATGAAGTACTCCGCGATCGCGCAGCCCGCGTACGGCGCGATGTACTGCAGGGGGGTCGGGTCGGAGGCGTTCGCTGTGACCACGATCGAGTAGTCCATGGCGCCCTCTTCCTCCAGGCGCGCGATGACGGAAGCGACCGTGGACGCCTTCTGTCCCACGGCGACGTAGACGCACACGACGTCACCGCCCCGCTGGTTGATGATCGTGTCGATCGCGATCGCAGTCTTCCCGGTGCGGCGGTCGCCGATGATCAGCTCCCGCTGTCCACGGCCAATCGGGATCATCGAGTCGATCGCCTTCAGGCCGGTCTGCAACGGCTCGTGTACCGGCTGCCGGTACACGATGCCGGGCGCCTTCCGGTCCACGACCATCGTGCCCACGGCCTTGATCGACCCCTTGCCATCGAGCGGCTCGCCGAGCGGGTTCACGACCCGCCCGAGAAATTCAGGCCCGACCGGCACTTCGAGCACGCGGCCGGTGCGGCGAACCATGTCGCCTTCCTTGAGGACGAGATAGTTGCCCATGATCACGGCCCCGATATTGTCCTCTTCGAGGTTCAGCGCGAGCGCGGTCACGAGCTCACCGGTCTCGGAGGACTCGATTTCGAGCATCTCGTTCGACACAGCCGAAGAGAGACCCCAGATCCGGGCGATCCCGTCCTTGACCTCAAGGATCTCACCGACCTCCTCCATTCGGAGGTCTTCCTCGTAGTGGTCGATCTGCTCGAGCAGCGCCTTCTTGATCTCGCCGGCGCGCAATGTTGCGTCAGACGTCGCCATAATCCCTGTATTCCTGCCGTTGGTTTATCGGGGCCTGTCAGCCTGTCGGGCAGACCCGGAGGCCGCTCCGTCTTCGAGAAGGGCACGTCGCATCAGCTGCAGCCTCCGACGCACCGATCCATCCAGCACCCTGTCCTTCACTCGAACCACGAGCCCGCCAATGATCTCCTCGTCGATCCGGAATTCCGCTGATACTTTGCTGTCCAGCATTGCGGACAACGCCGCTTCGAGCTCGGCACGGAACTCCGCGTCCGGCTCGTACGGAAGCGTCACGATCGCGTGAACGCGGCCCGTGCGCTCGTTCAGCATCTCCCGGTACGCCTCCTCCATCAACGGAAGTAGACCCTGTCGCCGCTTGTCCAGCACGACCAGGAGGAAACGGACAAACGGCTCCGGATACTGCGTCCCGAGAACCGACCGGAGCATGCGCTTCTTCTCCTCCAGAGCGACACGGGGCGTATGCAGGAAAGCCTGGAACGAGGCGCTCTCCCGGTATAATGTCGCGATCTCGCCGAGCATCACGAGCCACTCTTCTTCCGCCCCCTCTCGCTCGGCGAGCTCGAACAGCGTGTCGGCATAGTTGCGCGCGACAGAGTAACGACTCACTCGACACCCGCCATGTAGTCGCGGACGAGACGGCGATTGCCCTCGTCGTCGAGCCGTTCATGGATCAGGCGCTCAGCCGCGGCGATTGCCAGGTCCACTGACTCCTTGCGCACGGTGGCGAACATCTCCTCGCGTTCCCGCGCCATCTCCTTGCGCGCCTTCTCGAGCATCTGTTCGTGCTCCTGGCGTGCCTGGACGAGAATGTCCTCGCGAAGACGCTCACCGGCCACACGTCCCTGGGCGAGGATCTCCTTCGACTCGCGGCGCGCCTCATCCAGCTGTCGCTGGTGCTCGTCGAGCAGGCGCCGCGCCTCCTCCCGATCCGCCCGTGCCGAATCGATGGCATCCTGGATCCGCGACTGCCGCTGCTCGAGACCGTTGGCGATGGCGGGAAACGCCTTCCACCAGAGTACCGCGAGAGTCAACAGAAACAGGACCCAGGTCCATATCATCAGACCCAGGTTCAGGGAGAAGATGCCGGAGCCGCCCTCAGCCGCGAGAGCCGCATCGGGCACGGCGACGATCAGCGCGATCGCCCCCGGAATTCGGCGTATCAGCATACCTCTCTGGCCAACCCTTCTTACTTGATGAAGCCGGCGATCACGAGCCCGAACAGCGCGACGCCCTCGATGAGCGCGGCGAGAATGATCGAGCCGGTCTGGATCTGCGCGGCAGCCTCGGGTTGACGAGCCATCGCGTCGGCCATCTGGCCTCCGATACGACCGATTCCGATTCCGGCACCGATCACGACACCGGCGGCGCCGAGAACGGCCATTCCGGCACCGATGTCGCCGATCCCGCTTTCCTGAAGCAGAGCGAGCATGTTGAGCATCTCGGGGATCTCCTTGTTAGACCCGGTTGAACATTGCTTCCGACTCTCTCCGCCCGCGTCAGTGCGCGTGTCGGATGAGGCCGATGAATACCGCCGTCAACGTGGCGAAAATGTAAGCCTGCAGAACAGCCACGAAAATTTCGAGAAACATCACGAACAGACCCAGGAGAAGCGAGCCACCGATGGCGGCGATACCTGTCGCCCTCGTGAAGCTTCCGTATGTCAGGATCAGACCGAGCAGCGCCAGGATCACAAAGTGCCCCGCCGTCATGTTGGCGAACAGTCGGACGGCGAGCGCGAAAGGCTTCGCGAGCTTCCCGATCAACTCCACCGGGGTCATGATCATCAGCATCACGACCTTCATCACGGGATGGAGCCCCGGCGGAACGTAGAAGATCGTTCCGAGCCAGCCTTTGAAGCCGAGCTCCGACATGCCCGACGCTTCGACCACCGCGAGCGAGATCAATGCGAGTGCCGCGGTGACCATGATGTTGGAGGTCGCGGTGGCACCGAACGGAACCAGTCCGAGCAGGTTCGCGAACAGGATGAAGAAGAACAGCGTCACCACATAAGGGACATACTTCTCCCCGCCATGACCGATGTTCGCCAGCACGACGTCGTCGCGCAGATAGACATAGAACGACTCGAAGGCGTTCAGCAGTCCGCCCGGGGCTTCCTCGCCCGGGTCCGTCCGCGAGGCGCGGCGAGCGGCGAACCAGACGGTCAGGATCGTGAGCAGCGTCGCGATCCACAGAAACACGACGTGCTTGGTCGGCGACATGTCGATCTCGAACCGTCCAACCCGAATCGGAGGAAAGCTGGGCAGCTGGATCGTCTTCGATCCGAACTCGAGCACGTTCGAGTCGACGATATGGTGCATCATCGCCTCGGTGCCCCACTCCTCGGAATGCTTCTCCTCCTCGGCAGCTGCATGGTCCTGAGGATCCCGGGAGGCCGCAGCCTCTGACGACTGCTCGCCGTGGTCCTGGGGAAGAACGACAACACGATGCGCCACCACCACGGGCGGTGCGACGACCGACGTGGCCAGGGCAGGCGAAGAGCCTGTCAGTATCGCCAGCAGCAGTGGAACGAGCATCGTCCCCTTCATAGATCTTCAGTCCCGGAAATCGTTCCGCGCGTCACGACCGCCAACCAGGCTGCCTCGACCAGCAGGAACGTCACCAGAGCGAACGCATAGGCCAGCACGGCCTCCCGGCCTCGGCCCGACAGAGCCGAAAATGCCCACAGCGCAGCCAGTCCACCGAACCTGGCCACCATACCAGCCACCCAGGAAACGACTACCGGACGACCGACTTCCAGCGCACCGGCGAGCGGCCAGAAACTCGCCGCCTGTATGGCCCAGGCGAAGGCCAGTCCCGCCGCTACCGACCTCGCATCAGCTCCGCCGATTCCGGCCGCGACCCCTCCCGCGACTGCGACGAGCCCGGTCAACGCCACGTAGGCCGCCCGGTGCGTCTGTCTCACCGCCGAGCCTCGATTCCGTCAGTCGTCACCGGATTCGTCACCGGATTCAGCGTCAGACTCATTCCGTCGCGGCTCGATCACCAGATCCCTGTACATCGCATAGAAGCCGGCCGAGAACCCGGCGAATGTCCCGAGTAAGACGAAGAGCGGCCCCGTCTGGAGCCGCTCATCGGCCAGAGATCCCAACCACGCGAATAGCGCCGTGGACAGACCGAGAGTGAGTCCGTGCCCGCTGTAGCGACCCAACTGGGTCAGAGTGCGCTTCTTGCGCTCCTCCGATTGCTGCACCAAGCTCGACTCCCGGTGACGGCCGCCGCGACTATACCCGCTTGTGAAAATGAATGCAAGGTGATGTTCTTGACGCGCGGTGAGGGTCGCATCTACGCTTTCACCGAACAGTCGACTCAGCCGGGCGAGCCGCCCGGAGATGAACCACGACGCGCAAGGTGGATGCGGGGATGCTCACAGGGGCGCAGACAGGGACCCGGGGTGACCGAGACATAGATCTTCTGGAGCAGCTCACCGAGACCCGCTCCCGGCTCGAGACGCAGATCGCCAGGCGGATCGTCGGGCAGAAGCAGGTCGTCGAGAAGCTGCTCGTGGCACTGTTCGCGGGCGGCCACGCGCTTGTCGTGGGGGTGCCTGGACTGGCAAAGACCACGCTGATCGCCACCCTGGCAGAGACGCTGGAGCTTCAGTTCCACCGGATCCAGTTCACTCCCGACCTGATGCCGAGCGACATCACGGGAACGGAAGTCCTGGACGAGGACCACGAGACCGGGAGACGGGTGTTCCGTTTCGTTCCCGGACCGATCTTCGCGAACGTGATCCTGGCGGACGAGATCAACCGGACTCCACCGAAGACCCAGGCCGCGTTGCTCCAGGCGATGCAGGAAGGGGAAGTGACGGTCGGAAACGAGACTTTCGCCCTCGATCGTCCGTTCTTCGTTCTTGCGACGCAGAACCCGATCGAGCACGAGGGCACCTACCCCCTGCCCGAGGCCCAGCTCGACCGGTTCATGCTGGAGCTGCGGATCACCTACCCGAGCTTCGAAGAGGAAACGGCCGTGGCATCGCTGACGACCGCGGGATCGCCCGAGCCGCTGGATCCCGTGATCGATGGCGAACGCCTGGCAGAGTTCCAGGCGCTCGTGAGGCGGGTCCCGGTCCCTCCGTCGGTAGTCCGGGCGGCCGTTCGTCTTGCGCGCTCGACCCGCCCGGATGACCAGGATGCCCCCGCGTTCATTCGGGAGATGATCGCCTGGGGGGCGGGGCCTCGGGCATCTCAGTACCTGGTGCTCGGCGCCAAGTCGCGCGCGGCGCTGGACGGGCGGGCGGCGCCCGACCTCGAAGACATCCGGGCCATCGCCCCGGACGTGCTTCGCCATCGAGTGGTCCCGGGCTTCGAGGCGGAGGCGGCGGGACGGACGGCGGACGATCTCGTAGCCGAACTGATCGCGACGGTCCTGATATGAACCGCGGGCGTCACGTCGTACGACCATGAGCCCCGGCATCCCCTTCCTGCTTGGCTTCCTCGTGCTCCTGTCCGGCGTGTTCTCGGGAGCGGAGATCGCACTGTTCTCGGTGCCGGTGACCAGAGCGAAAGCACTGGCCGAGGAGGGCGTTCGCGGTGCAAAAGCCCTCGCCCGATTGAAGTCGAACCCAGAACGCCTTCTCGTCACGTTGCTCATCGGCAACAACGTCGCGAACATCGGCGCTGCGTCTGTCGCGACTTACGCGGCGACCGAGGCGTTCGGTTCGGCAGGCATCGGAATCGCGACCGGGGGAATGACTCTGCTCGTGCTGTTCTTCGGCGAGATCATCCCGAAGACGTTTTCCGCGGCCCATGCCCTGAAGCTGTCGCTCGTCATAGCCCCGATGTTTCTGTGGCTGACACGACTGGCATTGCCGATCGTCCTGCCGTTCGAGGCCATCAGTCGACTCGTCCTCCCGAGCAGCGTCACGATCCCCAGCGTGACCGAATCGGAGATCCGGGCGCTCACGCAGTTGGGCCACCAGGCCGGGGCGATCGAAGCACACGAACGGGAGCTGATCGAGCGGGCGTTCGCCCTGGATACGACACGAGCCTGGGAAGTGATGACACCGCGCACCGAAATCTTCGCCTGGCCGGCAGACCGGAAGCTGGGCGGGATCGCGACCGAATTGAGTGACATGCCCTACAGCCGCATTCCGGTGTTCGGCGAGTCCATGGATGACATCACAGGTGTGTTGTACGTACGGGATGCCTACGAGGCACTGATCGCCGGGCGACACGACGAGGAACTGGGAACGCTGTCCAGGGAACCGTTCTTCGTCCCGCACACTGTATCCCTGGTCCAACTGCTCGGGGAGTTCAGGTCGCGCCATATTCACATTGGCGTAGTGGTCGACGAGCACGGCGGCACCGACGGCATCGTCACGCTTGAGGACATCCTGGAGGAACTGGTCGGTGAGATCACAGACGAGCTGGACATTCCCGACGAATCGATCGTCAGGGTCGGCGAGGGCGAGATCCTCGTGGACGGCGGTACCGACCTGAAGGAGATCAACCACCTGTTCGACACCGATTTCGCGGTACACGAACACCGCACGGTGAACGGTCTGTTCCTCGATGCCTTCGGCCGGGTACCGGATGCCGGCGAGACACTCGACATGGAAGGTGTGCAAATCCAGGTACTGGAGGCGAGCGAGACGCAGGTGCGGCGGGTCAGGATCTCCAGACTTTCGCTGGAACTGTCGACGGGAACGGACGGAGGAAACCAGGCCGGTCGTGCTTCGGGTGAACCGGCCGGCGAGATCAGGAAGCCCGACAGAAACCAGGAGCCCGACAGAAACCAGGAGCCCGACAGAAACCAGGAGCCCGACAGAAACCAGGA
>CBDUVN010000074.1:0-10361 GCA_965370685.1 uncultured bacterium | reverse complement strand
AGGCGTACGACGAGTGCTGCGCGTCGTTGAGGAAAACCAGCGACTACGTCCGTCTCGGAGACACGCTTCGGGCGATCGACGTGCTGGGGGACTGGTACAGGGACCGTCCGAAGGTCAACTCGGGCACGTTGAATCGGCTGTGGCGTCCCGAGCTCGACGGCCTTCGGAACGACCCCCGGTTCCGCGAGGTCTTCGACGAGATCCTCACGTACGCCGGCCTCGAAGGAGCGGAGCTCAGGCGCGCTCCGGTGGGGGAGTAGCGTGCCCGATTCGCCGACCCCGGGCTACCAGCGCTTCTTCGCCGAATTGAAGCGTAGAGAAGTATTCCGCGTCGCGGCCGTGTACGGCGCGGTGGGGTTCGTCGTGCTGCAGGTAGCCGATCTTCTCGCGGAAGGATTGGCGCTTCCCGACGTCGTGCTGCGCACCGCGACTTTCCTTGTGTTGATCGGTTTTCCGATCGCGATCGTGCTCGCATGGGCGTACGAGCGGACCTCGGAGGGTGTGAAGCGGACGGATCCGGCGGTGACGGGCGAGCTGGACGCGATCGCAGCCCAGCCACCGGCGAAGCGCTGGCCGGCTGGACTGCTGGCGGTCGCTGGTGCGATTGCGCTGCTGGCTGGAGCGTGGTGGGTGGGACGGAGCACGGCACCAGGCGATGCGGATTCGGCTGTGGAAGCCGTCAGCGAGACCGACGGCACGGGTGCGGTCGCGGCCACCGGTGTTGGTGCGGCTGCCGCCGCCGACGTCCGGCACTCCCCACAGTCGGTGGCCGTCCTGCCGTTCGCGGACCTCGCCGGTACGGATGACAGCCGGGCGTTCGCTCTCGGCCTGCACGACGACCTGATGACCCAGCTCACGCAGGTGCCCGATCTGAAGGTGACATCGCGCACCTCGGTCATGGCATACGCGGACGAGAGCCGCCCGATCAGCGAGATCGCGCAGGAACTCGGAGTCGGCTCGGTGGTGGAGGGAGGCGTGCGGACGTCCGGCGGCCGCGTGCGGCTCAACGTGCAGCTCATCGACCCGGCGACGGACGAGCACCTGTGGGCGCAGACGTACGACCGCGAGCTGACCGCGGAGACCGTATTCGAGATCCAGGGCGAGATCGCGCGGGCAGTGGCGATCGCGCTCGAGGCGGAGCTGTCGGAGGAGACGGGCGAGGCGCTCGGAGCCATGCTGACGGACGACATCGACGCCTGGAATGCGTATCACCAGGGCAAGCTGCTGGAGGAATGGTCGAACGACCCGGAAATCGAGTACCGGACCGTCGAGGCGTTCGAGACGGCCGTCGAGCTCGATCCGGAATTCGTCGCCGCCTGGGCCCGGCTGGTCAGGGCACAGTCGTGGCTGCTTCGTCGCGGGCTGGAGACCGACACTCTCCCCGCGCGCCAGAGCCTGGATCGGCTGCGGTCGATCGATCCCGGCGGGGCCGACGCGTTCTTTGCCGAGGGAATCTACCAGTATTACGCACAGGCGGACTACGAGGCAGCGCTCGAGGCTCTGCAGGGAGCACGCGATCTGCGACCGGGCGATCCGGAGATCATTCAGCACGAGGGCTGGGTACTCCGCCGTCTCGGGCGCTGGGACCAGGCCATGGAGCTGCTCGATCGTGCCATCCAGATCGATCCGCGGAATCAGACCCTGGTGTGGAACCAGGGTCTGAACAACTACCGTCTGCGGCGGTTCGGTACAGCCCGGAATCAATATGAGCTCGGGCTCAGCATCGATCCGGGCTCCCCCGTTGCAGGTGCGTTCCTGGCGGAGTTGCAGCTGTTCAGCGAGGGCGATCCGGCCGCTGCCCGTCGGACGGTCGACGCGGGGCTGGGATTCGAGGCTCCCGGGCAGCCGGAGGCCGTGGAATACTGGCTGGCCTACATGGATCGCGACTACGCCGCGGCGATCGAGCTGGCCATGAGCTTGATCGGCGAATCGGCAGGCGTGGCGAACGCCTCGACCGTGCGACGGTCCCACTCCCGTCCGATGCGACTGGCTCTAGCCTATCGGCTGTCAGGCGATGAATCCGCAGCCCGGGCCTGGGCCGATTCGGCGGTGGCGATGGCCGCCGCGGAGCTCGAAACCCGTCCAGACCCGGTGCCGCGGGACCGGTTCGGCGTGGCTGCCGTGGCGCATGCGTATCTCGGGATGAGCCTGGCCCTGCGTGGGAGCCCGGGCGATGCGGAGGAGGCCGTCCGGCACGCGGAAGAAGCGGTCCGTCTGCACGGCTACGAACACGATGCTGCTGACGCCGACCTCGTCGACTGGCTCCTGATTCGCACCTACGTACTGACGGATCGGCCCGGCGATGCAATCGCGCACATGCAGGTCATGCTCTCCCGCCCCAGCTTTCTCGGGTTGGGGGACCTGAAGCTGGATCCGCTGTATGACTCCCTGCGCGACGATCCGCGCTTCCAGGCGCTGATTCCGCGGGCGGAGCAGCTGATCGAGTGGTGAGGCAGGTCGGAGGGAATCTCGCCGGATTCGCTCGGCGCTAGCGAAGCGGGGGTGGAGCGCGCTGGCTTCGGTCGCTGCGAGTTGCTAGCGGAGCGGATTCACCGTGCGCAGGCCCGCAAACCGTCCGAAATCCCGATCGAGCGTGGCGAACTCACAGCCGCTTTCGATCGCCAGCGCCGCGAGGTATGCATCCGGAATCAGGTTTCCACGAGCGTTTGACTCCCGGCACAACCTCTCGAAGATCCCCCAATGCCTGGCGCCCGGTGAGATTACGAGGCAGTTCGGCTGATCCCGGATCGCTCGCGTGAACCTGAGGGCGGCTCGCAGTGAGCTTGGCTGGTTGAATACGGCCGGGTGCGTAACCACTCGCAGGAATCCGCTCAGCGCGAGCCCTGTCACTGCGTATGAGGCATCTGCGCTGACGAGTTCATCCAGCCACTCCCGGCAGGCTTCGTGATGCGGCGTATCCTGGCGGAAGGCGTAGACCAGGACGTTGACGTCAGGCAGGATCACCGGGCCGGAGCTCCGGGCCTAATCACCGGCAGGGACACTGTCGGCGTCCATCAGGTCGAGAAGGGAACTGCTGTCTGCCAGGTCGACGCCCGGCCGCAGTCCTCCGGCGCCTGCGGTGGGCAGACGTGTGTGAGAGCGTCGGCCGGCGGAAGCGCGCCGCGCCAGGAACTCCCGGAGAGCCTCTTCGATCACCCTCGTGATCGTCCGGTCAGTCTCGGCGGCGAGTCGCTTCACTTCTCGCATCAGAGATTCCGGCAAACGGACCGTCGTTCTCGTGCGCATGAGAATCATGTTCGCACGGTGACATAAATATGTCAACACTGTCTCAACGGGAGGAGGTTCGAGCGGCGGTGCCCGGGTTGTGAGCCTGCATCTCCAGGGAGTATCAACGGCCGCGGATCAAGCCAGACGCTGCCTCAGCTCTGCGGGCGTCAGGATTTCGAACGAAACGAAGTCCACCAACTCGAGCAGGGCTCCGTCCCCCGTCACCAGCGCGTCTGCATCCGAGTTCGATGCAAGGGCAAGAAACTTCTGGTCGGCCGGGTCCCGGCAGGTAGGCAATTCGTCGCGGGCAATGGGCTCCTCGGCAGGTACAGAATCACCTGCGACAACTTCCGTCCACGGGAGATAGTCGCCGAGCAACTCGCCGATATCAGATTCGGAGAGATGGAAACGGGGATACGCGAGCACGCGGATCAGCTCTTCAGCGCAGGCGGCATCGATCAGCGGACAGATTGTACCCGATTTCCATGACTCACGGAGCCATGCGAGCCGGCCGGCGGAAAAGAGACTCGCCGACACGACGACATTCGTGTCGAGGACGACTCTCACGCTTCGCGCTCGCGCGCCCAGTCGATGGCCTTCTTCACATCGCTCTCGTCGATGCCGAGTTCTGCCAACCGCTTGCGCACCTCTTCCGCGCGAGAGGGCTCCAGGGGCTCGAGTATGATGCGGGCACCGCGCTGGCTCACCTGGAAATACTCCACTCCGGGAAACTGGTCGGCGATCTTCTTGGGCAACGTGATCTGGTTCTTACTCGTCTTCTTCACCAGCATCTCATCCTCCGGGTAAACGCTGGTAAGAAAGTAAGGAAACAAGGAATCAAGTCAAGCGGATCCGCTGCAGTGGAGGGGTCCCGAATCACGGCGGGATATTCGGGTGTGTTTCGAGACCCTACGCTGAAAGTGGGAAAGTGGGAAAGTGGGAATTCGGTCGTAGGGTCCTGCGAGGCACTCGTTGGTCGGGGGCCTTCCACGTCGAATCCGAACCGGACTACCCGCCGGGGGCCTCCGTCGCGCCCGTGTCCGGCGAATCCTCCACTCCGTCCGCTCCCGATGCCCCGGTCTCGACCGACTCCGGCTTCGGCCCGCCCCGCTCGAAACGCCACAGAATGTCGGCGCTCTGCTGGTCTCCGGTGATCGCCTCGATGGTCCACCTCGCCGACAGCAGATAGCGCACGCGCAGGGTGCTGATCGGTTCGTAGATCCCGATTCCGTACCCGACGTAGAGCCTCGGATTGAGATACTTTCCGACGACGAACTGGGCTTTGTTCTGCTGAGTCCCGGTCTCCACCCGCGCTTCGTCGAGACCGAGGGTGGGGGCGAGGCTCATGGCCAGCATGTTGGCCCCGAGAATCGTGGCGGCGTTGGTTGCCTGGTTCCCCTGGTCCCCGGTCGTCTGGCTCATCGGGCGTCCGAACAGGATGTACGCCATGATGTCGCTGTCCGACTTCGGCGGAACGGAGTAGGTGGTCACATCCAGGTTCTGCACGGTGCCGCCGACCCGGAACCCGGCCTCGGTCCCGTCGGTTGCTCTGACGAACGCACGCGCCTCGACGGCAGGGTCGTCGATCGGACCGTTGAACAGCAGGCGGCCCGGATCGATGCGCAACTCCTGGCCGAGCTGCCGGAAGGTGCCGTTCACGAACGTTACCTCGCCGCGGCCGCGGGGCTCCTCGCCGGCGGCCTGCGTGATGTTCAACTCGCCGAGGAGCTTGGAGTTGAACCCGAAGCCGCTGAAGAACACGTCGTCACCTAACGTGACCGTGATGTCAGCCTCGATGGGCAACGGGGCGTCCCGTTCGACGAGCGTATCTCCGACGATCACGACGTCCTTCGACGGGGTCACGGCCGACTCGGGAACATCTGGGATTCCCACCCTACCACTCGGGATCTGCACGTCGCCGGTGACGCTCAGCGTCGAGCCGTCGAACGCCAGGTCGAGCGAGGGCTCCGCCACGAGACTGACCTCGGGGGCGTCGATCACCTGGAACCGCTCGCCGCGGATACTGAGCATGGTGGGCGTCTCGGACGAGGGAGAAATCTCGGAGCGACCGGTCAGCGTGAGGATGCCCTCCCCGGAGCGCACCTGGCCCTCTATTTCGATGCCGCCGTCCGGACGGCCCGAAGCTGCGAATTGGATGTCCCGGAGTTCCAGTCCCATGAGCGGGATCAGCGCGTAACCGTCGGCGAGGATCGCCTGCCCCTCGACATCGAGTTCGGCGAGTGTGCCGCCGATATGGGAATCGAGCTCGAAGCTGCCGCGCGCTTCCGTGATTTCCGGCAGGAACGCCTCCACGAAGTACATATCGCCCACCCGGACCGAGAGAGTCGCGTCCACCGGCTGCTCTTCCGGGTCCAGGTCGAGGGAGGTCAGCTGCGGCATGCGAATCGTCCCGCTGGCCTCCAGGAGTTGCCCGGCATCGGCCGCGCTCACGACCAGATTCAGCTCGCCCGTGAGGCCGTCCGATCCGACGCGAGCGTCGAGGCGGGCCGGCTCGAAGGACAGCAACCACGCGTGTTCGCGCACCGTATTCTGCAGCGACAGCGAGTCCGCGAAGGCGTTGAGCGTTCCCTCGAGCTGTCCATCCGCGTCGACATCGAGGTCGGCCACGACGTGGAAACTCCCCCACGCGTCCCACCGGGGCATCACGGAGGCCGAGAACAGGGCCAGGTCATCGACTGCGAGCTCGATGTGCGCCGAGAACGGCTGGTTGTCGAGGCCCTCGAGGTCCGTCACCTCGTGGAGGGCGAATGGCGAATCCAGTTCGCCGTCCAGGCTGATAAGTCTCGCACCCGCCGAGTCGATGACGAACAGATCCACCTGCCCGCGCGAGCCCTCATCGGTGGAAGAAACCGTCAGCACGATCGGCTCGAAGAGCAGGGTCGTGGACTCGTCTCCGGTGTCCGAATCTCGCCCGAACGGCAGGGTGGCGGAGCCGGCGGTAGTTCGAATATCGACCGTGCCGGTATATGCGCCGCCGGGTTCCTGCTCGACATCGATCACGGCGTCGAGGCCGGCTTCTACCCTGTAGCCCTCCGGCATCAGTCCGGCGAAGCGCTCGACGCGGAGCGAGTCTACGGTCGCGGAGAGGCGTGTGATCGCGCCGCCGATGGCGCCCTCGGCGCAGATGCGCGCGGCTGGAGCGGATTCGAGGCAGACCTGGTCGAAGCGCAGGGCGAATTCGTCGCCCGATCCGGCGGAAGCGCCCGACCCGCCTGACCCGGCGCCCGTCGCGCCGGCCCCCACGGTCAGCCCGGCCGGCGCCGCCAGCTCCCAGGTGCCGATCGTGTCGACGGCCACGTGCAGGGTGTCCAGCACGCCGGACCAGGTATTGGCGTCGTCGAGGCCGCCCGTCGCGGCGACGTCGAACTCGAGGCCGGGGCCGGCTGCGGTCAGTTCGAGGGTATGCGCCTCGCGCCGCCCGGTGAGAACGACGTGCGCCGAATCGAGGTTCCGGCCCGCGACTGTCAGCGTCTGAGCGATGAGGTCGGCCTGCAGCGGGCCGGCCAGGTCGAGATCCACGGCGCCGGTGACCGAGGCGGCGGACCCGGCATCCATGACGAGGCTGTCCGCGCGGACCGTGGCCTGGATCCGTGGCGTCTCCCGCGGGCCGGTGGCGCGTCCGGTGGCGGTGAACGAGCCGGTTGCGCCGGGCAGGACGAGGCCGACATCAGGCACGTCCGCGTCGAACGTGAGATCGAGCACCTCGCTGGCCGTGCCGGATGCGTTCACCCGGGCCGGGCCCCAGGTGAGGCGGGCCGCGGGCAGCTCGATTTCCTCTCCGAGGATGTGCGCTTCCAGCCGCCCGCGGAGGGGCTCGTCGCGAATCACGCCGTACACGGTGTCGATCGCGGCGTTCAGCTCGATCGTGCCGTCATCGTGAATCGCACCGGTGCTGGAGCCACGCAGCGACAGCTGGCCCGGCCACTCCTCGGGGTCGGGAAGCAGGGCGAGCTCCGCAGGCGCGAGCTCGTTCGCCTCGAGGATGACGTCCCAGGTCAGGGCCGGCCACCAGGTCACTTCACCCTCAGCCACGGCGTGTCCGTCGAGCAGATCGACGAATGCGCTGTCGAGCTGGATCCCGGCGGTGGAACCCGTCCCGAACAGTTGCGCGTGGGCGGATGCGAACTCGGGCAGGTCGACATGAGCCGAGGCGGAGAGCTGGAACGCGTCGAGCCGACCGGGGAGCGACCGCGAAACGTCGCCGGGCGAGCCCGAGCCCGAGCCAGCGGCCGCGCCGCGCAATCCGGTAACCGAGGCCTGCAAGCCGGTGACCCGGACTGTCTCCCCGGCTGTGAAGCTGCCGTCCAGCACGGAGATCGAATCGAAGCTGATCTCGACGGGGAGATCCGCCAGCGGCGGCTTCAGCTCGCGATCCGACTTCGGCTCGGCGGGCAGGGAATCGGCGTCGGACTCGATCACCCGCAGGTCCAGGCCTTCGACGACCAGGGTCCGCACGTGCACCTTCTTCCGCAGGATTCCGATCCCGCGCCAGTCCACCGAGACCCGGTCGGCGTCGGCCTCGAGCGTGGGCAGGCGGAGCGTCGCGCCGCGCAGCTCGAACCGGTTGATCAGGCGACCATCGAAGCTCTCGACTTCGGCGACCGCGCCCTCGGGCAGGAAACGCTCCGCGACCGAGAGCGTGATCCTACCCCCGGCAGTGGTGCCGACGAGGAATGCCGCGACCCCGGCGAGCACGACGAGGAGGACCGTCAGCCCGATCGCGATCCGGCCCGGCCAGCGGGTCCAGCTCCGGCCGGTGCGGAACTTCGCGCGGGTCTCCGAGCGCGGCTCGGTCTGCGGATCCGAGTTCTGCCCGCTCATCAGAAGTCCGGTCCGATCCCGAGGTGGAGGCGGAACGGGCTTCCCTCCTTGCTGAGACCGAATCCGAAGTCGATCCGGACCATCCCGACGGGAGAGATCCAGCGCACGCCGAAGCCGGTGCCCAGCGCCACTTTCCCCTGGAAGTCGTTGAATGCGTTGCCGGCATCGAAGAATACGGCGCCGGACCACTTCTCGAGGAAGCGGTACTCGACCTCGAAGTTGCCCACGAGCAGACTGTTGCCGCCGGTGACCTGGTCGTCCGCGTTGAGGGGCCCGAGAGACTTATACTGATAGCCCCGGATGCTCCGATCGCCGCCGGCGAAGAAGCGGATCGACGGGGGCAGCTGGCGGAACTGGTCGGTGCCGATCCACCCGATGTCTGCCCGCACGATTCCCCTGAATTTCTCCCTGAGGGGGAAGATCGTCTTGAGCGAGGTAACCGCCCGAAAGAAGCTGGCGGAGGACGCGAAGCCGTCCACGGCGCCGCGCAGCTCGAGAGTTCCTCCGATGCCGCGGGTCGCGTACACCCGGTTGTCGGCCGTCGACCAGGTCCACGAGGCGATCGGCTGAGTCAGGTTAGACGCACTCGTGTCGGCGGCCACCGAGAAGTCGTCGCGCTGGTAGCGCAGAGTCAGGACCTCGCGCACGTCGCCGCGCAGATGCGCAAAGCTGAGCCCGACGAACCCCTGCAGCGTCTTGCTCGTGACCCACTCGATGTTTCCGTAGCGCCCCGTGACCGTCCACAGGGAGGGATACGGATAGCCCACCGGGATGTTGTAGCGGGCCGTGAGGCTCTGTTCAATGGCGGAAATTCGCGCGTCGAAATCCGCGAAGTGACCCGCCCGGCTGAGCCGGCGGAATTCCGTCGACAGTCGGATTCGGGGGCCCGTATCGGTTCCGTAGCCGACACCCATCTCCCAACGCTGCGTCCTGCGCGGCCGGGCGTAAATCTCGATCGGCACCCGCAGCTCCTCGTCCGCCAGGTCCCGGCGCGGGATGACTTCAACGTTGGCGAAGTAGGTGGTTCCGGCGAGGTTCGACTGGAGATTCCGCAGATACGAGGAGTGGTACCAGTCGCCGACCTCGAATTCGACGAATGGGAGCAGGAGATCGTTGTCCACCCAGTCCATGTCGTCGATCGTGACGTCACCGAACCGAAAACGGGGCCCGGAGCTGAGGTGAAGCACGATCTCGGCGGTGAACGCATCGCGGTCCACCCGGATGAGACTGGAGTCCCAGACGGCGTCGAAGTACCCGCGATCCGCCGCGAGCAGGCCCAGGGTCTGCTTCGCGGTCTCGTACGCCTGGTGGTTGAGCGTGTCGCCCTCGGCGAGGGGCAGGGAGACGAGAGTCTCCCGGAAAACGCTGTCCTGCTCGGCCTCACCTTCGACGCTGATATCGAGCCTGCTCACGAGCGTCGGGCGGCCGGGATCGACGCCGTAACGCGCGATCCACGGTGAGCCCCTGGTGTTCAGATTCGAGTGGATCGTGGGCGCGTAGAAGCCGAACGGTTCGAGCGCCGTCGCGATCTGTTCGGGGGCCTTCTCGTGCAGCCGATACACGTGGCCCGGCCGGACCGTGCGGGAGCGCGACACCCTGACGATGCGGGTGAGCGCCTCGACGTTCTGCAGGAGCTCGCCGTCGATGCCTGAGATCTGCACCTCGAGCTTGACGCCTTCGGGCTGTTGGGACTGCTGAGATCGCTGGGGCTGCTGGGCGGTGGCCTGCTGGGCGGTGGACTGCTGAGCGGTGGACTGCTGGGTGGTGGCCTCCTGGGCGGAGGCGGGTCTCGTGCTCGGTGGGGCCAGGAGTGCCAGCGCGGCGAGGAGGGCAGGGCCGACGGCGGCGGCGAGCGCTTTGGGCGCGCCAGGCGCTCCGGGCGCTCTATGGGTGCGGAGCGTCCCGTGCACGCGGGGTGCTGTGCTGGTGGCCGGTGGCTTGCGCTGAAACATGAAGGGAAACGAGCGGGGGCGACGGTAAATGGAAAGGGGCGGGGTGGTCGGGAGCGAATGTGTAAGGTGGGTGTGGCGACCCTCTGCAAAAGTGGGCATGTGGGAAAGTGGGCATGTGGGAATTTCGCAGAGGGTCCTGAGAGGGAGGGGCCAGCCGTAGGGTCCCGGCAGAGAGTTTGCGGCTCGAGATCGCCGGGCGCCGCCGCAGACCTCAGTCCTCCCGAAACACCTCGGCCAGGTCGATCTCGCCGATGGGCCTGTCGTCGAGGCGCACGGGAAGGGTCTCCGTGAAGCGCTCGAGGGCGGGCTCATTCCCTAAGGTCCAGACTTCGACGGCGT
>CBDUVN010000073.1:0-10378 GCA_965370685.1 uncultured bacterium | reverse complement strand
ACCTTCGATTCCTTTGAATCGACGCTGGACAGCCAGATGGGGCAGCAGAAGGTGGACGGGTCTTCCGTGACGGGTCACGAGTTCCGGGGCATCGTGGGCCTTGCCGGCGCCATCGAGATGACCGAGAAGCCGGAGCTGAAGGCCGGGGCGTACGACCAGAACAGCCTCGCGGCGATGATCCCCGATCTGCTCGCTCCCCTCCCGCCGGGCGGAGAGCCCGTGGACGGAAGCTGGCCCCATGCATACGTGCTGCCCTCGGGTGGCGGGCTCGACGGGGAGACCAGCTATACCGGGACTGCCCGGTTCGTCGGCGACACGACCTGGAACGGGATCGCTGCCCGGGTGATCGTGTCCGAGGGAACGGTGCATGCGGACGGTATAGGGACACCGCAGGGTGCTCCCGGTGAAATCGAACTCGTCGCGGACGGGGATGCCCGCGCCGTATACGTATGGGATCCGGAGACCGGTGTGCTGCTCGCGATGAAGGTCGAGTCGCACAGCGATGGCATCGTGACGACGATGGGATTCGACCTGCCGCTCGCGCTGGTTTCAACCCGCGAGGCCCGGCTGGTAAGATAGCCTGCGGTCAGGGCTGGACGACGCGCAGCGCGACCGGGGGAGCCGGCGGAGTCGTATCCGCGAGCGGCGGTGTGCGGACGTTCAGCGGATTCCCCGGCTCACCGGAATCTCCCGAGCCATTGATCGCCCGGACCCTGTACTGGTAGTCGGATTCCGGCTGGACCGTCTCGTCGATGAAGCGGGTGTCCTCAGTGGTGCCTGTCTTCTTTCCGTCTCGCAGCACCACGTATGAATCTATTCCCGACTGAGGATCCTGCGCCGGGGCCCATTCGAGCTCGACCCGGTTCGGGTGGGTCGCGGTGGCCGCCAGAGAGCTGGGGGGGTCCGGAGGGCTGCCATCGGCGGTACGCACCGTGACCGGGGCGCTCGAGTCGCTGCGCTTCCAGCGACGGTCTACCGCCACGACGTAGTAGGTGTATTCCGTCCACGCCGAGAGACCGTCGTCGATCCACTCTGGATGGTCGTCGTCGTCCACGGCGGCGATCGGTTCGCCATCGCGGTACACGAAGTAGAAGTCGGGGTCCGATCCTCCCTTGCCCTCGCGCCAGGTCAACTTGATCGCTGTGGGGCCCAGAACTTCAGCCTTCAAGTCTCGCGGCGGGTCCGGCGCCAGCCCGATCGACGCGCCGGACGAGCTGAGCCCGAGCGGGCCGAGCACGATCGCGGCGGCGAGGAGCAGCCGACGCTTCCACGGAATTCGGGAACGGAGCGCCCCGATCATTCCTCTCCGACCTCCACCAGGACGACATCGGACAGGTCGCTCTCGTTGCCCACTGTGTCGATCGCGGTTACCCCGAACTGCCAGGCGCCCGAGGAGAGCCCCGTGACGAGCGCCTCGGTGTTCATGCCCGTGGCCAGCGAGTAAGTGCCGTCGGAATCGAGGGAGAGCAGGTCAGGTGCGTAGTACAGCCGGTACGCGGCAAGATCCCCGAGCGGCTGTCCGCCGGCGTCGTGGACGGGGGCGTCCCAGCGCAGGTGGACCTGGAATTCTCCAACCGGACGTCGCGGGCCGAGGGGATTCTCCGGGTCCCCCGGTGCGTCGGGGACGCAGGCGAGCAACACGAGGCCGATCAGGGCGATCGCGCCTCCGAGCCAGGGGCCCGGAAATGCCGATCCGTTGCGTCGCTGCAACATCGATTCGTGTTCCCGTCTGGTTCGGTTCACAGTGGACAGCTTAGTACGTTCGCATGATCCGCGGGGTTCCCGGTGTCGGGAGACCGTCACGACCACCCGTCCTGCATGCAGGAAGCAAGCTCCCTGCCATTCTGCCGGATCGGTCGGCCGACGGCGGGCGGGATTCGGTGCGATGCAGTAGGTTTCCGCCGAAATGCTGAACCAGATACCTGAAAAGACCGTGCTCGTCACGGGGGCGAACGCCGGAATCGGCAGGGCCACGGCTACCGAGCTCGCCCGGATGGGGGCGCGCGTCCTGATGGCGTGTCGCAGTGCCGAGCGTGGAGCCGAAGCGCAGGCGGCCGTGGTGGCCGAGGTCCCGGGCGCCAGCACGGAACTCCTGATCGCCGACCTGTCGTCAGGGGAGGGAGTCAGGGGCCTGGCCGCGCAGACCCTGCAGCACACCGATCGCCTCGACGTGCTGGTGAACAATGCCGGAGTGTTTACCCCAAGCTACATTCCGACGGCCGGCGGACTCGAGACGCAGTTCGCCGTGAATCATCTCGCGCCGTTCCTCCTGACGCACCTGCTGCGGGACCTGCTGGTGAAGTCAGCCCCGGCACGGGTCGTGACCGTCTCTTCAGAGGCGCACAAGCGCGGCCAGATCAGGTGGGACGATCTCCAGGGCGAGCGGAAATACAGCGGATTGCAGGCCTATACGCAGTCGAAACTCGCGAATCTGCTGTTCAATCGGGAGCTCGCGCGCCGGCTCGGAGGAACGGGCGTGACGGCGAACGCGCTGCACCCGGGCGTGATCGGCACCCGACTGCTGTTCACCGGCTTCGCACCGCTCAGGTTGCTGCGCCCGTTCCTCAAGACCCCGGAGAGGGGCGCACGGACATCCGTTTTTCTCGCTTCGGCCCCCGCCGTCGAGAGATTGACCGGACTCTATTACATCGATCTCGAGCCGGCCCGGCCATCGCCGGCCGCAAGAGACGACGGCGCGGCCCGTCGCCTGTGGCGGATCAGCGCCGAGCTCACGGGCATGGACCCGGAGGAGAATTCGTGACCGGACTTCCAGAACACAGCGCGTTTCGCGGACTCGGACTCACCGAGCCGCTTCTCGATGCGATCGCCGATCGCGGCTACTCCGAGCCCACGGAGATCCAGGTCGATGCAATTCCGACAGCGCTGGGCGGCGCCGACATTTTCGGGTGTGCACAGACCGGAACCGGCAAGACGGCTGCGTTCGTGCTGCCGATGCTGCAGCGGCTGGCCGGAGCGCCGGAGCATCACGGCACGATCCGCGGCCTGATTCTCACTCCGACGCGGGAGCTGGCAGACCAGGTGGAGCGGGCCGTCGCGGACTACGGAGCGCGCCTGTCGCTCGAGTCGATGGTGGTGTACGGCGGCGTTCCGATCGGGGCGCAGATCAAGGACCTCAAGTTCGGCTGCGACGTGCTGGTGGCGACTCCCGGCCGGCTGCTCGATCACCTCGAGCGTCGCACCGTGGACCTGTCCAGGGTCGAGTTCCTGGTGCTGGACGAGGCAGACCGGATGCTCGACATGGGGTTCATCGACGATGTGCGCAAGATCGTGCGGCGAACGCCGGCCGACCGGCAGACGCTCCTGTTCTCGGCGACGATGCCGAACGCGATCCTCGGCCTCGCCCACGAGATGATGAAGGACCCGGTGTCCGTCCAGGTGGGCTTCCAGACTGCCGCCTCGGGGATTACGCAGGTGTTGCATCCCGTCGACTGGGCGAGCAAGCAGGCCGTTGTCCACCACCTGCTCGAGTCGTGGGGCACGGGACCGGCGCTCGTGTTCACGCGCATGAAGAGCACCGCGGCCGACCTGTGCGAGTTTCTGAAGAAGAAGGGCATTTCGGTGGACGACCTGCATGGGGACAAGGGACAGGCCGACCGGACACGCAGCCTCACACGCTTCCGGGAGGGTGACACCCGGGTGCTCGTGGCGACGAATGTGGCGGCGCGCGGCCTCGATATCGTGGGGATCACGCACGTCGTGAATTTCGATGTCCCGGATGACCCGAAGGACTACGTGCATCGCGTGGGCCGAACAGCGCGGGGCGATCAGACCGGAGATGCGGTAACCCTGATGTCTTCGCACGAAGTCATGATGGTGCGGGAAATCGAGAAGCTCATGGATACACCGATTCCGCGAGAGGTGGTGGAGGGATTCGAGCCGTCGTTCTCGCCCGACATCGGCCGAAGGGTAGAGATCCCGGCGGACGTCACTCCCCGTTCCCGCCTGGCGCGCGGCCGCCGCCGCCGCTGATGCCGAAGGGGACGCGATACGGCGTCCCCCTCCCGGAGTGTTTCCCTGACTGTTCCCCTGACAAGTGACACCACTCCAGGCGGAGCACGGTGTTGACAATACAGATATTCAAATATATATATATTGCGGTGTGTGACAACAGGCCGTCCTCAGCGGCACTTGGAGATGCAGCAACCAGGGAGGAAGAATGGTCGGGAAGACCGATCGAATCAGCGTCGACGTGGTCCAGGATGCTTCGCGCGTCCTGCGCTGCATCGGTCATCCGATCCGGCTTCGGATCATCGAATTGCTCGACAACCACGGCGAGCTCAACGTGAGCGCAGTACAGGAAGCCCTGGAGCTGGAGCAGGCGACCGCGTCGCAGCACCTGAACCTGATGCGCGACAAGGGGATCCTCCGCAGCCGCCGCGAAGGCGTGAACGTGTTTTACGAAGTCCTGGACGACAAGGTCATCCAGATCATGAACTGTCTTCGTGCGTGCGACGCGAACGGGGCGGCGCAGTTGAACGGAGACGGTGGATCGAAAGTGAATTCCTGATGAAAATCATGTCAGGCCGGAGATTCTGGCTCATCGTCGCGATCCTGGCGACCGCTCCTTCCGCGGCGTTCGGGCAGCAGGCGTCGGCCGAAAGACCGCTCAGTCTGGATGAAGCGATCGCGGAAGCGCTGGCGGGCAATGCCGGCCTTGCGATCGCCAGGGCGGGAACCGATGTGGCGCACGCGGACGCAAAGGAAGCTTCCTCCTATCTGTGGCCCCGGATCGACGTCTCGACCGGTTGGACCCGGTCGAATGACCCGGTGTTCGCCTTTGGAACCAAGCTGCGGCAGGGGATCTTCAGCGAGTCCGATCTCGGGCTCGACGCATTGAACAATCCGGACCCGATCAGCGACTGGGCCACAGGCGCTTCGCTGCAGTGGAAGCTCCTCAGTCCGCAGGTCTGGGCGGGACGCTCAGCCGCTTCGAACGCGGCGGATGCCGCCGACTGGCAGCAGCTGCGGACCCGGGAAGCGACGGTGCTCCAGACCGAAATGCTGTACTACGAGGCGCAGCGGGCCACGGCCCAGACCCGGGCCGCGGAGTGGTCCGAGGAAGCCGCGCGATCGGCACGCGATGTGTTCGCGCGCAGAGAGGCCGAAGGACTCCTCACTCGTGCCGAAGTGCTGCAGGCAGAGGCCGATCTGCAGGGCTCGATGGCGGCCCGGATCGACGCCGAGCGCCGCGAGGCGGACGCACATCGGCAGCTCGCGGTGTTCCTCGGCTGGGGTCCCGAAGTCAGGCCGACTCTCACCGACACGCTGCAGCTGGTCGTCGTGGATTGGCAGGAGGGTGCCGGCGGCGACACGACAGGATCCGGGGACGATACCGGTTCAGCCGATTTCGATCCGACTCTTCGGGCCGACCTGCACGCTCTGGACAGGGAACGCGATGCCGCTGCGGCGAACAGCAGCCGGGCAAAGCTCGGATACCTGCCGGAGCTGGATGCATTCGCCGGCTATTCGATGCACGGCTCCAGTCTGTTCCGGTCTGACGGCGACAACTGGATTGGAGGGCTCGCCCTGCGCTGGAACATCTTTTCCGGTCTCAGTCGAAGCGCCGACACGAAGCGGGCCGATGCCCAGCGGGCAATGGCGGAGACCAGGTACGATGCGACCCTGCGCTCGGCGCGAGCAGAGGTGCTCGAAGCGAGCGACGCGGTGGATGCGGCGCTCAGAGCCGCCGGCGCCGCGGTAGTGGGAGACAGCGCCGCCTCCCTGGGACGGGACCTGATGCGAATGCGGTTCGATGAGGGGCTCGCTACGGCGACCGATCTTCTCGCCGCCGACTCCCGGGCCGCGCTGGCGCGCAGCCGGGCGATCAATTCGACGGCCGGCTACCGGATGGCGGAGGCCCGTCTGCGATTCGTGACCACGCAACACACGAGCGAGTGAATTCGATGAAGCGATCATTGCTGTTCCTGATTCCCGTGCTCACGCTCACCGTGGCAGGCTGCGATCGCGGCGAGCCGGGCCGGGTGGAGAGAACCGGGCAGCCGCAGGACGTCACCGTGAGCCCCGTTGTCCGGGCTGCCGGTTCGCAGCTCGTGGCTGCGCGCGTGGTGGCGATCCAGGAAGCGCAGCTCGCGACCCGTGCCAGTGGTACGGTCCGTTCGGTGCTCGTGGACGTGGGCGCGCAGGTCCGTCGCGGCCAGACGCTCGTCCGCCTGGATGACGCTGGCGTCGAGTCCGGCGTGGCGGCGGCCGAGGCCAACGTGGCGGTGGCCGTGAAGACCTATCAGCGGCTGGAGAACCTGGTGCGCGATGGCGCGGCGACCGAGCAGGAGCTCGACCAGGCCCGGGCCCGGATGAAGATGGCGGAAGCCAGCCTGGCCGAAGCCAGGTCGAACCGGGATTACGTCGTGCTGAAGGCCCCGTTCGCGGGGACCGTGACGGCGAGGTACGTGGACCCGGGTGACCTGGCCCAGCCGGGACAGCCCGTGCTCACGATCTCGGGCTCGAGCGGCGTCAAGGTGATTGCCGACGCCCCGGCTCCACTGGCCAGCCGGATCGCCGTTGGCGACGCGGTGCGGGTCCTCGATCAGAAGACGGGCCGCCATTGGCCCGCCACCGTTACTCGCCGGGTACCGGTGATCGAGCAGGCCAGCAACCGGTTCCGCCTCGAGGCCCGGTTCGACGACCTGGCGGAAGGGATTCCGTTGCCGGGCACGTTCGTCCGGATCGCGGTGGCGGGAATCGAGGATCCGGGTCTGCTGGTCCCGGCGGACGCGCTCGTACGGGAGGGACAGCTCACCGGCGTGTTCACGCTGGAGGACGGAATTCTGAGGCTGCGGTGGATTCGGCCGGGCCGGACTGCCGAGGGAATGGTCGAGGTGCTGTCCGGACTCGATGCCGATGCGCAGGTCGTGAGGACTCCGTCGCACACGCTTCTGGATGGGACGGAGGCCGGGAACGTCCAGCAGGAAAGCTGGAATCCCGCGGAAGCCGATGAGGGGGCGCGATGAAGGGCGGAATCGCCGGGCGCCTGGCCGACGCGTTCCTCGTCTCGAAGATCACGCCGCTTCTCCTGATCGCGGCGCTGGCGCTCGGCGTCTACACGAGCGCCACGCTGCCCAGCGAAGAGGAGCCCCAGATCATCGTCCCGCTCGCGGACATCTACCTCCCGATGCCCGGGGCGTCGCCGGAAGAGATCGAGAACCGGGCGCTGATCCCGCTGGAGAACGTCCTGTCAGGGATCAACGGGGTCGAGTACGTCTACAGCCACGCGCAGCCGGGCTTCGGCCTGGTCACGGTTCGCTACGAGGTCGGACGTGACCTGGAGGACAGCCTGGTCCGGCTGTACGCCACGCTCCTCAAGTTCGCCGACCGCATGCCCCCGGGGCTGCAGTTTCCGCTGGTGAAGACCGTGAGCATCGACGATGTGCCGTTCTTCACGGCGACGCTTACGGCCGACCAGCCGCCGGAGGAGATCCGCCGGGTCGCCGAAGAGGTCGCGACAGCGTTCGAGGCCGTGCCCGACGTGCGCGACGTGAACGTGATCGGCGGTTCGCCGAGGGAGATCCGCGTCGAGTTGCGCCAGGAGCGCGCGGCCGAGCTGGGTGTGGATCCCGGGCTGGTCGTCGAGCGTCTGAAGGCGGCCAACGTGAGCATGGAGAGCGGCTACTACGCTCAGGCCGACGAGGTCGTGCGCGTGGTCGGGGGACCGTTCCTGACCAGCGCCGAGGACGTGGCCAACGTCGTTCTCGGAGTGTACGATGGACGACTGGTCCAGGTCGGCGATGTCGCCGAAGTAATGGATGGACCGGCCGAGATTGCGAGCTACACGTTTCATGGCATACCCGGAGACGCCCTGGCTCCGCAGGTGACGATCGCCGTGTCGAAGCGGCCCGGCGCCGATGCCACCCGGGTCGGTGAGGACCTCGAGCACACGCTGGAGCGGCTCGAAGGCCGGGTGATCCCGTCGAATGTGGAGGCTCTCGTCACCCGGAACTACGGGGAGACGGCGCGGGAAAAGGTCGCGACCCTCAAAGAGCATCTGATCGGAGCCGTGTTCGCGGTCGGCATCGTGGTCGCGATCTTCATGGGCTGGCGCAGCGCGCTCGTCGTGATGCTCGCGGTTCCGGTCACCTTCGCGCTCACCCTGTTCGTGTACCAGATCTTCGGCTATACGCTGAACCGGGTGACCCTGTTCGCCTTGATTTTCGTCACCGGAATCGTGATCGACGACTCGATCATCGTGGCGGAGAACATGGAGCGGCACTTCAAGATGCGGGACCGACCGCTGCGCGCGGCCGCCCGAATGGCGGTGGACGAGGTCGGAAACCCGACGATTCTCGCCACCCTGACCGTGATCGCGGCCGTGCTCCCGATGCTGTTCGTGTCGGGGCTGATGGGCCCCTACATGAGCCCGATGCCGATCGGCGCGAGCCTGGCGATGATATTCTCGCTCATGATGGCCCTGATCGGCACGCCCTGGCTGGCGTTCCGGCTTCTCGGGAAGGTACACGGTCACGACGACGACGCACCGAAGTACGTGCTCGAGGAGACGAAGATCTACCGGGCGTACAAGGCCGTGATGGAGCCGCTGCTTGACCGGCCGCGCCGGCTGGTCGGGTTGCTGCTCGTCGTCGTGGGCCTGCTGCTCGCCTCGACGGTGTTGTTCCTCAACCGATCGGTGGCGGTGAAGATGCTGCCGTTCGATGACAAGACCGAGGTGCAGATCATTCTCGACCTGCCGGAGGGAACGTCGCTCGAGCGGACCACGGCGGTGGCGCTCGATGTGGCGTTCGGGCTGAAGGATGTGCCCGAAGTTCATGACGTGCAGGTATACGCCGGGAGGGCGGCGCCGTTCAATTTCAACGGACTGATCCGCCACTACTATCTCCGGCAGGGACCGAACGTGGCGGACATCCAGGTCAACATCCCGAAGGAATTGCGCGCTCGGAAGGGGATGTTCGGGCTCAAGAAGGAGCAGAGCCACGACATCGCCCGTCGGATCAGGCCGATCGTGGACTCGGTAGTGGCCGCCGCTGGCGGTGACGTGCGGGCCAAGGTGGTCGAAGTACCGCCCGGACCGCCGGTGATCAGCACGCTCGTGGCCGAGGTCTACGGTCCGGATCCGGCGCAGCAGCGGGTCGTGGCCGAGGACATAATGGAGCTGTTCACCGCACACCCGAGCGTGGTGGACGTGGACTGGTCGCTGATCGCGCCGCAGCGTGAACTTCGGTTCGACGTGGATGAGGAGAAGGCGGCCCTCTCCGGCGTGCGGAAGGAGCAGGTGGTGCATGGGCTCCGGGTTGGACTCGGCGGGCAAGTCGCCACGCACCTGTCGGCGCCAGAAGCACGACAGCCGATTCCGGTCCGCGTTCGTCTGCCCGAGTCCGAGCGGTCCGGACCCGGCAGGCTCGGCGGCCTGCACGTGGCATCCACATCGGGGGCGATGGTCCCGATCGGCGAACTGGGCAATCTCGTGGAGACGACGGTGCCGCAGGTCGTAGACCGGAAGAACGGGCAGCGGGTCGTGTACGTGATGGCCGAGGTGGCGGGCGAGGAGGAAAGCCCGGTGTACGCGATCCTCGACCTCAAGGAGCAGGTGGGCGAGATCCCGCTTCCGAGCGGGGCGACGCTCGGCCAGTTGTATACGCGCCAGCCGGGCACGGTCGAGCAGCCCGTGATGAAGTGGGATGGGGAGTGGCAGGTGACCTACGAGGTGTTCCGGGATCTGGGGATCGCCTTCGGAGGCGCCCTGTTGCTGATCTACGGACTCCTGGTGGCCTGGTTCGGGAGCTTCGTCACTCCGCTCGTGATGATGGCGGCCATCCCGCTGACGCTGGTGGGAATCGCCCCCGGCCACTGGATCACGGGGGCGTTCTTCACCGCCACATCGATGATCGGGATGATCGCGCTCGCCGGAATCATGGTGCGCAACGGAATCCTGCTGATCGACTACCTCGAGGTCCGGTTGAATGCCGGGATCCCGCTGAAACAGGCGGTGATCGAGGCCGGAGCCGTGCGGACACGTCCGATCGCGTTGACGGCGGGCACCGTGGTGATCGGGGCGTTCGTGATCCTGCTCGACCCGATCTTCGAAGGGTTGGCGGTGTCGCTGATCTTCGGGGCGCTGGCCTCGACGGTCCTCACGCTGATCGTGGTGCCGGGGCTCTACTTCCTGGTCCGCAAGTCACGGGATGAGACCGACGAGCCGGAGTCGGAGCCGGCCGTCGTACAGGAAGTCGTGACGCCGCCCGCCCCGCGACCAGCGGAGCCCGTGCCGGCGCCGACCGCGTAACACCGGAAACCGAGTGGAGCAACGAGAGGTACCGATGAAAATGATCATGTTGACGTACCTGGAGGGAGACGAGGAATGCGTGGAACGCCTGCTCAGCGAGCTCGA
>CBDUVN010000072.1:0-10568 GCA_965370685.1 uncultured bacterium | reverse complement strand
TTCACCGGCTTCTTGAGGGTCCTCTTAGCGGCAGTCTTCTTCACCGGCTTCTTGAGGGTCCTCTTAGCGGCAGTCTTCTTCGCCGGCTTCTTGGCAGCAGTCTTCTTTGGGGCCGCCTTCTTCACCGGCTTCTTGGCGGTAGTTTTCTTCGCCCTCTTCGTCACGATCTTCGCTAGAGCCATCGGAACCTCCGGAACGTGGTGATCGACGGACACGAGGTTGTCCGATAGCTCAAGGCATAAGCACCTTGCGGAGGTTTCCGCAAGGGTTCAACGACTGGGCCTGCCCCGGATCATCCGAATACTGAATCGCGAGAACGCCCCGATGCGAAGATCCAGAACGGCGGTATTGAACCTCGCCGTATTCGCCGGCTTTGCCTGCAGTGGTCCGACGGTCGAGACTCGTCCGCTGGTACAACTGCCGCCGCGCCCCGATGACGCGACCGTCTACCTGTTCGTCAGGGACGAGGCGACACCGGGGTGCCCGTGGGAGGTGATCGGCTCCGTCGCAGCCGACGCCGGCTGGCTGGACCGTGAGTCCGACCGGAAAAGCGTGGAGCGAGCGGTCCGCGAGATGGGCGGGCAGGGAGTCCTGCTCGGGGCCCGGGAGGACCCCGAGGCAGATGTCATCCGGTTTCTCGACCCGATCTCGCTATGTGATCCGCTCGAAGCCCCTCGCGAGCCCGATGGCTGAGCGAACGCCTCAACTGCGGATGGCGCTGTTCGAGTGGCCCCAATCCCTGGTCACGCGATCCCCGTCGGGATCCTCGTCGAACCAGTAGCCGTTGTCGCCGAGGTAGCGGAACTCGTAGTGCGCACTCGGGGGGACGGTCACGACGACGGAGGCCGTGCCGTTGGACCGCTTGCGGAACGGATGCGCCATCGGATCCCACCCATTGAAATCACCCACGACGGATGCGGGAAGGCGCCTGTCATCGGTGTGGAGGATAAAGGTCACCTTCGTCTCACCGGTCTTCTTCAGCGTCTGCGTCTTGATCATATGTCGGACCACTTCTCCAGGTTTGATTTCCGACCCGTTCCCCACGGGGATTCGAGTCGTTGATAGCTGAACGGCCGCATAAGAAAGCAGGGTCGGCCCGGTCTGTCCAGTCCCGTCCGGCTGGACCGCCGCAGAGGGTCGGGCGTGCATTCGGCGCACGGTGCTCTATGTTCATCCGCTCGTTCCGCCTGGTCATCGCCGAGCGACGTGACGGAACGACCCTGCGGGTCGGAGACGGCCCGCACCCGAAACCGTTCGAAGGGCTGCAGATGAACGACGATATTCGACGAGTAGCGATCAACACCGGCGGCGGAGATGCGCCGGGTCTCAATGCAGTGATTCGCTCAGCCGTGATCTCCGGCCGGCGCCGGGGCTGGGAGATGTTCGGCATTCGCGACGGCTACAACGGCCTGCTGGATCCCGAGGCCTATCCCGATGGTGGTGTCATTCCACTCACCCGCGAGTCCGTCCGCGGGATCACGCACCTCGGCGGGACGATTCTCGGGACGACGAATCGGGGGAATCCGCTCGCGTATCCGGTTGTGCAGGCCGACGGAAGCGTCGAGGTCGTCGATCGATCCGACGAGATCGTCAGCGGCCTGGCGGAGCGGGGGATCGACGCCCTGGTCGCGATCGGGGGCGACGGTTCGCTGGCGATCGCTAATGCGCTGTTCGAGAAGGGAGTGAATATCGTCGGTGTTCCGAAGACGATCGACAACGACCTCGAGGGAACCGTGGTCACCTTCGGGTACGACTCGGCGATCAGCTTCGCGGCCGAGTGTATCGATCGTCTGCATTCGACCGCCGAGGCGCACGACCGGGTGATGGTGGTCGAGGTGATGGGCCGGTACGCCGGCTGGATCGCCGTCGGGGCAGGAGTCGCTGCCACGGCCGACGCGATCCTGATTCCAGAGATTCCGTTCGACCTGGAGCTGGTCGCGGAGAAAGTGCTGGATCGGCAGAGAAATGGTCGAGACTTTTCGATCATCGTCGTTGCCGAGGGTGCTGTCCCGAAGGACGGTGAGCGATCGATTCTGGGCAAGGCACTCGGCCAGGCGGAGCGGCTCGGTGGGATCGGCCTCCAGGTGACCGCGGGGCTCGAGGAAATCACTGGCAAGGAGACGCGGACTGTCGTTCTCGGACACCTGCTGCGCGGTGGGGGCCCGACGACGACAGACCGCCTGCTGGCCCTTCGCTTCGGGTCGGCCGCTATCCGGTCGCTCGCGTCGGGCTGCTTCGGCTGCATGGTGGCGCTGGATCCCCCGGTGGTGCGCAACGTACCGCTCTCCAGCGCGATCAGACGGATGAAGACGGTCCCGCTCGACTCGGACATCATGCTCACGGCGCGGGACCTGGGGATCAGCTTCGGCGATTGATGGATCAAGTCCCGGGAGCTCGGCTGGAAGCAGGAGAACTCGGAGCGGGTTCCGAGGTTTCGCCTGCCGCCTGGCGGACGCTCGCCGTCCTTTCCTTCGCGGTGCTGCTCGGACTCTCGGTGTGGTTCACGGCGGGAGCCGTCGCCCCCCGTATCCAGGCTCGGTGGGGACTTTCGGTAACCCAGGCGGGCTGGCTCACGACGATGGTGTCGCTCGGATTCGTGGTCGGCACCGTGGCGGCCGCCATCCTGAATCTCGCGGATGTCATTCCCGCCCGCCGCTACTTCGCGGCATCCGTAGTCATGGCTGCCCTCTCCAACGCGTCTCTGCTCGTGGCGCCGGGACCGGGTACGGCTCTCCTGACGCGGTTCTTCACCGGGTTCTTTCTCGCCGGAGTGTATCCGCCGGCGATGAAGATGGCGGCTACCTGGTTCCGTCGGAATCGAGGACTCGCGATCGGTACGCTCATCGCGGCGCTGACGGTCGGGAAAGCCTCGCCGTACCTGGTGGACGTATTCGGAGGGGCGGGGATCGGATTCACCGTTCTCAGTACTTCGGCCGCCGGGTTGCTGGCCGCGGTGATCATCACGATCGGCTACAGAGACGGACCGTATCGGTTTCCGACCCGACCGTTCTCGTGGGGGCTCGTCGGTTCCGTAGTCCGCGGACGCCCGTGGCGACTGGCGACCGGCGGTTACCTCGGCCATATGTGGGAGCTCTACGCGTTCTGGGCCTGGATCGCCACATTCCTCGCCGCGTCCGAGCGTTTTCGACTCGGGCTCCCGGCTTCGACACCGGTCGACACGACCACCAGGCTCGCGGCGTTCGTCGCGATCGCCGTGGGCGGAGCCGGCTGCGTATGGGGTGGCCGCGTGGCGGATCGAATCGGGTATGAGCCCCTGACGATCAGGGCGCTGGCCGTGAGTGGAAGCTGCGCACTCCTGGTGGGTCTGTTCTTCGGAAGCCCCCTGTTCGTCCTGCTTCCGGTCGTCATGGTATGGGGGTTCTTCGTGATCGCGGACTCGGCGCAATTCAGCGCACTCGTGACGGAAGTCGTAGAACCTCACGCCGTTGGAACCGCGTTGACTCTCCAGGTCGCGGCAGGCTTCCTTCTCACGATGGTGACGATCCAGCTCGTGCCCCTGATCTCCGAGGTGATCGGCTGGCGCTGGGTGTTCCCGGTGCTCGCGGTGGGGCCCGTGGCGGGGATCTCGTCGATGCGTCGGCTCCAGAAGCTGCGTCACCGGGAACCACCCGGGAACTCCGGAGCCCCACCGACGGTTAAAGCGTCTCGATGAAATTGATGACTGAGTCGGTTCGATGAACAGAACGATTCTGTCTGGTTTCGGCGGCCTGACCGCTGCGGCCGGCTCGATGATCTGCTGCACCGGCCCGCTGGTGCTCGCCTCCCTGGGGCTCTCCGGGGCGGCGCTGTCGGCGTGGCGCCCGTGGAGACCGTTGTTCGTGGTCGTCTCGATGGGACTCCTGATCCTTGCCTTCCAGCTGGTGGGGAACGCCGAAGCGGCGGCATGCGAAATCGAGGACGGTGACGACGAGTGTGCTCCGTGCGCGGATCCCGCGCGGATACGACGGACGCGTCGCTGGCTGATCGTGCTTGCAGTCCTGTCGTTTCTGCTGTTGGTATCCCCGCGCTGGGCGCCGTTCGTTTTCCGACCCGGGCCCTGAACCGGGCGCCGGTCCCGTCCGAAGGTGCGGTTCTGCGTTTCGCGTGTTAGAATGGCCGCGGTTTCAGCCGGACTGTCCGGCACCTGATTCAGACATGGAGGCAGTAAAGATGAAGAAGTTCGTTCTCACGGCCGCGTGCCTGTTGCTCGGCCTTCCGGGCCTCGCCAGCGCCCAGGACCACGGCCAGTACGTAGAGCTGCTGCGGCAGGACATCAAGACGCAGAAGACGGCGATCCTCACCGAGGCGATGGATCTTAACGACGAGCAGTCGGACAAGTTCTGGCCGATCGTCCGCGAGTACGATCTCAAGCGGGCCGAGATCGCCGACCGGCGCATCGCCACGATCAAGAAGTACGCGGCCAACTACGAGACGATGACTTCCGACATGGCCGAAGAGATCGTCAAGGAGACGATGAAGGTCGACTCTGACATGATGAAGCTGAAGAAGGACTACTTCGGCAAGGTCTCGAAGGCGCTGTCGGCAGTTGAGGGGGCGCGTTTCCTCCAGGTCGAGAACTTCGTCGACAACCTGTTGCGCCTGCAGCTCCAGGCCGAACTCCCGCTGGTTCAGCATGGAGTGGACGCCGTCACCAACTGACGACGGTCACGCCGCAACGGCGGCAGGTGGATACGGCAGACGCGGCGAGGGCTCCATGCGCTCGCCGCGTCGTCGTTTCCGCACCTGATTCAGACATGGAGGCAGACAAGATGAAGAAGTTCGTTCTCACGGCCGCGTGCCTGTTGCTCGGCCTGCCGGGTATCGCCGGCGCGCAGGAGCAGTACATCGAGCTGCTGCGGCAGGACGTCAACACGCAGAAGACGGCGATGCTCACCGAGGCGATGGATCTGGACGCGGCGCAGTTTGACAGATTCTGGCCGATCGTCCGCGAGTACGATCTCAAGCGGGCCGAGATCGTCGACCGGCGCATCGCCACGATCAAGAAGTACGCGGCCAACTACGATACGATGACTCCCGACATGGCCGACGAGGTGATCGAGGAGTTTTTCAAGGTCCGCTTCGACATGTTGAAGCTGAAGAAGGACTACTTCGGAAAGGTCTCGAAGGAGTTCTCGGCCGTCGAGGCGGCGCGCTTCCTGCAGATCGAGAACTTCGTCGATGACATGATGCGCGTGCAGGTGATGTCCGAGATCCCGCTGATTCAGCACGGGGTGAGCGCCGTTACCAACTGACGACGGTCAGCTCAGGGGCCCGCCAGCATCCGGATTCAGTTCCGGGCCATGCTCCTCAGCACGAATCCCACGTTGGCGGGCCGCTCGGCCAGGCGACGCATGTACCACGGAAACCAGTGGGACCCGTAGCTCACCAGCACGCGGACCGGGTGTCCGGCGGCCGCGAGACGGAGTTGCAGCTCCCTGCCGATGCCAAACAGCATCTGGAATTCACAGGCGTCGGGCGGCAGGCCCAGTTCTTCGACACGTCGGACGATGCTCTCGATCATGCGCTCGTCGTGCGTGCCGAACGCGATCCGGACCCGCGGGTCGGATTGCCGTGCCTCCAGCAGTCGATCGGCGAGCAGCAGATAGTTCAGGTCCACGTCCGACTTTCGGGGCCAGGCGACGTCCGCCGGCTCGTTGTAGGCCCCCTTCACCAGCCGGACCCTCGGGCCGAGCGACAGCAGCGAATCGAGGTCCGCCTCCGTCCTGTAGAGGTATGCCTGGAGGCAGATACCGGTGTTCTTGTGGCGTTCCCTTAGCGAGCGGTACAGATCCAGGGTGCGATCCACGTAGCCCGTCGCTTCCATGTCCAGCGCGACGAGTCTCCCGGCCTCTCCGGCGGCTGCGATCAGGGTGTCCAGGTTGTCGAGCGCGAGCTGCTGTCCGAGATCCAGCCCGAGGTGCGTGGGCTTCACCGACAGGTCCGTGTCCAGCCCGGCAGCGCTCACGGCTTCGAGGGCACTCCCGTAGGCAGTGGCGACTCCGCGCGCTTCTTCTGCCGAGCTGACGTTCTCCCCCAGCAGCGTGAATACGGTAGACAGGTTGCGCGTAGCGAGTCCGCGGGCCGCCTCGATCGCATCGGCCAGCTCCTCGCCGGGCATGAAGCGTTGAACTGCCCGATGGACGAACGGACGGTGCGCGAGTCGTTCTCCCAGCCAGCGGCTCTCAGAGCCGCGAAGCAGCAGATCGCGCGCGAGACCCATGCATGCTCTCCGGAAAGGGTTTCCTGCCGGCAGGCGCTCCTGTTTTCTGATCCTGCCGTTTTCCGATCCGGCCGAATGTAGGCAAGCCGGGTCGCCGGCGCCCCGGCAGTCCGCCGACGCTTGACGGGAACCCCGTTCCGGATGTCGATTCCCGGATTGGGGGACAGGATCCCGAGATCCGCCCGTAAATATATTCGGTCAACGAGCTTCTGATGCTGACATTCCAATCCGACGTCGAGCCTCTGCGCCGCGTGCTGGTCCGCCGTGCAGAGGATGCCTTCGGCAGCCCCGCCATCGTCCACGATTCCTGGCGCGAGCTCGGCTACCGCGGTGCCCCCGACATCGGCGCGGCGAAAGCGGAGCACGAGGCGTTCGTCGAGATCCTCCAGGGAGCCGGAGCGGAGGTCCTGTACCTTGAGCACGACGCAGCGCTCGGAATGGACTCGCTGTATCCGCGGGACGCCTCGCTCATCTGCAGTGATGGCGCGATCCTGTGCCGGATGGGGAAGGCGACCAGGGCAGCCGAGCCGCGGGCGCACCGGGAGGCGTACGAGCGCTTGGGAATCCCTGTTCTCGGAGCGATCGGCGGAGACGGACGGCTGGAGGGCGGGGACGTGGCGTGGATCGACGATCGGACTCTGGTCGCGGGGCTCGGATATCGGACTAACGCGGCGGGTATCGAGCAGCTTCGAGCCCTTCTGGCCGACCGGATCGACGAGCTGATCGTCGTTCCGCTGCCCCACTGGCGCGGCCCGAAGGACGTATTCCACCTGATGTCGATGTTCAGTCCGCTGGACCGTTCCGTTACCCTCGTATACTCTCCCCTGTTGCCGGTGCCGTTCCGGAACGCCCTGCTCGAGCGTGGGTTCGTGCTCGTCGACGTGCCGGATGACGAATTCGACACCATGGGATGCAACGCGCTCGCCCTGAGACCGGGCCAGTGCGTCCTTGTCGAGGGCAACGCGGTTACACGACGACGCGTCGAACGTGCGGGCATCGAGGTGATCGAGTACACGGGGGTCGAGATCAGTTCCAGGGGATCGGGCGGACCGACTTGCCTCACTCGACCGATCGTACGGATGCCGACCGGCAGTCGAGACTGAATCTGATGAGACAGTTTCTGATGAGACAGAATCTGAGAGGAGACCGAAATACGATGCGAAGAGCACTGGCAGTGTTCACCCTGTTCGCGGCGGCCGCAGGTACGGGCGGTTGCGGTGGCGGCTCTGACGCTTTGGACGCCGAACAGTCCAGCGCCGGCGCCGAGACGAAGACTTTGTACGTAGCGCATCACCTGAGTGATTGCGTGGGCGTAGGCCCGATGGAGTGCATGCTGGTTCGTGACACGCCCGATGGAGAGTGGCAGCTGTTCTACAGCGAGATCGAGGGATTCGACTACGAGCCCGGATACGATTACGAGCTCAGAATCCGTATGGAGGACATTCCCGACCCGCCGGCGGACGCGTCCTCGATCCGCTACATCCTGGAGGAAGTCGTGTCGAAGACCCCGATGTCGGACGAGGCGGGAGCCGGGGCAGACCTCGTCGCCGGTGAGTGGCGACTCGCAGCATTTTCCGACGAGGTCCTTTCTGCGGCCGGCTTCGATCCCGCACCCACGCTCGAGACGCTCGCCGCGAAGGGCAACGGGGTGACGCTCGCGTTCATGGAGGACGGTAAGGTCGGTGGCTCCTCGGGCTGCAATCGGTACACGGGTGGCTACACGATCGAGGGCGGCCACTCGCTGTCGTTCGGACCGCTGGCCGGGACGCGGAAGATGTGCCCGCCGCCGCTGATGGAGCTCGAGACCCTGGCCCTGGAGACGCTGTCGGCGGTGGAGGGAGTGTACGTGCGGGACGGCTCGACACTCGAGCTGTACGGGGCGGACGAGACGCTGCTGGCCACGTTCGAGCCGGCGGGCGGCGTAGCCGGGCCTCACATCGGCAGCTGGCAGCTCGACGAGATCACTCCGGCCGCCCTGGCCGAAGCCAGCGACGAGGTGCTGGAAGCCGTGAAGTCTCTCTCCGCGGACGAGATGACGACGGTCACGCTCGACCTGGGCGCAGACTCGCAGGCGAGCGGATTTTCAGGATGCAACCGCTACACGGGTGGGTTCAAGAGCGACGGCAGGTCGGTGCTGGAGTTCGGCAACGTCGCGGTCACGATGCGCGCCTGCGCCGGGCCGGGCATGGCGATCGAGTCCGCCTACCTCGAGGCCCTCGGGTCCGTCGAGCGCATGCAGATCGTCGGATCGACGCTCGAGCTGCTGGGGGCGGATGGAACCCCTCTTCTGAAGTACTCCATGACGGACGGTGTCTGATCGATTTCTCGGCTCCTCCGGACCGGGTCTTGCTGCCGGGTGCACCTTCGGGCGCATCCGGCGCATTCCGAATCGGAGCTGAGGAGGAGACGTGCATACCTTTCTTCGCACGGCGATCGCTGTACTGGCCTGCACGCTCGCGACGGCGTGCAGTGGAGATGACGGAACCCCGTTCGACCCGGGAATCTCGAGCAATCCTCCACCCACGACGGACGTGCAGGTCGTCCAACTGGTCGACCTGGTGAACGATCACAGGAGCGGTGAGGGATGTGATCCGCTGGCCTGGCACACCGGGGCGGCAGACGTCGCGCGGGCCCACAGTACCGACATGCGGGATCGTGACTTCTTTTCGCACACGAATCCCGACGGCGAGTCCCCGTTCGACAGAATGACCGCGGCCGGGATCAGCTGGAGCGGCATGGCCGGGGAGAACATCGCCTGGGGCACCAGTAGCGGAGATCAGGCGTTCGATATGTGGATCAACAGCGCCGGGCACCGGGCGAACATCGAGAACTGCTCCTACACGCACCACGGAGTGGGCCTGGTAGACGGGCGCTGGACGCACCTGTTCCTGCAGAACCCGACGAACTGACGGTGACCGGGCCAGCGCCGCGCGATCGCGCCGCCATGGGCGGCTGGATGGCGGGAGCGCTGGTCGTCGGGAACATGATCGGGTCGGGGATCTTTCTCCTTCCCGCAGCGCTCGCCTCGTTCGGCGGAATCAGTATCGTCGGCTGGCTGTTCACTTCGGCCGGCGCGACGCTGCTCGCTCTCGTGTTCGCGCGGCTCGCCCGGCGAGTTCCCGGCTCTGGCGGTCCTTACGTCTACGCCAGGGCCGGATTCGGTGACTTCGCCGGTTTCCTCGTCGCGTGGGGCTACTGGATCTCCATCTGGTGTGCGAACGCGGCGATCGCCGTCGCGATGACGAGCTACCTGGCCTACTTCATTCCCGCGGTCGCCGCGGATCGTGCGCTCGCGACCGGAATCGCGATCGGCGTGGTGTGGCTGCTCACGGCGGTAAACGTGTCAGGTGTGCGCAAGGCGGGAACCGTGCAGGTCGTGACCACCGTCCTGAAGGTCCTGCCGCTGCTCGCGCTGGGGACCTTCGGTCTGATTCACCTGAACACCGGGCATTTCCGCCCGTTCAATGCCTCCGGAGGATCGCCTTTTTCCGCCATCACTGCGACCGCCGCTCTCACCCTGTGGGCATTCCTGGGGTTCGAGTCAGCCACGGTTCCAGCCGACGAGGTCCGGGACCCGACGCGCACGATTCCGCGGGCCACGGTGCTCGGGACGCTGTTCGCCGCCGGCGTGTACATCGTGAGCACCGTCGGCGTGATGGGGGTGATCGCCCCGGCCGACCTCGCGCAGTCCAGCGCGCCATTCGGCGATGCGGCGCGGATCCTGTGGGGAGAATGGGCTGGCTGGCTGGTGGCCGCCGGGGCCGTGATCTCCTGCTTTGGAGCGCTGAACGGTTGGATCCTGCTGCAGGGACGAGTCCCGCAGGCGGCTGCCCGGGACGGCCTGTTTCCGGCCCTGTTCGGGCGGGTTTCCCGGCATGGCACGCCGGCGGCGGGGCTCATCGTGTCGAGCGTTCTCGTCACGATGATTCTCGCGCTGAACGCCTCCGAGGCGCTCGTGGACCAGTTCACCTTCATCATTCTCCTCGCGACGCTGACCGCGCTGTTTCCCTACGCACTGTGCTCTCTGAGTGAGCTGATGCTGTACTTCCGCGATCCCGCGTCGTTCGAGGGGGAGCGCATGGTGCGCTCCGCAGGGATCGCCGGTCTCGCGTTCGCGTATTCTCTATGGGCGATCGGTGGCGCGGGGGCGGAGGTCGTCTACTGGGGATTCCTGCTCCTGATGGCCGGCGTCCCCGTGTACGTGGCGATGGCCTGGAGACGTTCGTTGGCCGACAGCTGAGATTGAGTGCGGGGGGTCCGGAGAGTCCGGGGAGGAAGGGGAGTCTGGGGAGTCTGGGGAGTCTGGGGAGTCTGGGGAGGAGGGGGAACGGATGCACACCGCGCTGTT
>CBDUVN010000071.1:0-10590 GCA_965370685.1 uncultured bacterium | reverse complement strand
AGGGCGCGAGGTTCATGGGCCGACTGCAGGCGCTGGCCGATCACCACGCGTGCATCGGAGAGATCCGTGGCCGTGGCCTGATGATCGGCATCGATCTCGTCCGGAATCCAGCCACTCGGGAACCGGACCCGGAGCTCGCGGGCCGGTTGATCACCGGGGCTCTTCGCCGGGGCTGGCTCCTGCTGGCCGGCGGACCCGGGGGCAACGTGATCTCCCTGTCGCCGCCGCTGACGATCTCCCGCACGCTGCTCGACAGTTCGGTTCGAATGCTGGATGAACTGCTGCTGGAAGCCGCCGCGGGTCCTTTCTCAGCCGCAGACTGAACCCGGTTCCGACGGGTCCGGCTCACGAGTTTATTTGCGAGTTCGACCGCGGCAGGTACATTGCGGCCGCGCCAGCCTGATCGTGGCCGACGAGCCGTAACCGAGGAGACATTCTTCCGTGTCCCGATTAGAGATTCAGGTTGAGGGAACGCCGAATCCGAATGCGGCCAAGTTCGTGCTCGGAAGTGGTGACCTGGGCAGCGCCGGCCGGACGTATTTTTCGGTCGCGGATGCGGAAGGCGATTCTCTGGCGGAGCGCCTGTTCGAAATTCAGGGCGTACGGGCCCTGTTCATGGTAGATAATTTCATCACGGTAACCAGGTCGGAGGACGCGGCCTGGGACGAGATTGTGGAGGGGGTCCTTTGCGCGATTCGCGAAGAGCTGGAATGAACGGCGGAAGCGGACTATCGGCGACGGCGGCGGCAATGGTGCTGCTCGCGGGCCTGGGTTCCTGCGGTGGCCAGGAGCCGCCGGCGGAAGAGGCCGGGTCGGTCGAGACGGCAGCGCCGGTGCCGACCGTGGCGGCAGTCGATCCCGGATTCGAGACGGGATCCCGAGCGGTGGACTCACTCATCCATCAGGACGAGGGCCACCTCGCGAACCTGCGGCAGCTCACGTACGGCGGGCAGAATGCCGAAGCGTACTGGGCGGTGGATGACGAGTGGATCATGTTCCAGGCGACGCCGCGGGACGGGACGTGCGATCAGCAGTTCGTGATGCGCCCGGACGGCAGCGGACTGCGCCTGGTGAGCACGGGACAGGGCCGGACGACCTGCGGTTACTTCATTCCGGGCACGAAGAAGATCGTTTACGGATCGACGCACCTGGGTGGAAACGAATGTCCTGAGGACCCGGACATGTCGCAGGGCTACGTGTGGGGTCTGTTCCCGGCGTATGACGTTTTCGTCGCGGACGAGGACGGCTCGAATCTCACCCGCCTTACCGATAACCCGAGGTACGACGCAGAGGCGACGCTGTCGCGCGACGGTGAATGGATCGTGTTCACCTCGATCCGCGATGGAGATCTCGACATTTACAAGATGCGGACGGACGGATCCGAGCTGACCCGGTTGACGGACACTCCCGGGTATGACGGCGGCCCGTTCTTCTCGTACGACGGAACGAAGATCGTCTACCGCGCTTCACACCCCGAAGGCGACGATCTCGCGGACTACAATCGGCTTCTCGCACAGGACCTGATCCGACCGTCGAAGCTGGAGCTGTGGATCATGGATGCCGACGGAAGCAACAAGCGGCAGATTACCGACAACGGGGCAGCCAACTTCGGGCCTTACCTGTTCCCCTCGGGCGACCGGGTGATCTTCGCCTCCAACATGGGCGATCCGCAGGGGCGGGAATTCGACCTGTGGGCGATCGACGTGGACGGGACGAATCTCGAGCAGATTACTCACACGGGCGACTTCGACGGCTTCCCGATGTTCAACTCGGATGGCACGAAGCTGATCTTCGCCTCGAACCGCGGGAATGAGCTGCCGATGGAGACCAACCTGTTCATGGCCGACTGGGTGAACTGAGTCCGGGTCAAAAGTAAAGCGGCGACGCTTTACCGCGATCCGTGCAGCCGCTCGAGGAAGTTCTCGACGATGGCGTGGGTCAGACCCCAGATCACCTCTCCCTCGTATTCGATGGTCGGGAACAGGCGCGGAGTCGGCTCCGGCCGAACCAGCGTCGAGCGTCTCTCCTGTGCCGCGAGGTCATGCAGCGGAACCCAGAGGTGGCCAGAGAGCTCGTGGTTGGCCTGAATCTCCGGGCGGCTGGGGAGCCAGGCGACGAAAGGCGTGACACCGATCGAGGGGAGGTGGGAGCTGCGGGGATGAATCTCGTTCAGCCTGCCGAGAAACGAGTCGCGCTCCAGCCGGATGTCGGTCTCCTCTCTGGCCTCCCGGCGAGCAGTGTCGATCAGGTCGGCGTCCGACGGTTCGGCTCTACCGCCGGGGAGCGCCACGTGGCCCGACCAGGGATCTCCTTCCCACGCGGCTCGAAGCACGAACAGTCCCGACACACCGTGGTCCGCCAGGTCAGCTGAAGGAGCCGGACTGGTGTCGGGAGCGGGGCTGGTGTCAGGAAGAGGGTCCGGGGCGAGGAGCAGGGTTACGGCGGCCCGGGTCTCGCACTCCGCGTCGAGAAGCCGGGTAGCGGGCGGCTCACGCAGCGCGTCACGGATCAACTGCGGCAGCGAAGAGTGTGAACCGCGGTCTGCCCCGTCGTAAGCGGCGTTCACGGGAGGTCAGGGGCCCCGGCGATCCCACGGGCGGGATGCCCGCTCCGCGGTCTCGAGCAGTGCAAGATAGCTCTCGTATCGCCGTGCGCTCACGCGGTCGTCCTCCACGGCGTCCCGCACCGCGCAGCCGGGCTCTTCCCGGTGGCGACAGTCGGCGAATCGACACTGGCCCAGGTACGGCCGGAATTCCCGGAACACGGCTGGAAGCTCCCCCGTCTCGAGTGTCGCGGGCTCGAAGTTCTGTACGCCTGGTGTGTCGGCGAGGAACGTGTCGTTTCCGAGTGGAATCAGCAGTCCGGCGGTAGTCGTGTGCCGGCCCCGACCGGAGCGCTCGCCCACGTCACCGACCCTAAGATCCAGGCCCGGGACGAGCGCGTTCACGAGGCTGGACTTTCCAACTCCCGACGCGCCCGCGAGGACCGTGATCCGGCCCGCGAACCGCTCGTCCAGAGCGTCCATCCCTGCTCCGGTCGTCGCGCTCACCTGGAGCACGTCGTAGCCGGCGTCGGAGTACGGGAGAAGCAACTCCGGCAGACCTTCGGACTCGGACAGGTCGCACTTGTTGCAGATGATGAACGAGGACAGGTCGTTGATCTCGGCCACGGCGAGCAGGCGGTCCAGCAGGAACGGGTCGGGCTCCGGGCGTGCCACCGCCACCACGGCGGCCACCTGGTCCACGTTCGCGGCGAGCACCTGCTCCTTCCGCTTCGCGAAGGAACGCCGCGACAGAACGCTCTGCCGGGGAAGCACCGAATCGATCCGGCAGCTACCGTCTTCCAGCAGCTCGACCTCGACGCGGTCGCCGACCGCGATCGAGCCCTCTCCCTGTTTGATCCGTCCACGAAGACTGCAGGAGAACTCTCTGTCGCCCGCCAGCACCAGGTAAGTGCCGCCTGCGCCCCGCAGAATCCGGCCGATCACGGAAGCGTCACGAGTCCGGTCCGACCAGCTCCTCGAGGCAGTTCCATGCGAGAAGAGCGCACTTCACGCGAACCGGAAACTTCGCCACTCCGGCCAGCGCCCTCAGGTCGCCGAGTACCTCGTCCGCGGCCGCGTCCGCGTCTCCGTGCAGCATCCGGGTGAACGTCGCGTCCAGCGTGAGCGCCTCGGCGATCGAGCGGCCCTTGAGGCGCTCAGTCATCATCGACGCGGACGCCTGGCTGATCGAGCAGCCGTGACCCTCGAACCCCGCGTCGATGATTTTCCCATCGCGGACCGTGAGCAGCAGCTCGATGACGTCCCCGCACAGGGGGTTGTTCAGCGTGAGGGTGTGGGTCGACTCGTCGACCACGCCCTTGTTCCGGGGCTTGCGATAGTGGTCGAGAATGACCTCCTGGTACAGCTGGCGCAGCGGATCTTCGGCGCCATGACCCGTGATGTCGGGATCGTGCTCGTTCATCAGCCAGTGATTTCCAGGTTCAGGACGGGTGCCGGAACAGGGGCCGGTCGCTCAGGCGAATCCGCCAAACAGCTTCCGCGCCGCCAGGAGCCCATCCACCAGCGCGTCGATTTCGTCGTGCGTGTTGTAAAGGTAGACGCTGGCTCGCGCGGTCGCATCCACCCCCAGGTGATTCATCAGGGGCTGGTTGCAGTGGTGGCCGGCCCGAATCGCGATTCCGTGTGCGTCGAGGATCGTCGCCAGGTCGTGCGCGTGAATGTCACCGTAGCGGAAAGAAATCACGCCGACCCTGTCCGTACGGGGTCCGAACAGGTCGAAACCGTCCAGTTCCGTGAGCCGCTCGAGAGCATACTCCGTGAGCCGCGTCTCGTGCTCGTGGATCTTGTCGAGTCCGACCCGCTGCAGGTAGCGCACCGCGGCCCCGAGGCCTACGGCGTCGCCCACACTCGGTGTTCCCGCCTCGAATTTATGGGGTACAGCGGCCCAGGACGATCCGTCCAGCCGGACCTCGGAGATCATCTCACCGCCTCCCTGGTACGGCGGCATTGAGTCGAAGAGTTCCCGTCTCCCCCACAGGGCGCCGATTCCCGTCGGACCGCACATCTTGTGGCCGCTGAACGCGTAGAAATCGCAACCGATTTCCGCCACATCGACTTCCAGGTGCGGCACGGCCTGCGCCCCATCTACCAGGCACAGGGCGCCGGCCTCGTGCGCCAGGGCCGTGATCTCCGCCACGGGGTTCACGACGCCGAGAGTGTTCGATACATGTGTCACGGCGACCATGCGGGTGCGTGGCCCGATCTTCGATGCCAGGTCCTCCAGGTCGAGCCGACCGTCCGCTGTCAGGCCGGCGAAGCGAAGTCGGGCCCCTGTCCGGGCTGCGATCAACTGCCACGGGACCAGGTTGGAGTGATGCTCCATCAGGGTGAGCAGGATCTCATCGCCTTCGCGGAGGTTCGCACCCCCCCAGCTCGCAGCCACCAGGTTGATCGATTCGGTCGTGCCTCGCGTAAAGACCAGTTCCTTCGTGCGGCCACCGATGAAATCGGCCACGATCGCTCGCGCCGACTCGTAGGCTTCGGTGGCCTCGATGCTCAGTTGATGGGCCCCGCGATGGACGTTCGCGTGAGAGGTGAGGAAGTACCCGGAGACTGCTGCGACGACCACGGCCGGCTTCTGCGAACTGGCCGCATTGTCGAGGTATACCAACGGATGACCGTTGACCGTCCGGTGCAGGATCGGAAAGTCGTTCCTGATTCTCGTGACGTCCAGCGAACCAGTGGGGGTCATTGTCCCGCCCTGCGGTTGATCAACCCAGTCTGACCTGGATCTCGTCTCCCTCGACCCGACACTCGTAGACCCGCACCGGCTTCACGGCGGGCAACGCCTTCGCCGCGCCGGTCTCGAGATCGAACCGGGCCCCGTGCAACAGGCACGTGACCTGGTTTCCGTCGAGTTCTCCGTCGGAGAGGGGAAACTCCTCGTGCGAGCACTGGTCGTGCAAGGCATGGATCTCGCCAGCCGCATTGGCAAGGACCAGTTTCACGCCGTTCGCTTCGACCGGGAGCAGAGTGTTCTCTGGCACTTCCGACAATAGTGCGACGGTGACGAACCCGCTCACCGGGAGAGTCCGATCTTGCGCTCGATCACCTCGCGGATCCGCTCCCTGATGCCCTCCAGCGGCACGCGGGACAGCACCTCGTCGAAGAATCCGAGCACGAGGAGGTGTTCCGCTTCCGGACGCGTCAGACCTCGACTCATGAGATAGAACAGCTGGGTCTCATCGACCTGGCCGACGGTTGCCCCGTGCGAGCAGCGCACGTCGTTTGCCTCGATCTCCAGGTTCGGCAGGGCGACTGCCTGCGCCTCGTCGCTCAACAGCAGATTACGGTTCGTCTGGTAGGCGTCCGTGAGCTGCGCACCTTCGGCTACCCGGATCAGGCCCCGGAACACGCTGAATGACTGTCCCGCCAGCGCACCCTTGAACAGCAGGTCGCTGCGGGCGTGCGGAGCCGCATGGTTCTGAAGCGTGTGATGATCGAAATGCTGGTCCCGGTCACCGAACCACAACGCCAGCATCTCGCTCTCGGACCCGGGGCCGAGGAGGTGGCTCGACACGTCGCATCGAGCGAGGTCCGCACCGAGCGTCACGTTGAACACGTTGAGGGTGCTGTCACGACCGGTGTTCGCGTGCTGCATGCTGAAGTGCTTCACGCCCCGTCCGTAACGCTGCAGGGCGAGATAACGGACGGTCGCGTTATCACTTCCGAAGATCTCGACACCGTTCAGGCTGAGTGTCTCCATGTCGAGATCCGGGGACAGGTACTCATCGATACAGGTGAGCTCGGCACCGGACTCGGCGATGATCAGCGAATGCGACGAGCACAGCCCACCGGCTTCGTCGAGGTAGCGCAGGGCGTGGACCGGATGGGGAATGGCCACATTTTTCGGCACGTACAACACGTAGCCGCCTGACAGCATCGCCGTGTGCAACGCCCACAGCTTCCGCTCGGATGGCGCGACATCGCTTCGGAACAGGAACCGCTCGAGGATCTCAGGGCGACTCGCGGCGATCTCATCGATCGGTGCGTACACGACGCCGCGCTCCGCCAGATCAGGATCCACCCGGACGTGCAGGGCGGCTCCGTTGTGCTGGATGAACACGGCGCTTCGCTTGCGATCGCTGTCCAGTAGCTCTTGTACCGGAACGGGCAGATCTTCCTGCGAGCGAGCGCGGGAACCGATCGTGCCGACCGGAGTGAAGACCTCCGGGTCGAGGCCGCTGATGTCTGTATAGCGCCACTCTTCCATGCGGCGCGTCGGCATCGGTTCCGCGAGCCAGTCGGTCCATGCTTCGCGGCGATGGGACGCCAGAAGCTCGGGCTCGACACGACTCTGCAGCCAGTCTTCGAGGGCGCTCTGTGCGCGGACGGCCGTGCTCATCCGACGCTGCCTTCCATCTCGAGCTCGATCAGACGGTTGAGCTCGATCGCGTATTCGAGCGGCAGCTCCTTCGCGATCGGCTCGATGAATCCGCGCACGACCATCGTCATCGCCTGCTCTTCCGACAGGCCGCGGCTCATCAGGTAGAACAGCTGTTCCTCGCCGACCTTCGACACAGACGCCTCGTGTCCGATCGTCGACTGGTTCTCGTCGATCTCGATATACGGATATGTGTCGGTGCGCGACGTATCGTTCAGCAGCAGCGCATCACACTCGACGTTCGACTTCGAATGGACGGCCCCGTCGTACACCTTGCACAGGCCCCTGTACGTCGACCGCCCCGTACCCTTCGAGATCGACTTGGAGACGATCTGCGAGGTCGTGTACGGTGCCGCGTGGACCACCTTTCCGCCCGTGTCCTGGTGCTGACCGTCTCCCGCGTAGGCGATCGACAGAATCTCCCCGTGCGCACGTTCTCCCACGAGGTAACAGGACGGGTACTTCATCGTCAGCTTCGAGCCCAGGTTTCCGTCCACCCACTCCATGGTGGCGTTCTCGTGCACGATCGCGCGCTGGGTCACGAGATTGTACATGTTGTTCGACCAGTTCTGAATCGTGGTATAGCGGAATCGAGCGTTCTTCTTCACCACGATCTCGATCACCCCGGAATGAAACGACTCAGTCGTATAGACCGGGGCCGTACAGCCCTCGATGTAGTGGGCCTGGGAGCCCTCGTCGCAGATGATCAGCGTCCGCTCGAACTGCCCCATCTGCTCCGCGTTGACCCGGAAGTAGGCCTGAAGCGGGACCTCGACCTTCACGCCGGCCGGGATGTAGACGAATGAACCGCCCGACCATACAGCCGAGTTGAGCGCTGAGTATTTGTTGTCCTGCGGAGGCACGATGGTGGCGAAGTGCTCCCGGAAGAGCTCCGGGTACTTTCGCAGGCCATCCTCGATCGACTCGAAGATGATGCCCTGCTCCTCCCACTCCTCCTTGAGTGAGTGGTAGACCATCTCCGACTCGAACTGCGCACCGACGCCGGCGAGGATCTTTCGCTCCGCCTCAGGGATTCCGAGTCGCTCGAACGTCTGCTTGATGTTCTCCGGGACATCGTCCCAGGAGCGCTCCATCTGGTCCTGGGGCTTCAGGTAGAAATAGATTTCGTCGAGGTTGAGCGTCGACAGGTCACCGCCCCAGTCCGGCATCGGCTTCGCGTAGAATGTCTGGAGGGCCTTGAGGCGGAACTCCAGCATCCATTCCGGTTCCTCTTTGTGCGCCGAGATCTGCCGGACGAGCTCCTCCGACAGGCCCTTCTCCGCCTTGAACAGCGGTTTCTCGTCCGTGACGAAGTCGTACTTGTACTCGTCCAGGCCAAGATCTGTGACTGTCTCCTTGTCCCGCATCTTCTCTATCTCCCTGACTCTGTCATCGTTGCCCGCTTTCCGCTGAGCCCGTCAGCCGACCGGCTGGGGCTCCGGCTCATTCAGCCAGTCGTAGCCCATCTCCTCGAGCTGGTCCGCCAGCTCGGGACCGCCGCTGTGGGCGATCCGGCCGTTGAGCATCACGTGCACGTAGTCGGGCTGGAGATACCCTAGAATCCGCTTGTAATGCGTGATCAGCAGAATGCCCATACGCCCGTTCTGCCCGCGAAGCGTGTTTACTCCCTCGGACACGATCCGCAGGGCATCGATATCGAGACCGCTGTCCGTTTCATCCATCACGGCCAGCGAAGGCTCCAGCATCGCCATCTGGAGGATCTCGTTGCGCTTCTTCTCTCCACCGCTGAATCCGTCGTTGACGTATCGAGCGGCGAAGGTTGGCTGGACCTTGAGCAGCTCGAGCTTCTCGGTCAGCAGCTTCTGAAACGCGAATACGTCCAGGTCGCCTTCCTCCTCGCTCCTGCGCGCATTCAGCGATGTGCGCAGGAAATTCGCGATCGAAACGCCCGGAATCTCTGCCGGATACTGGAATGCGAGAAACAGCCCGGCCCGGCTTCTCTCGTCGGGCGCGAGATCGAGAACGCTCTTTCCGTCCAGCAGGACGTCGCCCTCGGTGACCTCGTAGCCCGGGTGTCCGGCGATCACCTTGGCCAGCGTGCTCTTGCCGGATGCGTTCGGCCCCATCAGCGCGTGCATCTCGCCCGGCTTGATATCGAGGTCCACTCCACGGAGAATCTCGATCCCGCCGTCCTCGACACGTGCGTGAAGATTCCGGATCTCGAGAAGGTGCTCAGGCATTCGGTTCATGCTCCTCTGGTATCGCCACAGCGACCCTGACTGGGGTCACAAAACGAGAATGATTCTTGATAAGGTCCGCAAATCTACGCCAGTTGAGAACGAGTATCAAGTGGACGTCCGAACCGGTGTGCTGCGATGGACACCCGGTCGTTCTACTTTGTTCCGGTTCGCGGACCCGGTTGTTGCTGCCATGAATCCGGAGTCCGGATTCGCTATGTGTAACCTGAACGGGAAGCAGTAGATGAGAGCTGCATTTTTCCGAACATTCGGCGGACCCGAAGTACTGGAAATCGGCGAAGCGCCGGAGCCCGTAGTCGCCCGCGGCACAGTAATCGTGGGAGTACGGGCCGTGGCGCTGAACCACCTGGATCTGTGGGTCCGGCGCGGAATCCCGGGCCTCGACCTCGAACTGCCCCACATCGGAGGATCCGACGTATCGGGCGTGATCGAGGAGGTCGGGTCGGAGGTGGAGGGGTGGACCGTCGGTGATCGCGTGGCGGTGAACCCAGGGCTGTGGTGCGGGTCCTGTTCGTTCTGCGAGGCGGGCGAGGAGTCGCTGTGCCGCTCGTTTCAGATCCTGGGTGAGCACGTGGCCGGGGGGACCGCGGACCGCGTGAGGGTTCCGGCCGTGAATCTGTTTCGCATTCCGGACTCGCTGGACTTCGAGTCGGCTGCAGCCGCACCACTCGTGTATCAGACCGCGTGGCGGGCCGTGAATAACCGAGCGCGAGTTTCCGCGGGCGACACGCTCCTCGTCACCGGCGGGTCCGGGGGGGTGTCCACCGCCGCGATTCAGATCGGCAAGCACCTCGGGGCTCGCGTCGTGGCACTGACATCCGGTGCGGAGAACGTTCTGCGGTGTGCGGCGCTCGGAGCCGATGTCGTGCTGGACCGGCTGGAGACGGATCTCGTGACCGAGATTCGCGCGATTACGGATGGGTCAGGTGTGGATGTGATCGTGGATTCCGTCGGCGAAGCGCTGTGGGACGACTGTATTCGCTGCCTGGGGCCGAATGGCAGGCTCGTGACATACGGTGCCACAACGGGCGCACGCGTGAGCCTCGACATCAGGCATGTGTTCTGGAAGCAACTCCAGGTGATCGGGACCACCATGTCATCCCGCAACGAATTCGAAGCCGTGATGCGCCTCGTGGAAGACGGCGAGCTGCGGCCGGTCATCGACTCCATCCTGCCGCTCGAGCGGATTCGAGAGGCGCACGAGGCGTTGGAAGCCGGAGAGGTGTTCGGCAAGCTGGTGCTCGTACCATGAGCCGGCGGAGTACGTGCTCGCGCAGGCGAAACCCGCTGCTGGCGCTGGTCGGTGTTGTGGCGATCGCGGCCTGCGGGCCTGACCGACCGGCGGACTCCGCCGAGGGAAGACCGGCTGCTGCCCCGGCGCGAGGATCGGCCGAGAGTGCCCGCGAGACGGTCGTCCAGCTGAC
>CBDUVN010000070.1:0-10714 GCA_965370685.1 uncultured bacterium | reverse complement strand
TTCCGTTCGCCCGGCTCGCCGTGCTCGTGCCCCGTGTGCTCGCTGGACGGCACCTGGCCGACCCGAACGTCGAGCATACCCGGGCGCGAACGGTCAGCGTCGAGGCCGAACCGGGATTCTGGTTCAACGTCGATGGCGAGACGTGGTTCAGCGGCAGCGCTACCTTCGAGCTGCGACCGCGGGCACTTCCGTTCATCCGTCCCTGACAGTGGTTTTCCGGCATGCTGAATCCAGTCGGGCAACCCCGGGCCACCGTCCTCTGTCCAATGGGACGGAAGCGGAGACCTGCTCTGCGAAACGAACAGCGAGGCACGATGATGCGGATCGGAAAATTGCGGTTGGTGGTTGCGGCTCTCGGCGCGCTGGCGCTGGTCACGGCCACGGCACGGTGCGGCTCGGCCCAGGAGAGGGTCGAGGTAGAGGAGAAGACGGCGAATGCGGCTCCTTTCATTGTGAGGAGTGGCGGCTTCGGTGGGGGAAGCTACCTCGGGGTGTATATCAGCGACGTGGGCGCCGACGACGTGTCACAACTTGGTCTCGGACGGGAGCGTGGCGCCCGGATCGAGGACGTATCCGATGACGGACCTGCGCAGAAAGCCGGGCTCCAGAAGGACGATGTGATCGTTGAGTGGAATGGCAGCCAGGTCGAAAGCGCCGCGCAGCTGCGACGCCTGGTCACCGAGACGCCCGCCGGCCGAGAGGTGAAACTCGATGTCATCCGGGATGGAAAGAAGCGGGACGTGAAGGTCACGATCGCCGAACGGGACTCGATGGTCCGCAGCTTCTCGTTCCGCGGACCTGGCCCGGAGCAGATGGAGGGGCTGGTCGAACGACTCCGTTCCAGCGGTGAGCGGATGCGACTCCACGCTCCGGAAATCAGCGGCAACGTGTTCGCGTTCATGGGTGGCGGTCGCATGGGTATCGGCATCCAATCAGTGGGAGACCAGCTGGGCGAGTACTTCGGGCTCGACGGGCGCAATGGTGTTCTGGTGACCTCGGTGGAGGAAGATTCGCCGGCCGACAGGGCCGGTCTCAAGGCCGGTGACATAATCCTCTCCGTTGGCGGTGAGCCGGTCGAAGGGACCGGCGAACTGGCGCTCGCCGTCCGCGAGGCGGAACAGGGCCCGATCGCGGTCGGAATCCTCAGGGACCGCAAGGAGCGGACTGTCACAGTCGAGCTTCCCGAAGCGCCGGAATTCAAGTGGAAAAGTTGGGAAGGTTCGGACGGAGACGTGCTGATGCGGATGCCCGAAGCAGTCGAAGGCGCAATGATGATCGTGCCCGAGACACCTGCGCGCACTTCGACCTGAATTCCCGCGGGAGACCCGGCAGGCAGTCGGGTCTCCCGGTTTCGGGTTTCGCCGCTCGGGTCTCTCTGCTCCTGACTCTCCGTTGCCCCGTGACGGACAGCGGCTGAACTTGGGGGATGGAAACCACCCAGGATCCCCGCCGGACGATCACGCCCGACGCATTCTCCGTCGCGCCGGGGCTGCTGGGTATTCCACTCGCCCACCCGTGGCGCCGACTCGCCGCGATGCTCATCGACCTCGCCCTGATCGGCCTGCTGGCCAACGCCCGGGCGGTGTTCTTCGCGCTTGCCGCCGGAACGTTCTTCTTCTGGCTCGCGCTCAAGGGCCGGAAGGACTCGACCGCCAGCAAGACGTCTCGCGTCGGATTCGGCTGCCTCGGTTCCACCGTCCTGTTCGTTGCGGTACTCGTGATGTGGGGCCCGAGCCTGATTCCGGAGGACGCGGTCCTGTTCGAGACGGAGGGCCCCGGCGGGGTTTCCGTGCCGGTGTCGATCGGCGCGATCGGAGACCTGCTGTCGCTGGTGACCGAATCGGACTCGTCCGGGGCGGAGGAAGCGGCGGCGCGGCTTGCGGAGCGGTACCGGGAGTCGGGGATGAGCCGGGACGAGATGCTGGACGTGGTGGACGCTCTCGAGCGGGAAAGCCCCGAAAACGCCGATCTTGCGGAACTTCTGCGCACCGCGATCGGTTCCGCCAAAGGGTCCGGCAGAGCTGGCGACGAGGAGATGGCTTCGCTCGACGAAATGCTGACCTCCTACGCCGTCGCCCTGCGCGAGGGTGATTCGGTCGCGATCGAATCGCTGCGGCCTCCGGTCGCGGCGGAGGTCGCAGCGCCGGAGTTGGAGAAGCGCGACCGGCGGATCCGCTCACTCCGGCAGGAACAGGAGAAGCTGGAACAGGAGTTGAATGAAGCCGGGGCCGAGCTCGAGGCCGAACAGGAAAAAGGCCTCCGGAGCACGATCACGAACCTGCTCGACGAGTTCGGGCTCGGACTCGGATGGTCCGGCCTGTACTTCACGTTTCTCACCGGGTTCTTCCGCGGGCGGACACCCGGAAAGCGCCTGCTGAACGTCCGCATTGTGCGGCTGGACGGAAAACCGCTCGGCTACTGGGTGTCGTTCGAGCGATTCGGTGGATACGCCGCGTCGCTGTTCACCGGATTCGAGGGATTCCTGCGGATCCTGTGGGACCCGAACCGCCAGGGTCTGGAGGACAAGCTGGCCGAGACCGTCGTGGTGATGGACACGGTGGAGACTCGCGGCCAGCTGGAGAAGGTGGCCGTGTGGGGACCGACGGGGCAGCCTCCCGGGGGCTGATCAGCGCTTCTCGAACCGCACGTCGCCGGATCCCGTATCCACTCTGATTCGTCCCGAACCGTCGCCGATCGTTCCGCGCAGGACGTCATCGTCGATCTCTGTCAGCTGCACCGGCAGATCCGAGTGGATGTTCCCCGAGCCCGTGTCCACGTCGATCTTCGCTCCGAATCCGGCGGGCAGTCGAAGCCGCACGTCGCCACTTCCCACGTCGACCAGGATATCGCTCGTCGCGGAGGCCAGGTCCAACGTCACATTTCCGGAGCCCGTATCCGCGTTGATCCGATCCACGCTCAGGTCGTGAAGCTCGACATCGCCCGAGCCCGTGTCGGCGCGCAGCGAAGTGCCCCGGATTCCACGGCCGGTCACGTCGCCGGAGCCGGTGTCGAAGTTCAGCTCGCCACCATTCACGTTCTCGACGAGCACGTCACCGGAGCCCGTGTCGCAGACCAGGCCACCCTCGTGACCTTTGACCTGGACGTCACCGGAGCCGGTGTCGAACACGAAGTCACCGGTGCCGCTGGACGACGAGATGTCGGCGGACGCTACGTCCACATACAGACGTCCGTTCACGTTCTCGACTTTGACCTCTCCCACGGCAAGTGCGACGAGCACGGAGCGGCCGGCAGGTACGGTGATCTCCAGGTCGGCGTGCGCCTTCACGCCGGATCCGGAGTTGCGAATCCTGATCTTCTTCCCGCTGTTCGAGTCGCCGAAGAACGTTCCGTCGTCCCTTACCCTGAGCTCGGAACTGCCGTTTCCTTCGGAGTACACGATCGTCTCCTGAGGGTACACGACCCGCAGGGAGTTGACCGACCCGAACCCCGGCTGGTGCGTGTCGACGTTTCCAGTCCGTACGGCGAGGCGACCCGCGTCGGAGCCTCCGCGGCGAACCGAGACGGCGACGTCGGATCCGGATCCGCCCCGGACCTGGACCGTTCCGGCGAGGTTGTAGATGGCGACGGCGTCTCCCTGCAGCCGAAACGTCTCCGCCTGCTGGGCGGTCGCACACCCGGGAAGGGCTGCGAAACATACGAATGCCGCAAGCAGCACGGCGCGGCTGCCTGATCTCGAACTGTCGAACATTCTCTCCTCCATCAGTCGCAGGAACGCAACGGTCGCCCGGTTAGACGCCGCCTTTGATCCAACGGTTGAAACGCCCATTCGAGCTTCCGGGTCGAGAGGGTGCGCGGTATCTTCGCACCCATGAATACGCGATCGAGCCCTCCCGGGATTCAGGGCACGCGCTGGACGTCCGAGGACAGCGCCGAACTGTACCAGGTCGGTGCGTGGGGGCAGGGGTACTTCGACGTCTCCGACGCCGGCCACGTCGTGGTCCGCCCGCACGCGACGGCCGACGCAGAGATCGACCTGCTCGAGGTCGTAGAGGGGCTCCGGGACCGGGACCTCACGGCTCCCGTTCTGATCCGGTTCTCCGAGGTTCTCGCGCATCGGTTGCGCACCCTCCGGGACGCCTTTCAGAGCGCGATCGACGAGAATGAGTTCGAGGGCCGGTATGTGGCCGTTTATCCGATCAAGGTGAATCAGCAGCGCCCGGTGGTGGAGGAAGTCTTCCGCTACGGAACGGACTACGACTTCGGGCTGGAGGTGGGATCGAAGCCCGAGTTGCTGGGGGTGATGGCGTTGACCGAGGATTCGCCCGACCGCCTCATTATCTGCAACGGCTTCAAGGACGATAGCTACATCGAGGCGGTCATCCTGTCCGCGAAGCTGGGTCGGAACATCATTCCCGTGGTCGAAAACTTCAGCGAGATCCGACTGCTGTTGAAGCACGCGGATCGCTACGACGTGAAGCCGAAAATCGGTGTGCGAGTGAAGCTGGCGAGCCAGGGGGCCGGGCGCTGGCGGGATTCAGCGGGTGAGAAATCCAAATTCGGTCTGTTCGTCAGCGAGGTGCTCGAGATGGTTGAGCTGCTCACGGCGCACGGAATGGTGGATTGCCTGAAACTCGTCCACTGCCACACCGGGAGCCAGATCCAGGACATCCGTCGTGTGAAAGAGGCGGTCGGAGAGCTCGGCCACATCTACGCAGAACTCGTGCGCCTCGGCGTAGGAATCGAGTACGTGGACGTGGGCGGCGGTCTCGGCGTGGATTACGACGGAAGCCAGACCAACTTCCCGTCATCCATGAATTACACGATCCAGGAGTACGCGAACGAGGTCGTGTATCGGATCGCCAGTGTGTGCAATGAGCGCGACGTTCCGCACCCTGCGATCATCAGCGAGTCCGGTCGGGCGATGGCTGCCTACCAGAGCGTTCTCGTGGTCAATGTCCTCGGCGCCGCGGGCCCGCGAACCACGTACGCGGGTCCTGTCGACATCACCGATGACGAGAATCTGCCACAGCCGATTCGTGACCTCGTGTACGCATACGAGTCGGTGCACGAGCGGACGCTGGTCGAAGCCTGGCATGACGCCGTCGAGGCTCGAGAGCAGGCCCTGAACCTGTTCAACCTTGGCTATCTGAGTCTCGAGCTCCGGGGTCTCGCCGAGCAGCTGTTCTGGGCCACCTGCGCTCGCGTCGCCGAGGTGACGAGCAGGATGGAGGCGCCACCGGAAGAGCTGGAGACGCTGAACGAGATCCTCAGCGAGACCTACTTCTGCAATTTTTCGCTGTTTCAATCGCTCCCGGACAGCTGGGCGATTGGTCAGCTGTTCCCGATCATGCCGGTTCACCGACTCGATGAGGAGCCGACACACCGTGCCGTGCTGGCGGACATGACTTGTGACTCGGACGGAAAGATCGACCGGTTCGTAGATGTCCGGGGCGTGCGCAAGTCTCTCGAGCTGCACGAGCTCCGGCCTGGAGAGGACTACTACCTCGCGGTGTTCCTGGTCGGTGCCTACCAGGAAACCCTCGGCGACCTGCACAATCTGTTCGGTGACACACACGTGGTACATATCGGCCTTCACGAGCAGGGCGGGTGGTCGATCGAGGAATTCGTCAAAGGGGACACGGCGCGGGAGGTGCTCGGCTACATGCAGTACGATGTCGATCGGCTGTATCCGCGACTGGTTCGCGATTGCGAGACAGCCGTGCGGGCAGGGCGCATGACGCTGCCGGAGTCACGCACACTGCTGCGGTTCTACGAAAGCGCGCTGGAAGGATACACCTACCTGGGGTCACTCCAGTGAGCGGAAACCCCGCGACTCCCGGAAACCCCGCGACTCCCGGTGACCTCGCGTATCCGCCGTTCCTCGGAGAGGAAGGCGTGACTGCGGATCCAGCTGCAGCAGCGGCCGCGATCATCCCGGTCCCGTACGACCTGACCAGCACCTGGCGGAAGGGCGCCGACCGGGGGCCTTCCGCGCTGCTCGATGCCTCGGCCACGATCGAGCTGTACGACATCGAAACCGCATCCGAGCCGTGGAAACGAGGGATCATCACGCTGCCGCCGGTGCTGCACGACGGCGGTCCGGAAGAGCTGGCGGAACTGGTTCGAGCCGCCGCGGCAGCGGTGCTGGAGCGCGGAGCGATTTCCGTCGTGATCGGCGGTGAACATTCTGTCACGATCGGCGCCGTCGAGGCCGCCGCGGACGCCTTTCCCGGTGTGGGGGTGCTGCAGATCGACGCGCACGGGGACACTCGGGAGTCCTACGAGGGCTCTACCCACAACCATGCCTGCGTGATGGCCCGGGCGCGCGAGCGCTGCCCGATCGTGCAGGTCGGGATCCGCGCCGTGGACTCTTCGGAGATGCCGGATCTGGATCCGGGCCGGGTGTTCTGGGCGCACGAGATTGTCGGACGCAGCGATACCGAGTGGATGGACGAGGTTGTGAGCCTGCTGCCGGAGACGGTCTACCTGACGATCGACCTGGACGCGTTCGACCCGTCGCTGCTGCCGGCGACCGGCACTCCGGAACCCGGCGGGCTCGGCTGGTACGAGGTGAACGAGCTCGTACGCCGAGTGGCGCGCCATCGGAGGATCGTCGGATTCGACGTCGTGGAACTGCTTCCGCTCCCGGGCGAGCACGCGAGCGAATTCATCGCGGCGAAGCTGGTGCACCGGGTGCTGGCAGAGATCTTCGCGAATGCCTGAGCCGGGTGTGAACTGACCGCCTACCAGTCCAGCAGGTACCCGAAGATCAACGGCGCCACGATCGTGGCGTCCGACTCGATCACGAACATCGGTGTCCCGACGTCCAGCTTGCCCCACGTGATCTTCTCGGTCGGGGTCGCGCCCGAGTAGGAGCCGTAACTCGTCGTGGAATCACTGATCTGGCAGAAATAGCCCCAGTACGGACAGGACAGTTCGAGGTCCTGGTGGATCAGCGGGACGACGCAGATCGGGAAATCGCCGGCGATCCCGCCCCCGACCTGGAAGAAGCCCACGGTGCACTCCGCCTCGTCCGCGGGAATCGGGGCGCCGTGCTCGCCCTTGCGGCCCTCCGGAGCCCCGGCGGCCAGCAGCGCCTCTACGCCCGCGCCCATCGTCGTCTCCAGGTACCAGTTCGCCAGCGCCAGCATGTAATCGATCCCGCTGCCCACGATGTCCGTGCGGGACAACTCCCCGCGGAGCACGTTCGCGGCGAGGATGTTGCCCATCGTGGAGTCCTCCCAGCCGGGGACGAACAGCGGCAGGTCCCGCCTGGCAGCGGCGACGAGCCAGGAGTCCTCCGGGTCGATCTGAAAGGCGTCGTCGAGCACGCCGCTCCGGATCAGCTCGTAGAAGTACTCGTGCGGGAGACGGCGCTCTCCGGCAGCGTCCGCCTTCTTCCACACCTCGAGGATGTGTCGTTCCAGGACGCGGAATGCCTTCTCCTCGGGAATGCAGGTGTCGGTCACCCGGTTCAATCCGCGCGCCTCGAGGTCCTTCTCCTGCTGCGGGGTGAGGTTCCTCCACCCGGGGATCCGCACGTAGTGATCGTGCGCAACGAGGTTGAACAGGTCCTCCTCGAGGTTCGCTCCCGTGCAGGTGATCGCGTGCACGAAGTCGCGCCGGATCATCTCGGCCAGCGACAGGCCCAGCTCGGCGGTGCTCATCGCGCCGGCCAGCGTGACCATCATCTTCCCGCCGCCGTCGGTGTGGAGCCGGTATGCCTCGGCGGCGTCCCGGAGGGTCGCGGCGTTGAAATGCCGGTAATGGCGACGGATGAAGTCGTTCATGTTCATGCTGATTCTCCGCACCGTGCAGGCGTGAATGATCGAGCCGGCGTCAGACTAGCGTCTGGTGATCGGTCCCGGCAATCGACAATCGCGATCGGTCCCGGCAATCCGGTTCGTCTTCCCACACCGGTTGCGCGATTGTGCACCGGGACCCGAGCATTCTCCTCAGGCCGGGTCACCCGGGCCCGACGTCGAACTGGATCGGGAGAGGTCATGCAACTCGAGTTCTGGGGCGCGGCTCGCGAGGTCACCGGGTCGATGCACCTGCTTCGCGTCGGCCGGAAGAATCTCCTGATCGACTGCGGGCTCGCCCAGGGCCGCAGAAAGCACGCGTTCGAACGGAACCGGAATCTCCCGTTCGAAGCGTCCTCGATCGACGCGGTGATCCTCACCCACGCGCACATCGATCACAGCGGGAATCTCCCGACACTCGCGCGGAGCGGATTCCGAGGGAAGATCTTCACCACGTCGGCCACCGAAGAGCTGTGCAGCTACATGCTGGTCGACTCGGCCCATATCCAGAAGTCCGATGTCCGGTACGTGAATCGGCGCCGGAAGAAGCAGGGGAAGCACCCGTTCGAGCCTCTGTACCAGATCGGTGACGTGCGGAAGGCACTCTCCCGGTTTCGGGCGATCGACTATCACGCCTGGTTCACGCCCGTGCCCGGTGTACGCGCGCTGTTCCTCGACGCCGGCCACATCCTCGGCTCGACGAGCGTTATCCTCGAGGTCACCGAAGGCGGCAGGACCCGTCGGATCGTGTTCAGCGGCGACATCGGCCGGAAAGGACTCCCGATTCTGCGGAACCCGGAGATTCCCCGCGGGGCGGACTTCGTCGTAATGGAGAGCACATACGGGGATCGGCTGCACGAGCCGGCCAGCGCCGCGAAGAAATACCTGCGCGAGTGCGCGGCCTCGACCGCCGAGAAGAACGGAACGCTGCTGATTCCGGCGTTCGCCCTCGGCCGGACCCAGGAGGTCGTGTACCGGCTGAACCAGCTGTGGGAGGAACGGGCCCTCCCACCGATCGACGTGTTCGTGGACAGCCCGCTGGCCGTCAATGTGACAGAAGTGTTCGGACGCCACCCGGAGTGCTGGGACGAGGAGATGATCGAGACGACCCGCACCGACCGGGACGGGGACGCGCTCGGGTTCCGACGCCTGCGCTATGTCCAGAGCGTCGAGGAATCGAAGGCCCTCAACTCGCGTCCGGGCCCGACGATCATCATCAGCGCGTCCGGCATGTGCGAGGGTGGGCGCATCCTGCATCACCTGTCGAACAACCTCGGCAAGCCATCGACCACCGTCCTGTTCGTCGGTTACCAGGCGGAGCATACGCTCGGACGGAAGATCCTCGCCGGTCGCAGCCCGGTGCCGATCCTGGGCTCACAGGTCGATGTGAACGCGAGGGTCGAGCGCGCCGACAGCTACAGCGCCCACGCCGACCGGAACGAGCTCATCGCGTGGGCGGAGGGGGTGCGGGAGAAGGGAAACGTCCAGCGGTACTTCCTGGTACACGGCGAGCCGGACTCGGCGGAGTCCCTGGCGCTGGCGATCCGCGAGCGCGGGACGGCGGAAGTGGTGGTTCCGGAACGGGGACAGGCGTTCGAGCTCTGACCGACCACGGGCCCGATGCCCGTAGCGCAGCCACGGCTGGCGTCAGACGGCTTCGCTCGCCCAATCCTCCAGGTTCTGGAGGATCACCTGGATCGCCTCGTCCACAGTGTCCACGCAGGTTGGAATTTCGAGGTCTTCCGGGTCGGCCAGGTTCGGGTTTCCGGTCAGCCAGTAGGTGCGTCCCCACTCGAGTAACGCTTTCCACTGGTCACCGACGAATACCAGTGGCCGGCGGTGCAGGTGGCCCACCTGGATCAGCTGCCAGACCAGCATCGCTTCGAGGGTGGTCCCGATTCCACCACCGACCACGACGAACGCACTCGACAGCTGCACGAAGTGGTGCAACCGTGAGAAGAACGTTCCGTGCTGGTAGAGCATCTCTACGTAGGGGTTCGACTCCTGCTCGTGCGGCAGCTCGACGTTGAGGCCGATGGAGTAGGTTCGATCGAGAACGTCCCCTACGTGCTCCCCCTCGTTGGCCGCCTGCATCAGCCCCGGCCCCCCGCCGGTGACGATGTCGCAGCCCATCGCCGCGAGCTCGCCTGCCAGTCGCTTCACATCCTCGTACAGCTGGTCTCCCGGGTTCATGCGCGACGAACCGAAGATCGTGACCCGGTAGTAGGTGGGGCGCGGCGGTAGGATAGCCGAGAGATTGTCCACGACTTCCCACAACTCGCGCAGCGAAGCCTCGACGACCTTGTATGTCTGCCGGGCATCCTCCGACGACAGGGCGGGCGTGCGAATCCTGATCGCCTCCGTCCCGTTGTCCACCGGCGTGTCCTCGGCCCGCTCGATTCCGTCGTCCTGTCGATCGTTCATCCATCCTCCGGTTCGTTCACGGCGGGGTCGTCCCCGGGAGCGAGGATCGCCAGATACGTGCCGTCTGGGAACGGCCGCACCTCTTCCAGCACGAGTCCCGCCCGGAGGCCGCGATCACGCAGCGTTTCCGGATCGACGTACAGGAAGGGGACCGGTTCTCCGCGTACTCCATCGAATTCCAGCTGGAATTGCACTTCGCCGCCGTATCGCCCGTCCTGCCGCAGCAGATCGGCCTGCAGATCATCGGGCTCGAGCCACTGCCTCGGATCGGTCGAGTCGGCAACGACTCTGCCGCCCGGCGCCAGCAGCCGCCGTGCGGATTCCAGCAACGGGACCAGTCCGTCCAGCGTGCCTGCTAGACCGAGGCCATTCATCAGCATCAGCACGGTGTCGGCCTGGCCGGCTGGAAGCGCGTCCAGCGGGCACACGGTAACGCGAGGGAATCCTCGTGCCCGGAGCAGAGACGCGATCTCCGGCAGTGACTCGACCGCCAGCACGTCGTGACCCCGCTGGAGCAGGGCCAGCGT
>CBDUVN010000069.1:0-10740 GCA_965370685.1 uncultured bacterium | reverse complement strand
GGAACAGCGTGTCCGTGACCTCACCGTCGTAGCCGCGCGCCACGATCGCGTCGAGCGTGTCCGGCGTGCCCGAGCCCGGGGTGTCGGGGAGATTCAACTGCCGGACCTGGCTTACGACCGCTCCGTCGTGCCTCATCTCCCAGCGGATCGGAATCCCGGACTCGAATCCGATCCGGAAGCTGCCCAGGTCCTCGCCATCCGGCGTGAGCAGGTTCACGCGCTGGTTCTGAAGGTCCGGCACGACGATCGTGTCCCCTCGTCCGATAAGCACCGGACCGGCCTGCCCGCCGAATTGCCCCGGTCCGCTGCCGGCCTCGCCGATCGTCCGCTCCCAGGTGCCGTCGGCCGCGAACACCTTCACGTGCTGGCCCTGCATGTCCGACACGACGATGCGACCGTCCGACGCGAAGCCGATCCCCGAGATCTGCCCGAACTGGTAGGCCGCGTCTCCCTCGGGGGTCCCGATTCGGAGCGTTTCCTCCAGGGTCCACGCATCCCCCTCGCCCCAGATCGGATCGAGCGGGTTCGAAACGAGCTGGATGCCGGCGCTGTCGGTGACGGTGCCGGCCCATTCCGTGGCCGGAGCGCCGCCGTCGCCCCCGGAGCAGGCTGAGAATACAAGAGCCGCGGCGAGTGCCGTGGCGGAGAATTTACTGAACATGGAAGACTCCTCGCGGAGAATAATGACTGTCCAAGCGCAAAAAGATACGCCAGGCCGCTCGATAAAATGCGTCAGACGGCTCGATCTTACAACCAGATGGAACTTTTCAGTCGTGCCTTCCTCATGGGGCCAGCCGCTCCACCGTCCATCCGTCCCCCGCGCGCGTGAAGCGGAAGCGGTCGTGCAGCCGGTTCGCCCGGCCCTGCCAGAACGCGATGCGCTCCGGGCGGAGACGATATCCTCCCCAGTGAGGTGGGAGCGGGACGTCGTCGCCCGGGAAGCGTGCCTCGAAGTCCGCGACCGCTTGCTCCAGCTGCTCGCGGTTCTCGATCACCGCACTCTGAGGGGATGCCCACGCGCCGATCCGGCTTCCGCGCGGCCGGGTTCGGAAGTAAGCGAACGAATCCTCTTCGCTCGTCTTCTCCACCGTTCCCTCGATTCGTACCTGGCGCTGAAGAACCGGCCAGTGAATCGCCAGCGCCGCCTGCGGGTTCCTCTCCAGCTCGACCGCCTTCCGGCTCTCGTAGTTGGTAAAGAAAACGAAGCCGCGCTCGTCGTGTCCCTTGAGCAGAACCAGGCGGGCAGAAGGAAATCCGTCCGGCGTGGATGTCGCGAGGGTCATCGATTCCGGCAGGTAGAGTCCCGCCTCCCGCGCCTCGCGGTACCATTCGTCGAACAGCCAGAACGGTTCTTTCCCAACCGTGTCTTCGTTCAGACCCGTGAACACGCCTTTCCGAAGGGTCACCAGAGCTCGAAGCGTGGACTTCAGGGACATCGGTCCATCCAGTGCAGGTACGAGGTGCAGGATCGGGTTGCCGGTACGTCGGGCCGGCGTGTCACGCGGCTGCGAAATTACTCAGCCGGCGCAGGGTCCGATAGCGAGAGGACGCGCGCGAGATTCCTCGATGCTCGTTCTTCTTGCAGGCCATTCACTTGACTCAGCGCTCCCTCACTCCCTAGTCTCCGGATGCGCGCTGCGCCCCCCATAGCGCGCCGGTTGCTCGAGGCCTACTGAAACGGTAATCAGAACGACATGACCACCGTTCAGGCGAAGAAAACAGATCGACGTGTTTTCGCCCGACTTTCTCCTCAGATCATTCGAAAAGAAACATGCTGAAATATCTCAGAGAATCATTCCGGCGTAAAAAGGCACGTAGATTCACCAGAGAATATCCGTCCAGGGTGTTGACTTATGATCTTGAAGAAGAAGGGCAAATTGAATTTGCTCAATGGGAAAATCCACTATTCAAGCCTGAAGACATTACGAAAGATTTTGTTGGCTTCTTTCGAAACTTCATCAAGCCAGGGGACTTTGTAATTGATATCGGCGCTCATATTGGAGACACGACTGTTCCAATGGCCCTGGCTGCCGGTCCTTCAGGGTTGGCATTGGGTTTTGATCCGAATCCCCGGGTTTTCAAAATATTGGAAAGGAATGCTTCTCTTAACCAGGATAAGACCAACATAATCCCCCATTGTTTCGCCATTTCTACGGAAGAAGAAGAATTCTATTTCATTTCGTCTGAAGCGTCGTTTGCCAACGGAGGTATTTCGCCAACCAAGAAAAGCCGCCACGGGAAGTTCATTCTCCCTGAGAAGATCAAAGGGATCAATCTGACGCAGTTTCTTGAAAATAACTACGCAGAATGGTTGGATAGATTGGCTTTCATAAAGATCGACACGGAGGGTTACGACAAAGAAATCATCAAATCGATTTCCGATCTGATCGCCAGGTACAAACCAATCATCATCGCTGAAAGTTTCAAGAACAGTACTGATGATGAAAAAGTAGAGTTGTTTGAGGTGTTAGCTGATCAAGGTTACGAATTGCATTGTTTTGAAGATTTTGATGCAAAAAGTGAAATGACCAGACTGACCAACAAACGGGATCTGACAGAATGGAAAACTACGGTGAATGTCTATGCGGTTCCTCTTGAATGATAATCGAGATGATTCTGCTGTATTCTCTGCAGAGGATTCAAACTGGTACAGCCATTCTTGACATTCGTTCTTCTTGCATGCCAGTCACTTGACTCAGCACTCCCCCACTCCCTAGTCTCCGGATGCGCGCTGCGCCCCCCATAGCGCGCCGGTTGCTCGAGGCGACCAGACAGCAGAAAGGCAGCCATGCCGACGCTTACCGAGCGCCTCAAAACCGCCCTTGCGCCCCGCTACCGACTTGGAGAAGAGGTCGGCGCCGGCGGGATGGCCAGGGTATTTCGAGCGGAGGACGCGACGCTCGAGCGTCCCGTCGCGGTCAAAGTGCTGCGTCCGGAACTCGCCACCGCCGTAGGTGCGGAGCGATTCCTCCGCGAGGCGCGGGCGCTGGCCGCCGTCGCGCATCCCAACGTCATGGCGATTCACGAGTGCGGCGAGACCGACGGCGTACTCTACTATGTGATGGATTTCGAAGACGCGCCGTCCCTCAGGACCTGCCTGGACGCGGGCCCATGCCCGGAGGTCGATGCGTGGAGGCTCGGAGTCGACCTGGCCGCGGCGCTCGAGGCCACTCACGCCAGCGGGGTGATTCACCGGGATGTGAAGCCGGGGAACATCTTCCTGCGGCCGGACCGGGCAGTGCTCGCAGATTTCGGGATCGCGAAGGACGTGTCGGAATCGGAGCCGCCGCTGACCGAGGCTGACTCACCCGGCACGCCGGCGTACATGGCGCCGGAGCAGGTGACCGGTGGCGAGTCTACCGAACGCACCGACATCTACTCGGCCGGCATGGTCCTGTACGAAGCATTCACGGGCCGACGCTGGTCCAGCTTCCAGGATCCGAGGCGAGCCGACTGGACCGGCGTTCCGCGCCGGGCTCGGCCCGCTCTGACCCGCGCCCTGGAGCCGGACCCGGAACGCCGCTGGCCCGATGCAGCGTCCTTCGGGCGAGCTCTCCGCGTGGCGCGCCGTCGGCGCCCCACCGCACTCCGGGCCGGCGTGATCGGGCTCGGTGCACTGGCGATGTTTCTTCTCTGGTGGTCGTGGCCGAAACCTCCGCCGGAGATCACTGCAGACCTGGCCGTGCTGCCGTGCCGGGTTTCCGGCGTAGACCGGGGTGCAGCACGATCCGCCTGGTCGATCGCCGCGACACAGCTTGAAGGCACTCGAGGCTTTCAGATCCTGAGCGAGCGTCAGACGCTGAGTACCTATGATCGAAACCTTGACGATTTCGCGCACGACGACTGGTCGGCCTGGACTCAGCGGCTCAATGCGCGGTGGATCGGCGAATGTTTCTTCTCCGCCGAGAGCGATACCTGGCGGATCTCCGCCGAGCTTCACGGTGGCTCTGGTTCCGTAGGACCGTACCAGAGGACAGTGGCGCGCGGCGACACGATCGAGGCGGGACAGGCCCTGTTCCACGCCCTTCTGGAGGGTCTTGGCGCTGCCGGGCTCTCCGAGGTCTCAGCCGACGAGGTCGGCGTCCTGAACGCCTACTCCCCGCACGCGGTCAATCTGTTCATTCGGGGAAAGGAGGCGTTCAGGAAGGACGCGTTGCTGGACGCGACGAGCCTGTTCGCGCAAGCGGTCGCGGAGGAGCCCGATTTCGCGCTCGCAGAATGGCACCTCGCCGAGTCACAGCGCTGGCTCGCACACGCCGAGGTCGAAGTAGACCTCCAGGAGCTTTACCAGACGGGATCAGCGAATCTCCCGGTCCGGGACTCCATGCTGCTAGCTGCGCGGATCGCGCCGTACGACGAAAAACCGGATATGCTCCGGGCAGTCGCGGAGGAGCATCCGCTCGAGGCATATCCCACGCTCCTCTACGCCGACGAGCTGTACCATCGCGGTGGGCTCTGGGGAGAGCCGATCGACTCCGCCGTAGCGCTGCTGCAGTCCGCGGTCGACAAGGACCCGTCCCTCGTTCCGGCAGTGGAGCACCTGGCGCAGGCGCAGATCCGGCTCGGGCAGAGGCTGGAAGCCGGACGGACGCTGGAACACCTGCGTTCGATCTTCGCGCGCGACCAGCACGAAGTTGACTATCCGGATATCTGGGGCCAGGCCTATCGGCTGCGGTTCGTCGGGCAAGACGAGGCCGGGCCGGGGTTCGAGCAGTTGATTGCCAGCTACGGCCGCGAAGGCCTGCTCGAATTTCTTGGCCTCGGGTGCCGCTGGGTCCGCTACGTGGAGCTTCCGGCCGGACAGGTAATGCTCGGCCGCCAGCTGCTCGGTATCGCGCGTGAGTTTGGCAGTCCCAAGCATGCTGCCGGCGGGCTCCTCGCGATTGCGCTCGGGGAGCTCGGACAGGGGAGGATTCCGCCCGCCCTCTCCGCGCTCGATGCAATCGTCGCAGAAACACGGATTTCAGAGGTGGAGCTGCAGGCCCGGCTGCAGGCTGCGGAGTGGAGGGTGATCCCGTACGCACTCGAGCTGGAAGGATTCGTTTCCGACGAAGCGGCAGCTGGGGCGGAAACGCTTGTCGAGATCTGGTCCGACCCGACCAGCTCGCCGGTTCTGCGCGGGCGCGCGGCATTCGGTCTGGCGCTCCTCGACGGCCGGATGGGCCGCGGCGTGGACGCTGTTGCCTGGTCCGATTCACTGCGTGTGCTGGAGTCACCGCTCGGGCCGAGTTCCGTCCGCCGACAATCGCGACTACTGGAGGGTGTCGCACTCGCGCGGGCCGATGACCTTCGTCAGGCGCTCGACGCGACCGAGTCTCTCCGCGAATACGACTCAGTGGCTCTCGGAGCCGACCCATTCGGGCGGGCCTCGACCTACTGGCTTCGCGCGGGGTGGCAGGCGGAGGCGGGCGACACGATCGCGGCGTTGCGGACCCTCTACTGGCACGAGAACACGGACCTCGAGGAGGGAACTGCGCCAGGTCTCGCGCAGGCCGCGGAGGTGGATGCTGCATTTGGCGTGCACGCCCGCGCCAGGGCGGTCGAGCTTGCCGGGCGCCTGACCGGCGACGGGCCCGTCGCCGGCCTGCCCCGCTGCTATCTGATTCTGACCCGGAGTAAGGAAGTCCTGCGCCTGTGGAACGACCCGGATCCGGAAATCCTCGAGCTGCGTAGACGGGTCGAGGCTGTGCTGGAACAGACCGAACTGGAGTGTGAGACGTGATCGAGCTGCGAACCCTCGGACCGGTCGAGATCCTCGTGGATGGCGAGGAGCCCGCACGCGAGTTGCTGTGGCGAAAGAACCTGGCGCTGCTTCTGTACCTGGCGCGCTCCCCGGGTCAACGGCGCTCGCGCGAGCATCTCGTCGGCCTCCTGTGGGGCGACAAGCCGGATTCGACGGCTCGCCACTCGTTGAATGAGGCGCTGCGCGTGCTCCGGCGGATGGGGGACGAGGGGCTGCTCGATTCGGTTGGTGACCAGGTCGTGCTGGAGGACGCCGCCGTGAGCCTGGACGTCGACGATCTGGACCAACTAGTCGCTCAACAACGTTGGGCCGACGCGGTCGAACTCGTCCGGGGCTCGTGGATGGAGGGCTTCGCGGTGCCCGACTGCAGCGCGTTCGAGGACTGGCTCTCGACCGAACGACTGCATTGGACCAGCGTGGCGACATCGGCCATGCAGGCGCACGGATCGATGCTGCTCGCCCGCGGAGACGAAGCCGGGACCCAGGACGTGGCCCGCCGGGCACTGGCTCTCGACCCGTTCTCCGACGGGGCGATTCGTCTGCTGATGGAAGCCGCCGCACTCCGGGGTGAGCGGGCGTCGGCATTGAGTGTGTACGAGGAATTCTCCCGGCGGCTCGAGACCGAACTCGGCATCGAGCCGGAGCCCGACACGGCGGCGCTCGCCGAGCGCGTCCAGCAGGAGCGCACCTGGAAGCTGCCCGAGGAACTTCCGCACGAGGAGGTGTGGGCGCGTCGCGCACCGTTGGTCGGGCGAGAGCGCGAAATGGAGACAATGGTGTCCGCTGTGCGTCGCAGCATGGCAGAGCGCCAGCCGGCCGTCATCGTGTGTCGGGGTGAGTCGGGCTCCGGAAAGACGCGCCTCGCCGAGGAGGTCGTGGCGCGTGCTCGACTGGAGGGGGCCGCTGTCGCCACCATCCGGGCAGTCGCATCAGACGTTCCGTCCGACTGGTCGGCATTTCTCGGCCTCGCCGCGGGAGGGCTGCTGGACACCGAGGGCGCCGCCGTGGCCACCCCCGAAGCGCTCGCCACGCTGCTCGCTCAGACGGGCTGGCAGGATCCGGCGCTCCGCGATCATGCGGCGGGGGCGACTCCGCTTCCGATGCCGAAGGCGTTCACCGAACTCGCGATCGCGGCGTCGGAACTCAGGCCCCTGCTGTTGTGGATCGACAATGCCGAGCACCTGGACCAGGCCACTGCGAAGGCGCTGCCGGGATTGCTGCGGGACCTGTCTGGAGAGCCATGCACGCTTCTGCTCACGCTGCAGGACTTTCCGCCGAAGCCACAACTGGACGAGCTGAGAAGCCGGATCGGCCGGGACCTCGCGGGCGCGGCGCTTACTCTCGAACCCCTGGACCCCGCGGGGATCGAGGAGCTCACCCGTGCGATGATGCCCGGCCTCGACGGCAAAGGGGTCGAACGGCTGGCGCGACGGATCTCCGTGGATTCGGCCGGGCTTCCCCTGTTCGCGGTGGACCTGTTGAACGGTGTCCGGCTCGGGCTGGAGATCGACCAGCAGCCCACGTGGCCTCAGCCGTTCCAGACGATGGACCAGACCTATCCCGGTGACCTGCCCGACACGGTCACGGCCGCGATCCGGATCGGATACCGCCGGTTGACCGAGCCGGCTCAGCGAGTGCTGAGCACAGCCGCCGTGCTGGATGAACGAGTGGAAATCGAACCGCTCGTGACGGCCACCGGACTCGAGGCCGCCGCGGTCACGAGCGCCCTGGACGAGCTCGAATGGCACCGGTGGCTCACCGCGGACGCCCGAGGATATTCGTTCGTCGCGCGAATCGTCCGCGATGTGATCGCCCGGGACATGCTCACTCCGGGACAGCGTATGCGGATACAGGAGGCCGCGCAGACTTGAGCGACACGGCTTGACCGTGGCTTGACCTTGGCTTGACTCGCACGTGTGAGGCTGACGCTGGTGGCAGTCAGTCAACACACGATCGCGGGAGGCCTCGATGAGTAAGCTGATGACGATTCTTACGCTGACCTGTTGTTTCGGACTCGGGCTGGGCGCATGCGGCGACGACGTGCTCGGTCCGGGCGACCAGGATGTACTGCTCGGAGTCGAGCGGGCCGGACCGCCGGATGTCCTGGTGATGAACTGGAACCTGTACGTCGGCAGCGACATCGAACGCATTACGGAAGCGGGCTCGCTGGAGGAGCTCGTGGTGCTGGCCGGCCAGCAATGGGCCGCCGTTCAGGCGACCGATTTTCGGCAACGGGCCGAGGCGATTGCGGACTACATCGCCGAGCGTCGCCCCCATGCGGTGACCCTGCAGGAAGTGTCGAAGTTCACTCTCCGACAGCCGAGTATCTACACGGGGTATCCGGGAGACTGGGTGGAGCACACCGACTTCCTGACGATCCTGCTCGATGCGCTCCGCGAGCGTGGCGCGCGGTACACGGCCGCCGCCGTGGTTCACAACTTCGCATTCGAGGTTCCGGCGCTGCTCGGACCGAACCCGGCGACTGACCTCGTGGACCTGCGGCTGCAGGATATGGACGTCGTGCTCGTGCGGGACGACGTCGTGTGGCACTCCCCGGACGCCGTGAACTACTCCGACAATCCTTCGATCTTTCTCGGGGGGCAGCAGCTGGAGATCACTCGCGGCTTCGCGACGGCCGTGATCGAGGTGAAGGGGAAGGAATACCGGGTCGTGTCCACGCACCTCACGCCGAAGGAAGAGGGTGAAGCGGAACAGCTGCTGCAGGCCGACGAGTTGATCGCGTGGCTGTCCGGGACCGCCCGCCCGGCCTTCGTGATGGGAGACCTGAACACGGCGCCCGGGAATACGTGGACCGACTCATACGGTAAGTTCACGGCCGCCGGATTCACGGACCTGTGGGATCTCGGTGCGCCGGGGGATCCGGGTCCGACCTGTTGCCAGGACAACGATCTATTGAACCCGACCTCCATCCTGGATCGCCGGTTCGACCTGGTATTCTATCGAGACCCGGCTCCGCTGGACGGGATCGGACTCACCGATGGCGTGCAGGCGGAACGACTCGGCGTCGAGCCGTGGGAGAAGGCGGCCTCGAACCTGTGGCCCAGCGATCACGCTGGCGTGATCGTGAATCTGCGGCCGATTCCGGGCCGAGGGAACAGAGACTGAGGTCAGGCCTGGCGGGCTAGTCCTGATTGATGAGACCTCCGTCCTGCCGGGCCGCCCTTCGGGGTGGCCCGGTTTCAATTCATCGACGCAATCACTTCATCGCCGCACTCAGCTCGACGCGCACAGGTACGCTGGACCTATCGAAGGCCCGGCCCCCAATCCGGAATGCCGTCATGTGAATCTGCGGACGTAAGTTGGGTCGGAATCCCGCCAGCGAGATCGACAACGAAGATGTCAGACTGTGTACCCGAATCGTCCCAGAAGGCGATCTGCTCGCCATCCGGTGACCAGCTGGGATACGTATGGACGTCGTATTCCCCTCCCGCTACGAGCCTCAGGTCAGTTCCATCGGCGTTCATCACATACAGGTCGGAACCCGAATCGGAACTCATCGCGAGACGAGTCCAGTCTGGTGACCAGGCCGGGTACCTGAAGCCGTCCGGAATGGTCTCGAGATTCTCAGGGATCCAGTGCGGGTCCAGAGCAGCAGCCTCCTCGAACGTGAGGAACGTAAGCCCCGAGCCGTCCGCATTGACCACGGCCGGTCCATGCCCGCCATAGTCGAAGAATATCTGGCTACCGTCGGGAGACCACTTTGGCCACCGGTCGTGTCCCCCCGGGTTGTTTGAGAGGTTGATGAACCCGGTAAGATCGGCGTTCACGACAGCAATTTCGTCTTGACCAAAGTCATCTGGACCGTCCGTTTCCCACCAGAACACGAGCTTGCTTCCATCCGGTGACCAGGACAGGTCGTAGAAGTTGCCCGTCAGGCGCAGGATCTGCCCGGTGTCCGTTCCGTCCGGCCGGAACATGTGGATCTCGGCGGTTATCCCGTTACCGCTGATGAACGCGATTCGCTTACCGTCAGGAGACCACACGGGATCTCCCAAGAACCACCGAAACTCAAAAAGCTGTCGAAGGTCAGTCCCGTCGGGATCGATTACGTAGACTCCGCCGAACGAAGAACGGTCGCCAGTGAAGACGATCCGGGACTGGCTGATGAAGCACGATACGCTCAGGCCCTTCGCCGCGGTCTGGCCATAGGCAACAACGACCTCGAACGACTCTCCGTCCAGCACCTCGCAGTTCTGTGCCACACCGGTGATCGTGACCGTGTTCGTTCCGACCGGGACGCCGGTCAGCATCGCAGAACCAGTCGTGGGCAGAGGCTGTGGATCGCCTCCGTGGACCGCCACCACGTAGCCATCCTGGTCGAGATCCTCCCCGTTCGTCCACACCGAGACCTCGATGGACCCGACGTTGGCAGCGCAGCCTATCGACACGCCTACCGTCGAAGTCTCACCACCCACCAATGACACGACAGTCGGGTTCGGTGTCGTGACAGTGCAGTTCGACGGTATGCCTGAGACGAGAACACTGTGTTCCCCGCTCGACAGGTCGGAGAACGTGACAGACCCGTCCGCCGGGATACTCCGGTCCTCGCCGTCGTCTACTGCCACCGCGACGGCGGCAGGAGCATCCTCCCCTGATACGTGCAGGTTGACCGTGATCGAACCTGTAGAGGGGCCTGTTGAGGACTCCCCACCGCATGTCGCGGCAAGGAATGTGGACAGACAGGTAAGAAGAACAGTTCTACTGGACCGTAGCACGCCACACCTCCACTGGGCCGTTGGCGGTCTGTCTACGTACGCGCAGGGTCCGGCTGCGCAAGAAGAGCGCCTCGACGACAAATCCAAGCGCCCCGACTGAAAAGCTGCCCAAAACGGCCGGCCCTTCGTGCATCCGGGCGCCCCGCGATGTCGGCCATCCTGTCCCAACCGTGGTTCACCCTGCCCCCTCTAATCGCGACCCCGACTCCGTTTTCCCGCACCTGCGGCGGGACATCCGCCCCCACCGCCCGTGGCCTGCAT
>CBDUVN010000068.1:0-10827 GCA_965370685.1 uncultured bacterium | reverse complement strand
CGGACATCACGGATGGCATTCCCGGCTTCGATGCGAATCACGGTCTCGGCGCCCGAGGCTCCGAGGCCCACGACGGCCTCGACCTGGCCGTTCGCGTCGGCTGCCGCTCTCTGAGGCCGGACAGTTCCCTCTCTGGCCGCGAGACTGACGACCGCCCCGGGTACCGGTTCGCCGCTGGCGTCCCGGACCTCGATCACGAGCGGCACAGCCAGCGTCTGTCCGGGCTCCGCCACCTGCGAGCCGCCGGACACGACGGCGATCGATGCGGGTCTCCGAGCTTCCACGACGGCCAATGCGGCAAGTCGCGTGTCACCCGAGAGTACCGTCACCCTCGGAACGTCGATCAAGGCGGCCTCCGGCAGCCGCACGCTCACGCTGCCGTCGGATGACGCTGCCCCCTCGAACAGCACGTCTCCGTCCTCGTCGCCCGCGAGGAGGACGAGTGGAGCACCCGGGACCGGATTGCCCCAGGCATCACGCACGACGAGCCGGAGTGCCACGGGCCCGGCAGCAGGATCCAGCACCCCATCTGCCGCATCCACCACTGCGGGAGCCCCGGGACCGACCCGGAGAGACACGGACGATGACGCCACGCTCGGGCGGTCGATAGCCCGGACGAGCAGATTGTATTCCCGCGCTACGGTGCCCGCGCTCACGCGGAATTCGGCCCGACCGTCGGCTCCCGTCTCCGCGATCGGGTTTATGCCCGAGCCTCCCTCGATTTCCGCCGCCCCGGCGAGGATCAGTCGCTCACCGACGACAGGCGTTCCACCGGACTGCAAATACGCCGAAATGACGGCTTCGCCCCCCGCCGTCGCGTCCCAGTTCTGGCGGCGAAGCTGGATTCCCACTGCGGCCGCAGCCACGTCCGGCCGGGCCGGGCCCTGGTCGGCACACCGTTCGATCTCGTCCAGGATCGCCTGGCTTGCACCGAGCGCACGAAAGTCCGTCCGGTCTCTGGACGTGGGAGTGAACGACAGACAGTTCTGCTGGATGATCGTGATCACTTCAGCCGAAGAGTACGTGCCGCTGGTCAGGAGGCGGACGATCTCGCTCTTCTGCAGCGGCGATCGTTCCTGTGCCTGAACCGAGCTCGCCCTTACCGGTCCCCCGGTGGAAACGAACCCTCCAACCAGACACAGCCCGATCGCCCGGCGAATCCAGGCGCGTGTCATTCGGGCCTCGGGCAGCCGGAGGCATCGAAGTGCCCGTTCACGTCATCCACCTCCTCGGAGAGTCTGTCGAACTCCATCGCGGGCTCGGATCCCTGGTCTGCGTCAAGTTGCGCACGCATGGCCACGAACTGGATGAACGATGCATCAACCACGCCATAGCCCGTCGTGAGCAGGTCGCACCCGATCCGGCCGAGATCGAAGTCCCGGGCACGTTCTCCATATCTGTCGATCGAGGTCCGAAGTTCCGCGGCAATTTCCCGATATCGCGTCAGTTCAGATGAAACGGCGGGACGTGTGGGGCGCTGCAGCGTCGGCCTTGTCACGGGCGTCGGTGCGTTGGACCGCAATCCCACAGATGCGAGAATCGCGACCAGCGCGACAATCGCGATCAGCGCGAATACCGTCGTCCACGAGACGATCCTGCGCCGAGGCGCCAGGGGCTGGGAGTCAGACGATTCGGGAGGAATGACGACCGAGACCGAAGGAGTCACGGAACCGGACTGCACGCCGGACGGTCCTCCCGACGATGCGCTTGCCGGCGACGACCCCCTGGAGTCCCGCTCCGGCACCGGAAGCCCGGGAACGGTCACGTCCCGCTGGATCTCGTAATTCGTCCAGTCGAGCACAGGGCGACCGGACGCGTTCTCGTCATCTGACGGAAGCTCCCAGAATGCGGCAGGGTCCGGCGGTTTGCGGCTCGACTCTTGAGTTCCGGGCCGGAACACGCTGCCCAGTGGCCGAGTCTCGTCCGGCGCGAACAGGACACAGCATTGCCAGGCTTCGTTGAAGTACCGGCGGTTCGCGTCCATGTCTCCCTCGGACAACAGCAGGCCGAGGAGTCGATGGCTGTGATACCAGCCCACGAGGACACCCGGGTGCCTTCGGAACTCCGGCTGTGCGTCCGCCCAGGCGCGGAGCAGATACGCGCCCGGCGCCTCCTCTACGAATTCCTCCCTGGCCGGTAACGCCCGATCCACCAGTGCATAGTGCACTCCCGACGTCGGACAGCGGTGCAGCCGCCCGAGCAGGAATCCAAACCGGGACTCACGTGGATCTCCAGTCACGTGGCGGGCCATCTCCCTGAGAACATCCCGCTGGAACACGAGCTCGTAGGGACCGTCGGGTGTCGGTGGCTCGGGAGTCGGGCTTCTCCTGGGGACCCAGAGCACGGCGCGGTCTACGGGAAACGGAACCCGGACGTGGACGTCGCGGCTCTCATCTGTGGTCCCGGGCGGGCCGCGCCCGGCATCCCGCAGAGATACCGCACGATCGTTCACACGATCACCGCAGTGCGATGAGGTCGAGGATCGGCACCCCCATCAGGGCCGATCGACCCGTCCGGACCCGCCCCAGCACCTCGAGTGTCTGCAGGGGGCGTAGCGACTCGACCTGGGGAAGCAACTCGGGCGGGACGGCGATGTACACGAATCCCTGCGATCGGTCAGCGGGCCGGGCCAGAATGAACGACTCACCCTCGTAGAAGTCGGTGCGTACCGCCTCTGCGCGCTCGAGAGAAACGTACTGGACAGACCAGCGAACCCTTCTTCCGACAAACTGCTCGGGGTTGGCGCGCAGATCCGCCGCCGTGAGCGAGTCCGAGGCCGCCGCGGAATCAGACGGAAGTGTGGACTGCTCCCGGACCCAGCCCTCGAGACGAACACGGGCCCACTCTCCCTGTCTGGACAGCACCGCGACGTCGGCACCGGACTGCAGCGTCGCGACCGTGTCCCCGTCGGGAGACACGAGCATCAGCACCGGCGACTCGGAAACCACGAGGCGATCGGGAAGTGAATTCGCTGTCGATGGCACGGTCGGGGTGGGAGTTTCGTCGGCAGCGGAAACCGCCGGGCCGGTGTCCGGATCCTCCGGCGGTGGGGCGGTGACGACCCGGGCGCCCGTCTCCGTCACCGAGCCGGACCAGATCCACGCAGTTCGGTGGACCCGTACCCAGTTGCCCCGCGTCTCCAGACTGCCGAGGAGCATTCCGCGTTCGAGAATCGCTACCCGGCGGGATTCTGCGTTCGGCTCCTCCCGGAGGTTCTCCCCCCCGGGCTTCGACACTACGAGGTCGAATCCATCGCGCTGGTCCGCTGAGACCGATGGCTTCCAGATCCATCCCTCGAGAGTGACCTGGTGCCAGCGGCCCTGGCGTCCCTCCACATCGAGCATTGTGCCCTCGAGCACCGTGGCGAGACGGTTTCCGCTCGACACCCGTGGCTCCTTGCGGAAATTCTCTTCCGGTACCGTGAGCCGTACTGACTGGGCGCACAACACACCGGGAGCGACTCCGACGAGCATTGCCAGGAGTCCGAGTTGCAGCAGACGTGGACGGAAGGCAGAACGATCTGGAAAAGGCAAGGCATCGCCTCTACATTGGGCCGGCCGGAAACCGGCCTGTCGCGCCGTTCCGGCGGTCCCCGCCGGTCAGCTGCGCGGGGCCCGGGAATCTCGCATCGGAGTATAGACGACGCGCTGAATGAGTGTCAACAAAACCCGAGAACGGACTGACGATTTGAATCCGAACAGATCTCTGCTGAAGGCTGCGCTCGCCATTTCGTGTCTGGCGACCGTTCTCATACCCACTTCGGCTTTCGCGCAGCAGGAAAGCATCGAGTCTTCTTACCGCTGGATCGATCATTCCATGCGGGCCGGCCTGTACGTCGGCTACTTGTTCACCTCCCGCGGCAACCTGGATCAGGGCCCGGGTTCCTCTCCGATCGTCGGAGGGCGTTTCCGGGTACGTGTGAGTAACCCGCTGACATTCGAGGTGACCATGGGCTACGGTTCGTCGGATCTGTGGGTGACGGATCCTCGCCTCGAGGTGCCTTCCATCGTGGACACGATCAACTCGAGCTGGCTGCTGATCGAGGCCAACATGCAGATGTGGCTGACAGGTGCCCGCTCGGTAAAGAGGTTCCAGCCCTACCTGTTCATCGGAGGAGGCATCCTGCAGGGAATCAGCGAAGAAGTCTCCGATGTGTTCGCCGCTCCGGGTCTCGAGCCGTACCGATTCAAGATCGGGACGACTCCGTCGCTGTCGGTGGGTGCGGGCGCCGAGTGGGACATCTCCGATCGGCTCGGGCTCAGCCTCGACCTCCGGGATCACCTCTGGAAGCTCAAATCACCCGATGCCTTCTTCTACCTGGAGAACCTGGCGAATTTCCTCGACAGCGGGGTGGAAGCTCCCGAGGAGTCGTTCTGGACGAACAACTTCGAGTTGAGCGCGACGCTGTTCTACTATTTCTGATGAATTCGAAGGTGCCCGACGACCTGTCTGCCGGTGCGATCCAGGAGCCGCCCGCCGCGTCCGAGGCCGTTGTCCGGCTCGAGTCGACCGACGGCGAACCGCTCGCTGAATGGCTGTGCACGCCGGACCGGCTCGAGGCCCTCACCCTGGGATGGCTGTTCAGCGAAGGTATCGTCGCGGGTACCGAGGATATCTCGAGCCTGGGTGTCGAGTCCGCGTGCCGGGTTCGCGTCCGCCTGTCCGAGCTCGCACGGCAGCGCCTGGCGAACCGCCGGACGGCAGCGGGTCCGGGTCCGGCCCCGGCGCGGATCAGCGCTCACGATCCGGCCGGCCCGTACCGACCGGGGCCTGCCCTGGAGGATCTCCTGTCCGATGCACCCCGCCTGGCCGAGCTGTTTCGCAACATGTTCGACAGCGCCGCCGTGCGGACAACCGGGGGAGGTGGCCTTCACACCGGAGCGCTGGTGATCGACGGCGGCATCGTCGACGTGGTCGAGGACGTGAGCCGAAGCGCCATCATCGACAAGCTCGTGGGCTCCGCCCTGCTCGAGGATGGGGTGCCGGAGCAATCGCTGTTTCTTCTCTCGGGTCGGATCTCCGCGTCGATCGCCGCCAAGCTCTCGGCTGCGGGCATCGCTGCCGCTGCGACGATCTCGATTCCGACCACGCTCGCAGTCGAGATCGCCGGTCGATCCGGAGTCGCGCTGGTCGGACGGGCCCGGCGAGATTCTCCCTATCGATACGGGAACGGCTGATGGCACGCCGCGAGGAAGTGATGGGAGTGATTCTCGCGGGCGGGGCGAACCGGAGATACGGGTCGCACAAGGCACTGGCCCGAATCGGCGATCGGACGATTCTCGATCGCACGGTGGAGGCCCTGTCGCCGGTCGTGGACAGCATCGGAATCGTCGCGAACGAGCCCGGCCCGTATCTGCACATGGGCCTCCACGTTCGACCAGACCTTCAACCCGGCCTCGGCGCACTCGGCGGTATCCTGACGGCGGTTCAGTGGGCTTCCGACGACGGCCTGGAGGCCGCGATCGTCCTGGGGTGCGACATGCCGTTTCTGCCCTCTGAGCTGATCGGGCGGATCGCGCTGGAGGCAGCCCGGGAGCTGGTCGTTCTCCCCGCCAGTGAGGGCCCCCGGGGATTCGAGCCCCTGTGCGCCGCCTACGGGACCGCGACAGCGCCGGCTATCGAGCGAGCCCTGGATCGAGGGGACCGGGCCATAGTCTCCTTCTTCGGCGACGTAGAGCTTCGCATCATGGATTTTGACGAAGTGCGATCCTTCGGGGACCCGGACCGGATGTTCTGGAACGTGAATCGCCCGGAAGACCGGGAGCGCGCCGAGCGGATGGCAGCATCGGAACGTGGCAGACCCGACACGGGGAGTGAGCATGAGACGTCCTGACGACAGTTCGACCCGGGTTCGACCGCGCGGCAGCAGGCACATCGGTGCCGTGCCGTTCCTGTTCGCCCTGTTCGTGTCCGTCGCTGCTGTGAGCGGCCTGGGCGCGCAGGAAACCGCCACCATCCCGATGGATTCCGGAAACATCCTGGCGACGCGCCTCGATCGGATCGTGTCGGACCCGGCGTTGATCCGGGCGCACGTGGGGCTCGCCGTCCAGGTCGCGGAAACGGGAGAAGTGCTGTACGAGAGCGAGGCCGAGAAGCGATTCGTTCCAGCGAGCAATACGAAGATCATCACCGCTGCGGTGGCCCTCGACGCTCTCCGGCCCGGATTCCGTTGGACGACCCGGATCGTAGCCGACGGACCGATCCGCGACGGGACGCTGCAAGGAGACTTGTGGATCATCGGAGGAGGAGATCCGGTCCTGTCGCGCAATGACGTCACCGGCTGGACAGCCATACTCGACAAGGCGGGGATCAAGCGGATCGAGGGTGACCTCGTCGGTGACGACAGCGTGTTCGATGACGGGCAGTGGGGCGAAGGCTGGATGTGGGACGACCTGTACGGCGGCTGGGCGACCGGCGTGAGCGGCCTTCAGCTTCATCCGAACACGGTCCGCGCACACCTCATCCCCGGGCCGGTGCTCGGAGACGACGCACGCATGGAGCTCCGTGGTGGCGGACCGGATCTGCCGATCGACAACCGGGTCCGTACGGGGGCTCCCGGCTCCGAAGTTCGCCTGCAGTTCCTTCCGCCGCCCGAAGGCGGCAACGTTCGCCTGGAGGGATGGATTCCGCTCGGACCGGATACTGTGCCGCTCTACCTCGCGACCCCGCACCCCACACTCTACCTGCTCGACTACCTGGGAGCTCTCCTGCAGCGAGACGGAATCGGGCTGTCCGGAGATACACGGAGAGCGGAATCGAACGAGCGCCCCGCCGCACCGACCTGGTCCACCGAGCTTCATTCCGAGCTTCTGTCGACGGTCGTGACGAAAATGTTGAAGCCGTCGGACAATCAGATCGCCGAAACGGTCCTCCGGACCATCGGCCGGGAAGCCGGCGACGGCGGCTCCATTGAATCCGGACTCGAGGTCGTGCAGGAGACGCTCGCGGCGTGGGGAATCGAGCCGGGAGCGGTGTCGTTGTCCGACGGCTCCGGGTTGTCCCGCTACAACGAAATCACGCCGAATGCCATGGTTAGGCTGCTGCGGGCGATGTGGAGGCATCCGCAGTTCGACACGTTCGAGGCGGCGATGCCCGTGGCTGGAGTGGACGGTACGCTGAAGCGGCGTCTGCTCGGCACTCCAGGTGAGAGCAACGTCACGGCGAAGACAGGATCGCTGTCATCGGTCCGCGCCCTCTCCGGCTACCTGCGCGACGGCGCAGGGGAAACTCTGATCTTCTCGCTGCTGCTCAACGGATACGACGCCCCGGGTGACGTGGCAGTGGCCCTGGAGGACCTGTTGATCGAACAGCTCGTCCTGTACAGGCGCCCGGTGAATCCGGGCTGGCCTGCGTATCGGGACCAGCCCTGATGCGAGAGACTGAGCCGACGCGAGAACACGATCCGACGCAACACAGTGCTGCCGACCGGTTGTCCGTGGATGAGGCGCTGGACCGCGTGCTGCGTTCCTGCTCTCCCCTGTCAGAGGAGCAGGTCGGAATATCGGAGGCCCTCGGACGGGCGCTGGCCTCGGATGTTCGCTCCCGGGTGGATCATCCGCCGTGGAACAACAGCGCGATGGACGGCTTCGCGGTCAGGTCTGACGATGTGGCCGGGGCCACCGAAGAATCGCCGGTCGTGCTTCCCGTGGTTGACGATGTGCCGGCGGGCGGAGTCCCGCGAGCAGCGCTTTCACCCGGTACGGCGGTCCGGGTGATGACCGGGGCGCCGGTGCCGGAGGGCGCCACCGGCGTCGTCCGAATCGAGCACACCGACGGGGGCCGGGACGGACGCGTCGCGATTCGGGCCGACTCCGACGCACGACGGAACATCCGGCTCGCCGGAGAGGATCTCCAGCGGGGAGCGACAGTGCTTCAGGCAGGAACGGAGGTCACCCCTGCGGTCATCGGATCACTCGCGACGATGGGCTGGCCGGATGTGACCGTGCGGCGCCGGCCGCGAGTGGGTGTGTTGTCGAACGGAAACGAGCTCGCCGACTTCGACGATCTCGAAGACGTCCTGGCCGGCCGCAGGATCATGAATTCGAACGAGCACGGCCTCGCGGCCCTCGTGTCCGAATCCGGGGCCGAGCCGATCCGTCTCGGGATCGCGCGGGACGAGACGGCGGACGTCAGGCGGAAAATCGAGGCCGCGGGCGAAATCGATGCGCTGATCACGTCGGCCGGCGTGTGCGTGGGTGACCACGACCACGTGAAGGAGGCACTAGACTCGCTCGGCATGGAGCACGGTTTCTGGAGAGTTCGGATGAGGCCCGGGGGCCCGATCACGTTCGGCGTCCTCGATGGGCGGCCGGTATTCGGGCTGCCGGGCAATCCGGTGAGCGCCATGGTCACGTTTCACGTGTTCGTCCGACCGGCGCTTCGTGCCCTGGCGGGTCACTCGAGAGTCCTGCGCCGCACGCTTCGAGCGCGGGCCGCGGAGGATATCTCGTCTCCCGAACAGCTGACCCACTTTTTCCGCGTGCAACTCGAGCCCCGCGCGGATGGCGGATACGACGCCAGGCTCACGGGTCCGCAGGGATCGGGGATTCTCAGCTCGATGGTCAACGCCGACGCCCTCGCGATCGTACCGGAAGGACGGATGATCGTCGAGCGAGGCGAGTCCGTGGAAGTCATTCCGCTGCGGGACTGGATCGCTTGAGCCGGGTGATCAGTTGAGCCGGGTGCAGCTTCTCGTCGGGACGAGGAAGGGCCTGTTCATTGCCCGATCGGACGCATCCCGTCTGCGGTGGTCGATCGAGGGGCCGTCGATCGAGGGCTACGAGATCTACCACGCCGTCATGGATCCCAGGACAGGTCGATCCGGCTGGGCAGCCGTCCGACACGAGGTGTGGGGAACGCACCTCTATCGCACCAGTGACGGCGGACGGAGCTGGACACCACTTGCGACACGGCCCGCATACCCGCCCGAGCTCGAACGTGAAGTCCACGCCGTGTGGCACGTGGCCCCCGGTGGCCCCGGCCGTCCGGGAAGGGTGTGGGCAGGCGTCGAGCCCGCCGGATTGTTCGTGTCGGACGATTCGGGAGACAGCTGGCGCTGGATCGAGTCCCTGGAACGGCATCCCACGCAGAGCGCGTGGCAGCCGGCCAAGGGCGGTCTCGCGCTTCACTCCATCGAGGCTGATCCGGCTCACGAGGCGCGGCTGTATGTAGCCCTGTCCGCCGGTGGGTGCTACCGGTCGGAGGACGAGGGAGCCAGCTGGACCGCCGCGAACCGGGGAGTCAGGGCCGACTTCCTGCTGGATCCGGACCCGGAGGCTGGCCAGTGCGTCCACAGCCTGCGCGCGCATCCGCTCGTGTCGGGCAGACTGTACCAGCAGAACCACTGTGGCACGTACCGCAGTGACGATGCGGGAGCCAGCTGGACGGAAATCACGGCTGATCTTCCCAGCGATTTCGGCTATGTCATCGGCCTCGATCCGCACGACCCGGACCGGGCGTGGGTAATCCCCGAGGAGTCGAGCCACATGCGCACCACGTGCGAGGCTCGCCTGCGCGTGTACGAGACGGCGGATGGAGGAAGCTCCTGGACACCGAGGACCGAGGGACTGCCCCAGCGGCATGCCTACGTTACGGTACTGCGGGAGGCGCTCTCCACCGATGGTCTCGATCCGTGCGGCGTGTACTTCGGAACATCCACCGGGCACCTGTACGCCAGCCCGGACGGCGAACGCTGGAAGCTGGTAGCTTCGTACCTTCCGAAGATCCTCTCCGTCACGGCGTCGCCGCTCGACTGAGCCGGGGACTCAAGTCTCAGCCGGCCGGCGGGCTCCATTCGATGACTGCCGCTCCGCTGGCATAGCCGCCGCCTACCGCCGTCAGGACGATGCGTGTCGGGTCCGTCAGGGGACCGTGCTCGCCACGAAGCAGTTCGTCGAGCACGATCGGAACCGTAGATGCTGACAGGTTTCCGATCCGCGCGATGCGATGCAGCACCCGGCCGTTCGGAAGCTGCAGTACCTTTTCGAGGCCCTGAGTGATCCGTTCGTTCGCCTGATGGGGCACCACGACGTCCACGTCTTCCCAGCTGAGCGGAGTGCGTGCCAGCGCCCGGTCGGCGACGTCCTGCATCGTGCGGATGGCCTGCCGCAGCACGTTGGCTCCGCCGGACATGCTGAGCTTGTGTTTCGGATCCAGCGGATCGCCCCACCCCAGACCCGTGACGTTCAGATGGTCCGGCGAGTACTCGGCATCCAGCACGGGAGCTGCGAGGACCAGACCGGGAGCGGGATTAGAGGTCAGAACCGCAGCTCCCGCTCCGTCGCCGAACAGGACCGCGACCTTGGGATCGTCCCAGTTAGTGATCCGGGTCAGCGCGTCACCGACCGTGACGAGGACCGTATCGGCGGCGCCCGATGTGACGAACGCGTACGCGCTGGCAATGGCGTGCAGGAACCCGGCGCATGCCGTGTTCATGGCGTAACCCGGGATGTCCGGGCTTCCCAGCCCGGCGGCGATCGTGCAAGCGGCGTTCGGCACGTCCTCACGGGGCGTGAGCGTGGCCGCCAGCAGCAGGTCCACTTCGGAGGAATCGATGCCGGCGTACTCGAGCGCAAGCTCTCCGGCGGCCACGTGCATCGCCTCGGTGCTCGCGCCCGGCAGGTCCGGGAGAATCCGCCGCTCGGCGATCCCCGTCAGCTGGATCGCCCACCGATCGAATACTGTCTCCGGTGTCAGGGCGGCCGCCTCCTCCGGGTCGAGCCCTCGCAGCGATCCGCGCGCCCTCTCGACATCGAAAGCGTTTCGCACGGCTGGGATCGCGAACATCTCCACGTTCGTCATTACCTGTGGCGGCAGAAACCGCCCGGT
>CBDUVN010000067.1:0-11274 GCA_965370685.1 uncultured bacterium | reverse complement strand
CGTGATCAGCGTTGCCATGTCGAAGTGATGCGGCCAGGTCCTGACCTCGGATGCTTCGGATTCCAGCTGCGCTACCTCGGAGAGAACGAGGAGCGCGTTGTCGTACCAGTAAGCAAGTTCATTGCGCGCTTTCGGGTCGCCGCCGGTGAACGGAGCGCCCGACGCCACGGCATGCTGCGGGAAGTCGCCGCCGGGTCGCTGGAGCATCCCGGGATCCGTCCTGCCTTCGGCTGCGCGCTCCATTATTCGGGCGATCCAGGCATACCCGTCGTCGAGCGTCTTCCCCGACAATGGAAGTTCATCGATCGTGGCGCCGTTCCGGTCCAGGACGACGAGACAGAAATCAGGCACGCGAAGCCCGAAACACGCGGGGTGCGCTCGGCCGACCGGTCGAGTGACGAACGTAGCGGCACCGGCCAGCCACCCCAGGTTGGCGTGGCTGGCGTCAGCCTCGGGCGGCAGCAGAGCGAGCGGCACGGCCCCGATCAGCTGCACGGCCCAGTGCAGCTCGAGGCTGGTATCCGAAAGTGCCGTCCGGGATACGTCTCCCAACAGCTTCCAGGCAGACGGTGGGGTGTCGACATTTCTCATGCTCGTGAGGATAATCCGCTCCGGGAACCCTGTCGAGCCGAAAACGTCGAGTGGACGCGACGCACCCGACGAAACTTTTTGAGCCGGATTGTACTTCCTCTCAGTATACATGAACGGATGGTGGTGTCTGAGACCTGGCCCGATCAGACAGGGTGGGAGTATAGATGAGAACCGTCTCCATCGCGTGGATCTGGCTGGCGCTGGTCGCTGGCTTTCCGGCCTCGCTGGCCGCACAACAGGACAGCGTCCCCTCCCCTGCTCCCCGGGATTCCGCTCCGACTCCGAGCGAGGAGTACTTCCATGTGCGGGGCCTCGAGCGCGCACCCAGGGACGGCGGCGCCGGAACTCGCGCGATCGCCAACACTGCCCTCTTTCTGCCCCGCGCCACACTCAGTGGAGCACTGTACTTCACTGGCCTGGGCGCACATCTGGTCGACGACGGCAGCGTGATCAGCCGGTACAATGACTTCTTCTACTTCTACGAAAATCGGACTGGCTGGACGCCGGTAGTGGTGCTCGGGTCCTCCGATGGTTTCGCCGGCGGAGCGAGGGCGTTCTATCGCGCGGAGCCGTTCGGGGTGTCGGCGGGCGGGTACTACGGCGGGTCCGAGGTCTACGGTTTCAACGGCGCCGTCACCTACAACGTCCTGGCCGGCCGCAACGTATGGTGGTTCAAGGCCGAAGGCGCATTCAAGAAACGCCAGGACTACGAATTCTACGGCTTCGGGTCCGATCCGCTCACGGATCAGCGCAACAGCTTCGAACAGACCGCGACTTCTCCGTTCGGCCTGTACGCCCAGCGCGTCAGCAAGGCGCAACTCACGGCCGGACTTCGGCCATCGGACCGCTGGGAGATCTTCCTCACCAGCCTGTTTCGGGACCGCGCTGTCGCTGTCCCGCGCACTTCGGATACGTCCAACATCGATCAGACCTTCGACCTGACGACCGTTCCCGGGATCTCCTCGGACTCCGCGACGGTGGGGCAGCAGATCTACAATGAACTCGCCGTGCGCTACGACTCGCGAGAGATTCCGGGTATGAGCTCCCCCGGGGTTCGCGTGGAGGCCCATGGCGGCGTGTCCTTCGGAGTGGGATCCGACGTGAGTCGCTTCGCGCGCGGCGGGATAGACGCCGCCGGATTCATCCCGGTTATCCGGCGAAACCGGCTCCTGGTTCCCCGTGTGGCGCTCGATGTACTGGAGAACCTCAACGATCCCGTTCCGATCTCGTTCGCCGAATACCCCCGGCACCATCTGTTTCGCGGCGAGAGCACCCGGACCATCCTCCGGGCCGACAACGTGATGGTCCAGCCGTCACTGGAGTATCAGTGGCCGCTGTCTTACAACCTGCGCGCCACTCTCTTCCTGGATTACCTGCTGGTGGCTCGGTCGGTCGATGAGCTGACGTTCAGCAATGCCCCCTACTCATACGGCATCGGACTCGTCGTCCACGGGACGCACAACACCGTGGCCGCGATCGGAGTGGCCAATGGGTCGGAGGGATTTCGCGTCCTGCTGACGATCGGCGCCTTCCAGCACACCAACGACCGGTACAGGTGGGACTGATGAGAACGGAACACACGAGGGCCGGCGCGCATTCGATCAGACGGCGGGCGGCGATGCTGCTTGCGGGCATGGCCGCGCTGTGGAGCGCCGGCTGCAGTTCCGTTGCCCCGCGGTTCACGCTGGACGAGCCGGTGACGGTCCAGGCGGACACAACGCCGACTCCCGTGCCGGAGTCGCACGATTTCGGCACGTGGTCGTACCAGTATGCTCTCTATGTTCAGCGACCCGCGGTGGGAGCGCTCGAGTTCGTGGGGCCGACTCCCGCTCGGGACGTCAACTCGATGGATGACCTTCCGGCCTCCACCTGGTTCACGCCGAGGCTGGGGTATCGGGAGGTCCCGCCGGAGGAGCTGCTCCGGGGCCCGGAAGACATTGGCCCGCCGCAGTTCCCGATCGCCGTGGTGAGCGCGAAGGCGGAGGGGAGCAATCCCGGTTTCCTGATCAGGGATGCGCGCGGCTACCGATACCTCGTGAAATTCGATCCCCCGGAGTTTCCGGGGCTTGAGACGACGACAGCGGTCGTGGTGAACCGGCTGTTCTGGGGATTCGGCTACAACGTCCCGGAAGATTATCTGTTCTTCTTCCGCCGTGACGACCTGGCCATCGACCCGCAGAGCGACCTGAACGGGGCCGGAGTCGATTCCGTGCTGGCTCTGGTCGCGGCACCGGCGGACGGTCGCTACCGGTCGACGGTCAGTCTCTGGGTCCCCGGCGTGGTGCTCGGCGCCATTCAGGACAAGGGGGTTCGCGAGGACGATCCCAACGACAGGATCGACCACGAAGACAGGCGGATCCTGCGAGCACTGCATGTGTTCGGCGCTCTGACGAACCAGACGGGACTCCGCATCGACAACACCCTGGACGTCTACGAGGGCGAGCCGGGACGCGGCTACGTGAAGCACTACCTGGTGGACTTCGGAGAGGCACTCGGCGGGCACGGCACCGGCAAGGGCTATCTGTGGGATGGCTACAGCCGGTTCTTCTCCTACGACGAGATGTTTCGCCGGCTCATGACGTTCGGTTTCGACGTCGAGGATTGGGAGAACATCCAGTACACGAAGTGGCCATCGGTGGGCACCTTCGAGGCCGAGATCTTCGAGCCCCGGGACTGGAAGACGGTTGCGCCGTACGAGCCCATTATCCGGATGCAACCCGACGACAGCTACTGGGCGGCGAAGATCGTCGGCGGGGTGACGGAGGACCACCTCCGCGTTCTCGTGGAGGCCGCGGAGTATCCGTCTTCCGACGCCGCGGAGTACGTCGTGGCCACGCTGATGGAGCGGCGCCGTAAGATCCTGGTCTACTTCCTGGACCAGGTCTCGCCGGTCGACGCCATCGACTACCAGGACGGCGAGCTGCACCTGGAGGACATGCGCCGCGTGCTCCTGGGCGATCGAGAGGACGAGACCCGCTACGAGATCCGCTACCTCACAGACGACGGCGATGAGATCGCGGAGCCGCGCGTGATTTCCGGGACTTCGGCGTCGTTCCGCGTGCCGGTGCCGTCCGATGTGGCTCGGGCAGCCGGGGGATACGTCCGCGTCCAGGTGGTGGTGTCAGCTGGAGACCGCAGTGCCGGGCGCGCGGCCGAGTTCCATTTGCGGATCGACCCGAGGACCACTGATCTACGGCTCGTGGGGGTTAGCCACTGATGCTTCGGAGCAGAGTCGGCCGTCTGCCGTTGACTGACTGACATCTGGAAGCGGCCGCCTCCGTCCCCTCAGATCAAGGCTCCCAGGACAATTCGAATCGTTCTCGCTTCCCCGTCCGAACGGGTGCTGCGAACACGCTGCCAATACACCACGTTGTTCCTCTGGTCTACTGAAAGCGGATAGTCTTCTTGCTTACGGCCAGAGCTTCTTCTGCGCGGTGCCAAGATCGCCGAGCTGGTAGATGCTCACCGTTTCTGGTTTGAAGCGTAGCGGGACGAACGGCTCGGCCAGGAGACTATCGATGAAAGCCGGTGTGGCCAGACCGATGGTGATATGCGGATCGTAATTCCGCCCGCTGGAATTCGGAACGAATGCATTCATGTTGTCGATGGTCGACTGACTGATCGCGACTCCGTCGGGCCGTTGCACGAACGCCGCGCCCGTACCGTTCTCGACGCTGAACGGCTCGACAGCCGCAATTATCTCAGCCTGAAAGTCGAGCAATTCCCGGGTGGGTGCCACGGTGATTCCGGCCAGACCGAGAGTCTCGTGGGGGGTGTAGTAGAAACCGGTTGCCGTTAGTGCCTGCGCCGTCGGATCCGTGCTCCTGATTACTCTCTCGACCGCGGCAGACACCTTTGCGAGATCTTCGGCACGTACGAAGCGCTGCAGCACCGTAATGTGGGGAACGTGGTCCATGCCGAGTGCAAAACCACCAGGGGTATTCCCTCGAAGCCGCGTATTTGCCTCTACCGCTTTGTCCAGCATCGTCGAATCCGGGTCAAGCAGGACGTCAATCGCAATGAGACTCGGCTCTACATCCCTGTCCGTTGAACAGGCAGAAAAGATCAACACGAGCAGAAGCACACGTCGCATCATCTGGTCTCCACTCCATTGAAGAACTCGACCTCTCCGGTCTCGAGCGAGTACTCGGCTCCGACCACCAGGAGATCGTCGTTTTCGACCAGTCGCGCGAGGATCTCCGAATCGTGTCGCAGATGATTCGCCGAAGCGCTCACGTTCGCCCGGACCGCGTGACGCACGATCTCCTCCGGGTCGCGGCCTTGCTCGGTTCGCAGCGATTCCTCGATGGCCGGTCGGACCCGGTCGATGATCGACTTCATGTTGGGCGACTGACTCTTCATCGGCTGCCGGATTTCCTCCAGCGTGGCGAGGATGACTCCACACCCGGAGTGCCCCAGGACGACCACGAGTCGTGTGCCGAATTGCTCCGCTGCGAACTCGACGCTGCCCACCAGAGATGGGGCGACGATGTTTCCGGCGACGCGGATGACGAACAGATCGCCGACTCCCTGGTCAAATACGATCTCCGCCGGCACGCGCGAGTCTGAGCAGCCGAGGATGATCGCGCAGGGTTCCTGATTCGCGGACAGCTCGGGTCTCGGCGAATGGCACAGCTCCGTGTCTCGTCCCTGCGTGCCCGATACGAACCGCCGGTTTCCCTCGCGCAGACGTTCGAGAGCCTCGAGCGCGGAGATCATCGATCAGCTCATCCTCTTCCAGGGATCAAAGGTCCGTACGTCCCGGTGAATCGGGGTCTAATCAGAGCCCGAATTGCCGCAGGTGGTGGTCCGTGTGAAGGTATGCCCACCGCAGCCAGTCGCCGCGGGTCATCGAGCCGAACAGGGGATGTTCGGGAGCCAGGAGAGCATCGGGAGCGGCAAGCTCCGACAGTGCCGCTACGGCACGCGTCCGCTCGCTGGCGAACGCGTCGACGTCCAGTACGAGGTCTGCAGGTCGGGCTCCGGCCTGAATCCCGTGCGGCCAGGGCCTGGGAAGGTAGAGTGCCGCGTACTTCAGCAGTCGAGACGGGGCACGAGAAGCTCGAGGGAAGGACCGCCGTTGCATCACGGCGTCGGCCGCATCTGCCAGGTGAGCCAGCATCTGGTGCGGTGAAATCGTGCCCCACTCCCGGCTCTGCTCGGGTGTCAGGCGCTCGAGGCGCGCCGCCAGGGCCGAAGCGACCGCGGGATCAGAAAGGGCTTTCACCTCTCACCCTCCCGACGACAGGAAAATCGAGAAACTGGACATGGATTCGTGCCCGGTCGGTCGGTCGCTGTACTGGCTGGTCTGCCGATACAGCCGGTAGCTGGCCCCCAGCGACAACGGCCCCAACGGGGGCGTGCGTGCTTCGACCTCCAGGAGTTGAATCAACTTGCTGCTCGAAGCGCCGTTCAGGGTCGCGGCCCAGTACGCACGGAGGCTCCCGAACAGCAATCGCCGGCCATGGTGCTCGAGCTGTGCCACTGCCCTGCCGCCCAGCCCGCTTCCGAACTCGTAGTAGCGATTGACTGCCGAAGTGGACCAGCGATCGGTGCTGGCGAGAAGCGGCACCACCTCGGCACTCAGATCCGTCTTCACCCGCCACCGGTCGTTGCCGAACCGGGACAGAAGCCCGAGCCCGACGCTCTGCTCGGCGAAGCCCACTCTCCCATCCCACCGGTAATCGAAGTCGAGAAAGACGCCGACCACCTTGTCTGTCGGTCCGTCCCTGTGACCTATCGAGGCGATGATACCGCGAGCACCGAGCTGAGTGAGAACTGCCGACAGGCTCGTCATCTCCATCGTGCCGCTGAACGACGAAAACGGGCTGACCTTTTCCCCGTCGAACGGATCACCGTACTGCAGCCCGAGCTTCAATATCGCGGCGTCCGCGGGCTGCCCGGGAGAGCCGCCGGCCGGCGCCAGTCGCACGGCCCCCATTCCGACGCTGCCTTTGAGCACCCCCGGACGACGATCCGGCGGGTTGGCTCCGGCACTCCACAATTGCCCGCGCGACAGCCGGTCGAGCCCGAGGCCCGGATTCATCACGAAGACTGCGGCCTCACGCCAGAAGCGATCCAGGCCGGTCGCCTGGTTGTCGAGGACCATCAGTGACAGACGGTACATCGGCTCGCCCAGGGCGACGCCGCCCAGAGTGGTAGTAATGATGTCATTCGTGGCCGGAGGCCGCGGCTCGCCGAACAACTCCCACATCAGACTGCCCGCGGCGGTGGCCGGCAGCGCGGCATAGAAAGACAGCCCGTTCGCCCGGGCGACGTTGTAGTACAACGCACCCGCCCACGGGTGTTCGAACGAGTTGACCCGGATGGGGTTGGTATCCCACTCCCAGCCGCCCTGGATGTTATCCCACCAGGAACCCGGATGGGTCGCGGGCTCATCCCGCCACAGGACGTTGATGCCTATGGCGAGAACGTTCGTTACTGCGATCCCGCCGAGCGCCCGCGGCACGTTCGGAGACTGCTCGGTCCACACCAGGCCGCTCGTAATGGTATCGCCGGATATGACCGGTGACACCGAGGTCGTGTCAGCAGGAATTCCACCGGCGAACGCGGATTCGTCGAGTGCTGTGGGATCTGCGGGGAGCCCCCCGGCTGAGATCGGGGCGTGCTGCGCGAGCCCCGCTGCCGGAATGGCGGCCAGGACGATGAAAAACGCGGCTATCCGGCATAACGCGAACGCATACATCTGTTCAATATTGTGCGTATTCATCGCGACGGAAAGAGACGCAGCGCCCCATTCCCGGTTCCGGCCAGACCTCATTCCAGGTCCCGTCCAGAGATGGTGTCTTGCTACGCCGCGTCCTCCTCCGGCATCGGCGCTTCCGTCAGCAGGCGGTCGTCCGCAACGGACAGATCCTCGGCACTGACTATATCGATCCCCTCGATCGTGATCGCGAACTGACCGGAATCGAGAACCTCTACCCAACCCTTCTTCTTCAGGTACCAGGACGGAAACTCCAGGTGTTCACGTGGGACACCGAGCATCTTCTCGAGATCGATCGAGCCCAGACCGCCTGAAAGCGGGTTCTTTCGTCGTGCGGCGTAGAGCAACGACAGTACACTTCGGAAGATCAGTCGGTCTTCCTCGTGTCCGCCGATAGCCGCACTCTGTTCAAAAACCTGCCATTGCAGGCTCTTGTTTCGATCCCACTGAACGTCGTATTCGGCACGCTGCTGCGCGTCCGTGAGGACCTCGAAGGCCTCGTGGACTTCTCGAAACCGCGCCTCGTCTCCAGATGCCGAATTGTCCGGATGGAATCGCTTGGCGAAGAGCCGGTAGACGCGTTCGATCGTCTCGACGTCCGCATTCTGACCGAGCTGCAGAATCTCATAGTAGTCGACGAACGGCTGATCGTTCACGAGAGCCCCCCGAGGTTACGGCTTGTCAGGTGAGACGGCGGTCGCCAGCGGGGCCGCACGAAGTCCCGTCCCAGGATGTCAGTCACCAGTTTCGGGCAAGAGAAGTGCCAGACTGTCCCGTCGCAGTGGTTTTTCACCCGCTTCAGGTGTCTGTATCTGTCTGGTGTATCAACAGATCGGTGACCCGAGGGGAGAATTCCCCTGGGAGGGCTGGATCGACATCATCCTGGAACTGTCGCAGGTCGGATCATGCGTGGAATCCCGTCACATATTGCACATAGCGACTCCAGCCGGTCGCTACGACTCTTCGGCTTCGTCATCCGGCAGCTCGGTCAGAAGACGGTCGTCGGAGACCGAACCATCATCCGCGCCGATCCTGTCGATCCCCTCGACCGTGATCGCGAACTGACCGGAGTCGAGAATCTCGACCCAGCCCTTTTTCTTGAGGTACCAGTTGGGAAACTCAAGGTGCTCGCGTGGAACGCCGAGCATCCTCTCGAGGTCAACCGAGCCGAGGCCGCCGGACATGGGGTTCTTCCGCCGGGCGGCGTACAGCAACGACAGAACTCCCCGGAAGATCTGCTGGTCTTCCTCGTGACCACCGATCGCCGCGCTCTTCTCGAAGATCTGCCACTGGAGGCTCTTGTTCCGGTCATACTGAACATCGTATTCGGCGCGCTGCTCCGGACCCCTGAGGACCTCGAAGGCCTCGTGAACCTCTCGAAACCGCTCCCCGTTCCCTGACTCCGCATTGTCCGGATGGTAGCGCTTGGCGAGGAGCCGGTAGACGCGGTCGATCGTCTCGGAGTCCGCGTTCTGGCCGAGTTGCAGTATCTCGTAGTAATCGACGAACGGCTGCTCGGTCATCACTTTTCCACCGCCCGGGTCCTGACTTGCTGGACCAACGGATTCTTCTCCGGCGACAGCGAGAAGAAGAACTCGATGTTCTTCTTCTCACCGTACAGCAGGAACGTGCCCCGCAACTGGTTTTCCGCCACGACTTCCCCGACGCCCGTGATATCGCCTGCTTGCTCGTACAGATCCTGTGTTCTGTCGACGATATCGCTCAATCGATTATCCATGAAGAAATTGTCTGCGAAGATCCCGGACGACTCTGCGCCTTCCCAATCCGGCAACAAGGCTACCAGCTGAGTCTTCCTCAGTTCCAGAATATCTGACGCCGGCAGTCGACGTGGCTCGAGTCCGGTCAATGCGATGATCGAATCGAGCACCGCCGTGTTGACCGTGTGCGTGCCTCCATAGGTTCGATTGTCGAACGACATCACGGCCAGTCCGTACTCGGGCATCATGATCCAGTTGCTCCCGAACCCCGGCAGGCCGCCGCTGTGCCCGATCATCACCTTCCCGTCACAGTCCTCCTGCCAGCGCAGGCCGTAGCCGTAGGCCCTCGCCGACGGGCAATCCCTGCCGTTCGGGTAGCGGTAATCGGGCATTACGCCGGCGAACCGCCACGGGTGGTGCATTTCCCGCAGCGAGCTTCGCCTAAGAGGACCGGTATCCGGATCGCTGCGGGGCGGCCAGGCCGACAGGTGGAGTGCGACGTAGACGCCGAAGTCCTCGATCGAAGTGATGAGTCCGCCCATCGCCCCGAATGAACCGTGGTGCTCGAGTGGGATGTTCACCCACGCTTCGTCCTGCCATGCATACCCGAGCGCGAGCCGGTCCGCCGGAGCGTTCTCGTACTCCCACACCGTGCTGCTCATCCCGAGCGGCTCGAAGATGTTCCTCCTCGCATAGAACGAAAAGCTCATACCCGACACGACCTGCACGATCTGCCCCAGCAGCGCGAATCCCAGGTTGGCGTACTCGTACTCGACCCCCGGCACGTTGGAGAACGAGACGCCGCCGGCGATGAGATCCATCAACTCCCGGTCCGAATCGGCCAACTGGCGGTCGCCCCACGGGTTGTCCTCCGGGAAACCGGCGGAGTGGGTCAACAGGTGGCGAATCGTGATCTCGGGCGCGTCCGTCGTGAGCTGGGTGAGCGCTCCCACCTCGGGCAGATACTGCGATACGGGATCATCGAGACCGAGCTGGCCCGCATCCCGCAGCTGGAGAATGGCGAGCGCCGTAAAGCTCTTGCTCATCGATGCGATGCGAAACAGAGACCTTGTGTCCGCCGGGATCTGCTCGTCCAGATTCGCCAACCCGAACCCGCTGGAATAGACGAGATTCCCATCCACGACGACGCCGTAGGCGAAGCCGGGCAGATGCTGTCGCTCCGCGTACTCCCTGAACATCTGATCGACGTCGGATTCCGTCGCCGCGACCATTTCCGCCCTGTCGGGATCAGTGAATTCGGCCACCGTCTGTGCGTGGAGGGGCACCGCCAGGAACAGAGCGAACATGAGTAAGCGCATCAGAGGAACCTCAATTGTCGATCGTGAACAGTCCGGGCAGTCCCCAGGAGTCTTTGTACTCCTCGTACAACCGTTCCGTGAGCTGCACCAGGATGGGGTCCTTCTTCGCATCAATCCAGTAGACGATTTCCGTCAAGGCTGATGGAGCCATCGCCGTGCATCCGGACGTCGTGTTTTCGGGACCGGCCCAGTTGTGCAGAAAGATGCATGACCCCGCGCCTTTCCTGACCGGACTCGAATTGTGATCGACGACGATTCCCTTCTCATACCAGATGCCGTCCATGAGCATCTGCTCGGACGACTGCCAGTCGACCGCCCCGACCTCGCGTCGCAGAACGATCCGGTTGTAGTACGCCGAGCTCACGTCATCCACGCATTCCAGGTCGTCGGTGACGTGCGTGTAGGGAATGGCGAGCTTCCCCATCTCCTGCGACGTGGAATAGCCGAACGCGGAGCTCAGCCTGAACACACCCGCAGGGCTCTTGCCGTCGCCCTCTCTCTTGACCGGCATGTCCCCTGAATCGATATCGTGCAGACCGATCCCCAGGCCGAGACCGTTTCTGCCAAGCGTGATCGGCGTGACGCTGCCCACCGCTGTCCACTTCGCGCCGTCCGACTCCCGCTCGAAACGCTGCAGGACGCCAGCGGACGCATCGAACGACTCCGATACGACGAGGATCATCTGACCGGACGATGCGGGGATCGGCGAGCTGCCACCCTCCTGGGCACGACCAGCGGAAGGACTCAGAAATACCAGGGACACACAAACAGCAGGGACGAACGCTCTAAGGGCCATGTCTATCGTTCCGTTTCTTGTTCAGTTCGCTGTGCGATCCGTCTAGAGTACGAATCCTCCATCCACCGGCAACTCCACGCCGTTGATATGACTGGCAGCATCCGAGACGAGAAACAGGACGCTCTG
>CBDUVN010000066.1:0-11462 GCA_965370685.1 uncultured bacterium | reverse complement strand
GAGGGCTCTGACGACTCCGTCGAAGCCGGCGGGTGCGCCCTCTGCCGCTGCGGCGTTTCATCCAGGAAGCCCTGGTGCGACGGAACTCACAACTCGATCGGCTTCAAGGCTGCGGACCCGGTCGGCTCCTGAGCGCAGCGGGCGGCCGACCGGCAGTCCTCGAGTCCGCCACCCGGGCCTTCCCCTCAGTCACACGCCGGGCGATGTTCGAGCACCGCGCCATTCGAGGAGCGCGGTTCACACCGAGGAGTGCTCATGAAGCGGATGCCGACCCGGCAGTTCCGGACTCTTGTTCTAGCGTTGCTCCTGTCGGCGGCGGCACCGACGAGCATCCTTGCCCAGACCGGACAGAAACGCGTCGGTGAAGTGGCGTTCCCGAACTCCGGTACGGCCGAGGCCCAGGAGTCGTTCCTGCTGGGGCTGGCCCTGCTTCACAGCTTCGAGTATCCGGAAGCGCGTGAGGCGTTCAGGACGGCCCAGGAACAGGACCCGGACTTCGTGATGGCGTACTGGGGAGAGGCGATGGCCTGGAATTATTCTCTGTGGTACGAGCAGAACGCAGAGGCGGCGCGTGAGATCCTCGCCCGCCTGGCGCCGACTCCAGCGGCCCGTGCGGCTATGGCGCCCACGGACCGGGAGCGGGCCTGGCTGGCGGCCGTCGAGACCCTGTACGGCGACGGCGACAAGCAAGCGCGGGACGACGCTTACGAGCGAGCCATGGCAGAGATTCGACTGGACTACCCGGAGGACCCGGAAGCCGGTGCCTTCCACGCGCTCGCGATCCTCGGTACGGCGCACGAGGGACGGGATCACGCGACCTACATGCGGGCAGCGGCGATCGCCGGAGACGTGTTTCGGGATCACCCCGAGCACCCCGGGGCCGCTCACTACATGATTCACTCCTTCGACGATCCCGAGCACGCCCCTCTAGGTCTTGCCGCCGCCCGGGCGTACTCGGGCATCGCGCCGGACGCCGATCATGCACAGCACATGACCACGCACATCTTCCTTGCGCTCGGGATGTGGGAGGACGTGGTACGGGCCAACGAGACGGCCGACGCCGTGGTCGATCGGGACCGAGCGGCGCGCGGCGAGGGGCCGAGCTTCTGCGGTCACTACAACGAATGGCTCCTGTACGGATACCTGATGGAGGACCGCGCGGAGAACGCCATGACCCTCCTGAAGGGATGCCACCAGACGGCGGTTTCCGCGGGAGGGCGAGCGGCGGCTTCATTCTCGGAAATGCGAGCTCGGTACGTCATCGACTCGGAGGAGTGGGTTGGGCCAGCACTTTCCATGACCGCGGATTACGGCGACCGGGCCGGTCCCCCGCTGCGCGATGCCTGGCTCGAAGGTTACGTCGCAGGTCGTTCGGGGAATGCCGCCGGAACCCGGGCGGCGCTGGACCAGTTCCGTTCCCTCAGGCCCGCCGCCGAACAGGAGATGCGCCGCGAAGGGCTGACCGACGAGACGTATCAGCGCAGACCCGAAGTTCTCGAGTTGCAGCTCGAAGGACTCGCCCTGATCGCGGAGGGGCGCGACGCCGAGGGTCTCGCCCGCATCGAGTCCGCCGCTGCCCTCGAGGGACAGCTCCCGTTCACGTACGGGCCGCCCGCGATCGACAAACCATCGCATGAACTGCTCGGAGAGCTGTTGCTGGAGGCCGGCCACTCGGAAGAGGCGGCGGAGGCATTCGCCACCGCCGTTGCCCGGACACCAGGACGCATACCTGCGGTACAGGGATACCAGACGGCGAAGTCATCACTTCAGGCGGGGGTAGTGGACGGGATCCAATGAGAGGATGAGGGACCTGGCGGGCCGAACTCAGATTGCCTGACGGGCGGCACACGGCAGGTGTCGATCCGGGCCGCTACTCTCCTCGCTTCACCACTTCGCCCGGCAGCGGAAACCACCGCAGGTGCTCGAAGTCCTCTGTCAGACCCTCCGCCACCTGCCCCTCGCAGTCCCTCTTCCCCGCCGCGGCCTCGGACAGGATTCGCCTCGCTTCGGCGCTGTAGTCAGCAAGTTTGCTTTCCGGTTCCCTGATCCTGTGCCGCGGATACTCGATCCCGTCCTGTGTGAACCGGACCTGGTCCAGGCTCAGGGGCGGGTCCACAGGCCCTCTTCCGTGGCGCCACAGCCCGGTTCTCGGATCGAACGAGTACTCATCGAGCAGCGCCCAGCCAAGGTCCGCCACCTGGTCCACGGCATCGAGGATATACTCGAACACCGTCTCGGAGATGAAGTAGTTGAAATTCACCCGGACCCACCCCGGCTTGATTCCCTCGCAGCCCCGTCCGATCTCCCGCTCGAATTCATGACTTCGTTCCAGATCGATGCCCAGCAGCCTGTGGCCGTAGGGTCCGGCGCACGAACAGCCGCCGCGTGACTGAATCCCGAACAGGTCATTGAGCAGCGCGACGACATAGTTGTGGTGCAGGTAACGGCCGCCTTCGCACCGGATCACGAACGATACGATACTCAGTCGCTCGTGTTCGTGGTCCCCCAGCACGTCGATGTTCGGATTCCGGGTCCAGTGCTCGATCGCCCGCCGGATGTACGTCTCTTCACGTGCGCGGATCACATCTTCACCGACGGCCGACTTGAGCAGGAACACGAGCCCGGCCCGGATCGACTCGATGATCGCCGGTGTCCCGCCTTCTTCCCGGATCTCCGGATCCTCCAGGTACCTGTGCTCTGTCGGATTCACGAATGAAACCGTTCCACCGCCGACGACATCCGGGACCGTATTCCGGAACAGTTCTCTGCGTGCCACAAGCACCCCGGGCGTACCCGGTCCGCCGATCATCTTGTGCGGCGACAGGAAGATTGCGTCCTTGTAATCCAGCGCGTCATCTCCGCTGTCCCCACTCGGCCCCATCTCGATCCGCACGTATGGCGCTGCCGCGGCAAAGTCCCAGAACGCGAGGGCGCCGTGACGGTGCAGCAGGATCGACACATCGCGCACCGGCGAAGTAATCCCCGTCACGTTCGAGGCAGCGGAGAAGCTCCCGATCCTCAGCGGTCGGTCTTTGTGCTCGACGAGCCGGGCCTCCAGCTCCTCGAGGTCGATCCCGCCGTGCAGGTCCTCGTGGATCGTCACCACGTCGCAGATCGACTCGCGCCACGGAAGCTCGTTCGAATGGTGCTCGTACGGGCCGATGAACACGACCGGCCGTTCGTCGGCCGGGATGTGCTCGGACAGCCCGTAACGCATATCGAGGTCGTGCGGAATGCGCAGGTTCAGCACGCCGATGAGCCGATCGATCGCACCGGTGCAGCCCGAGCCGCAGAAAATCACCGCATGCTCGTCGGAGCCGCCCACGGCCTGCCTGATGATCCGACGCGCATCCTCACGGAATCTCGTCGTCTGCCGGCCGGTTCCGGAACTCTCGGTGTGCGTGTTCGCGTACAGCGGTAGCACGGCTTCACGCAGGAAGTCTTCGATCACAGACAGCGACCGCCCGGAGGCCGTATAGTCGCAGTAAATCACCTTCCTGATTCCGAATGGGCCTACCACCGCCTCGTCCTCACCGATGACCGAGCGGCGCACCATTTCCACGAGCGCTTCGCCTCGCTCTTCGCCGAATACCGGAAGGTCCATTCGAGTCACGTTGCTGCTATTCCTGGCTCGGGATTCGTGTCGCTCTCAGGTGTGACCCTCGGCCCCATCAGGATCGCGATCCAGCGGGTGTCTTCGTTCCCCTCGAGGAAAATCTTGAAGATCATGGTCAGTGGAACCGAGAGGAGCATGCCGACCGGGCCCAGCACCCAGCCCCAGAACAGCAGGGAGAGGAACACGACCAGGGTCGACAACCCGACACCCTGCCCGAGGACCCGGGGCTCGATCAGGTTGCTGATCGTGGTGTTGATCACCAGGTAGCCCACGATCGCGATCAGCGCGCCGTCCCATCCGAGCTGGAGAAACGCCAGGATCACGCCCGGAACCGCCGCGATGATCGAGCCGATCGTCGGTACGTAGTTGAGCAGGAAGGCCAGCAGGCCCCACAGGAGAGCGTAATCGACGCCCAACACAGTCAGCAGGAGCGCCACGAGGGCCCCGGTGGCCAGGCTGAAAACGGTCTTCAGTGCCAGGTACCGTTTGACGTTCTCGCTTACCCGGGACAGTTGCGTGAGGTGAACATCGGCGGAGTCGGGAAACGCTACCATGACCTTGCCCTTCACGGCGCCCCACTCGAACAGGATGAACACCGTGAGGAGCAGGATCAGGCCAATTCGACTCAGAACGTCCCCGACCCCGGTGAAGATCCGACCCGCGACGCGCAGCACCTGTCCCGGGTTCAACATATCCTGCAATACCCGGCTCGACAGTTCGACTCCGTGCGCGGCAAGCCAGGCGACGAGCCCCGCCATCTCGGTCTGCAGCCGGGCCTGGTAGTACGGAAGAGAAGCGGTGAAATCGATCAGTGAAGTCCCGATCACCGTGCCGAACGCCGTGCCGACAGCAAGCACGAACAGCACGACCAGCACGATCGCCAGCCATCCCGGAAACCCGTGATCTTTCAACCACTGCATCGGCGGAACGCAGATAATCGAGAGCATTGTGGCCAGCAGCACCGGGACGAGAATCGGCTCCGCCGCCCGCGCACCGGCGACGATGATCACGAAGCACGCACCGGCCAGCAGCCAGCGCATGGCGTTCGACAGGCGGCCGTCGCTGCTCATTCCGTGTCCGGACCTCTCGTTCATCATTAGTTTTGAGATACCCGCGGTCGCCGGGCCGTTCTGCTCCACCGGGAACCGCAAGGGTACCGATCTTACCGGTCCCTCGTCAACGCGAACGAACGAGGCGCACTACATGCAACTGTCGGCAGTGTGGCCGTACCTGATCGGTCTGCTCAATTTCGCTGTCGCCGTCGTGGCTTCGGCACACGCCATCCTGCACAAACGGGAGGTCCGGGCGGCGATAGGCTGGGTCGGCCTGATCTGGCTCGTGCCGCTCGGTGGAGGGATTCTCTATCTCCTCCTCGGTGTCAATCGGATCCGCCGGAAAGGCGCCCGGATCCAGAACGAGATCACTCTTCTGTCGGAGAGCCGTGCCGCTGCCCTCCCGCCTCCGGTAGACCACCTGGACCTGCCGGACGTCACCCGCTCGATCGAAGGCCTGGTACGCGCCGTCGGCAAGGTGACGCGACTGCCGCTGCTGCCGGGAAACCGGATCGAGCCCCTCGTGTCAGGCGACGAAGCGTACCCGGCGATGATCGATGCGATCGACAACGCATCGTCCACGGTAATGATGCAGACCTACATCTTCGACGTCGACAGGGCGGGGACGGAGTTCATCGAGGCGCTGGACCGGGCCCACCGGCGCGGCGTCGCCGTCCGCGTCCTCGTGGACGGCGTCGGGGCCGCATACAGCAAGCCGCGGGCGCCGAAGATCCTCCGTCAGCGGGGGATTCCGGTCGAGGAGTTTCTCGGCCAGTTCGTCCCGTGGCGCATGCCCTATATGAACCTGCGCAACCATCGGAAAATCCTGGTCGTCGACGGTCGGATCGGATTCACCGGCGGACTCAATATCCGCGAGGGCACGATCATCGGAACACCCTCGGCCCACCCGGTGCAGGATCTTCACTTCCGGCTCGACGGCCCCGTCGTGCGTCACCTGGCGGAGGCGTTCGCGAAGGACTGGGTATTCGCCTGCGGTGAGGAGCTGTTCAGCCCGGGCTGGTTTCCAGCGCTCGAATCGCACGGCAAGGCGGTTGCCCGGGGAGTGTCGGACGGACCGGACGACGAATTCGAACGCCTGCATTCCACCTTTCTCGCGGCGCTTGCCGGGGCGGATCACTCGGTGCGGATCATGACGCCCTACTTCCTCCCGGACCAGGCGCTCCTGTCCGGTCTGAACACCGCGGCTCTCAGGGGTGTGAGAGTAGACGTGCTCATTCCGAGCCGGAGCAACCTGCGAACCGTGGGCTGGGCGATGCTCTCCCAACTCGACCAGGTTCTCGACTCCGGCTGCCGAGTCTGGCTGACACCGCCCCCGTTCGATCACACGAAGCTGATGCTGGTGGATGGCGTGTGGGCCCTGTTCGGCTCCGGCAACTGGGATCCCAGGAGCTATCGGCTCAACTTCGAGTTCAACGTCGAAGCTTACGACCCGATGCTCGGCGCGCGACTGGAACGATTCGTGGCAGACCGGATCGACGCCGCTCACCCGGTGTCCATCACGGAGCTTCGGGACCGGCACCTCGCTCTGAAACTGCGGGACGGCGTGGCGTGGCTGTTCTCGCCCTATCTGTGAGCCACCGGCCCGCGAAGCTCGGAGGACTCTGATGGATCGACAGATCTTCGTCGTGGATGCGTTCTCGGAGGTCCCGTTCGAGGGAAATCCGGCCGCGGTATGCGTACTCACCCTGCCGGCGTCCGAAGTGTGGATGCGCCACGTCGCCGCGGAGATGAACCTGTCCGAGACCGCCTTCCTCCACCCGGAGGGGTCCGGCTGGAGGCTACGCTGGTTCACGCCCACGGTAGAGGTGGAGCTGTGCGGCCACGCGACGCTGGCCTCGGCCCACGTGCTGTGGTCCGAGGGTCACGCGCCACCGGACAGGCCGCTCCGCTTCGAGACGCTCAGCGGGACGCTCGAGGCGAGCCGCACAGGGGACGCCGGAATCTCCCTGGACTTCCCCTCGCTGCCCGTGTCCGAGGCCGATGTCCCGCCCGGCCTGCTGAAGGCACTCGCACCCGATGGCGGGATTCCGGTCCCGGTAGCGACCGGCTTCAATCAGATGGACTGGCTCATCGAATTTCCGACAGAGGCAGACGTCCGAGCTGTGTCTCCAGATTTTCGCGCTCTCGCCGCAGTCGATGCGCGAGGTGTGATGGTCACGGCACCGGCAGGCGCCGAGACCCGGGTGAGCCATCCCGGCGTCGACTTCGTCTCCCGCTTCTTCGCACCCGCCTGTGGAGTAGACGAGGACCCGGTCACGGGATCCGCGCATTGCGCCCTCGGCCCGTGGTGGGCGCAGAGGCTGGGCCGGGACACCATCACAGGGCGGCAGGTCTCCACACGGGGCGGAACTGTCAGGGTGCGAAACCGCGGCGACCGGGTAACGCTCGAGGGAACGGCAGTTACCGTGCTTCGGGGCAGGATCGATTCAACCACGGATCGGGAAGACTTGACTGCATGAAACCGCTGAGAAACGAGATGGACCTCGAAGAGGCGCTGAGCGCAGATCGTGCTTTCCTGTTCAAGCACAGCACTCGTTGCGGTACGAGCTCACGGGCGTATCGACACGTGACCGAATACGAGGAAGCGGACGGGCCGATACCGGTGTTCCTGATCGACGTGATCGCCGAGCGCGCTCTCGCCCTCTCCATTGCCGACAGACTGGGCGTCCGACACAAGTCTCCCCAGGTCATTCTCCTCGAAAGCGGGCGTCCGGTGTGGCACGCATCGCACGGTGCGGTAACAGCGGAAGTCCTGACGAAGCAGGCCGGATCGCTAAGCCTCTAGGGTAGCCCCGGCAAACCTGCGCACGATGGTTCCAGCGGGCTCGATCGCCGATACTCTTTCCACGCTTCGTCCGGCCTGCCAGTACTCGTGCACCCCGGTATCGTCCAGCGAGGCGCGCTTGAGTTGCCAGAGAGACCGAAGCGCGTAGAACGTGCGCATCCAGCCCTTCGTCCGCCGGCCCTGGAGCAGCCGCTTCTGCAGCGGTCCCACTTTCGTGCCGGTTCGCTCGATAAACGGCGTCCGGATCACCGCGACCGGGACTCCCGTGATCCGCTCCGTCCACACGATGTCGTCCTCGCGCGCGGCGACGATGGCCTGCTTGTACATCTCGCTGGCACCGCACTCCGGTGTCGCGATGAACCGGGTCCCCATCTGTACGCCCGCGTAGCCAAGGCCGAGCGCATCAACGAACTCCGTCTCCGAACCGACGCCTCCCGCGCACACGACAGGCAAACCGAGATCGCAGATCTCCTCGTACAGGGCGCGAGCTGTCCGGTCTCCGGGATGTCCGCCCGCGCGTCGGTTCACGGCGATGAGCCCGTCGACACCAGCATCGACCGCCTTCAGCGCCCACTTCCGCTCGGTGACGTCGTGGTACACCCGGCCACCCGCCGCATGCGCCCGTTCGACGACCCAGCGGGGATTCCCGAGCGAAGTGACGAAGAATCGGACACCCTCCTCGAGCGCGCCGTCCACCCACTGCACCATCCGTTCGTGATAGCGCCTGGAGGACTTCTCGATCAAGGCGTTCATCCCGATCGGCCGTCCGTCCGCGAGCGTCATGGTCCGTCGCAGCCCGTCCCGGAACTCGAACCCATATACATAGGTGAGCGAGATCGGCTGGACGACGCCGAGCCCGCCAGCGGCCGATACCGCCCCGACGAGTTCCGGATTCGAGCACGGGTACATCGCGCCGCAGATCAGCGGCACGTCGATGCCCGCATCGCGAGTGAGCGGAGTCTCCATCACGCTAGCCCGACACAGCGATTCCCGGCACCGGATCGGCACCGCTGGAGTCCGCCGCTCCGATTCGCCAGCGGATTCGGACTTCGGCGACGGTGTCTCGTTCGACATCACGGATGACGGCCGTGGCGATGGACTCGACGTCACCGGCCGCCAGGCTCTCGACCGCCGGAGCGACCGCCTTGCCTTCCGCGATCAGAAGTCCGCGGGCCTTCTTGTGGAATTCGACCTCGAGCGCCACGACGATTCCCCGGGTTCCGGCAGGCAGAACCGTCAGCATGGCGAGTCCACTGGACAGTTCGCCGAGGTTCGTCAGGGCGATCGCGTGAACCGATCGGAGGTGGTTGCGAACGGAACGCCGGTCGCGGAGCGCAACGACCGACAGGCCCGGTTCCAGCTTCTGCACGACCGCGCGGATCGAGCCCGAATAGGGGGCTCTGAGCCCGACGAACAGCGAGAACAGCCGTCTTCCGCCGGGAAGCGAGCGAAGCCGCTCCCAGCTCCGAATAAGCTCGGCGCCCGGCCTCTCGCGGCTCAGCGAGCGCCCGCGATGCCGAGCGGCGGACCGTCCGGGTGAAGCTCGCAGTCCGGCGGCTGCTCGACCGTATACACCATGGAAGCCAGCCTCCAGCCCCGATCCGTACGGATGAGCTGAAATGCGGCATGCCCGCAGTGGCTGAAGCTATCGTCGATGTAGAAGTCGTACGGCGCCCAGGCGATTGCCACCCCGCCATCCACCCGGACTTCCGGATCCCAGATCCGCTCCTTCATCGGGACGGTCACCGCCGCGATCGAGTTGATGGACTCCTCGAGCGTCCGGACCAGGGACGTTCGCTCGCCGTCCCGCTCCGTGACCGAGATGACAGTGGCGGCGGGCAGGAAAAGCTCGCGGTGCGCAGCCACGTTCCGGTCGCCAAGCGTCGACAGGGCAGCCCGGATCGTGACGAGAACCTCCGCTCTCGCCACGAGCATGTACGCTTCCGGATCGGAGCGAAGGTCCTGCGCACTCAATGCTCCTGCAGGCACCAGGCCGCCAAAGAGCCCGATGACGCACAGCGCCCGAACACGTGCCGAGAGCCCGCTCATCATGGCGCCAGCGCTCGAGTACGGACCTCCTCCGTCACCCGGGAGATGAAGTCCTCGAGCGGCATCACGACCTGTTTCGTGTCCGCGCCATGAGCGCGGACCGCGACAGTTCCGGCTTCGAGTTCGCGGTCGCCCACCACCAGCAGGTACGGGATCTTCTGCATCTCTCCGTCCCGGACGCGGTAGCTCAGCGTATCGGACCTCTCGTCGAGCTCGGCATCCAACCGCACCGCCCGGAGCTTCTTCACGATGGCGGCAGCCCCTTCGGCGTGCCCGTCCGTGATCGGGAGCACGCGAACCTGGACCGGCGCGAGCCACACGGGGAACGCCCCCGCGAAGTGCTCGATCAGGAAGCCCGTGAATCGCTCCAGGGTGCCGAAGATCGCGCGGTGAATCATCGCCGGCCGGTGGGGCTTGTTGTCCTGCCCTACGTACTCGAGCTCGAATCGCTCCGGCAGGTTGAAGTCGAGCTGAATCGTCGCGCCCTGCCATTCCCGGCCGATCGCGTCCTTGAACTTGACGTCGATCTTCGGACCGTAGAACGCCCCGCCACCCTCGTCGATTCCGTACTCGCGCCCCAGCCTGTCGAGGGCGTCGCGCAGCGCCGCTTCGGCACGATCCCAGTTCGCGTCCTCGCCGATCCGCTTCTCGGGCCGGGTGGACAGGTCGAGCCGGTACTCCAGCCCGAGCGTGCCCATCACGACGTCGACCAGATCGATGCAGGTGAAGATCTCGTCTTCCACCTGGTCCGGTGTGCAGAAGATGTGTCCATCGTCCATCGTCAGCATCCGGACCCGCAGCAATCCGTGCAGCGTGCCCGAGCGCTCGTACCGGTACACGTTCGCAATCTCGGACAGACGAATCGGAAGGTCCCTGTAGCTCCGTGGACGCGCCGCGTAGATCATCGCGTGTCCCGGGCAATTCATCGGCTTCACCCGGAACGCCTCGCCCTCTCCCTCCATCGCCGGATACATGTTCTCGGCGTACGTCGGCAGGTGCCCTGATCGCTTGAACAGAGCCTCGCTCGTGACGTGCGGCGTAAACACGAAGTCGTAGTCCCGCTCGGCCAGCAGATCCTCGATCCAGCGACGCAGTCGCATCTGTATGCGGGCGCCCTTCGGAAGCCAGGCCACCAGCCCCGGCCCGAACTCCTCCTGGAAGCTGAACAGGTCGAGCTCCTGCCCGATCTTCCTGTGATCCCTCTTCTTCGCCTCCTCCAGCCGGTGCAGATGCTCGTCCAGGCTCTTCCCGTCGTAAAACGCAGTGCCGTAGATGCGCTGCAGCATCTGGCGCGTCTCGTCGCCCCTCCAGTAGGCGCCGGCCCCCGAGAGCAGCTTGAAGTGCTTGATCTCGTCGGTCGCCGGTACGTGTGGTCCCCGGCAGAGGTCGGTAAACGGTCCGTCAGTGTATGTGGAGATCGTTTCCTGTTCGGGAATCTCGGCGAGGCGCTCGAGCTTCAGCGGATCGTCGGCGAACAGCTCCTCCGCCTCGTCACGCGACAACTCTCGCCGCTCGAATTCGAATCCCGATTTCGCGACCTCCGCCATCTTCTGTTCGATCGCCTCGAGATCCTCGGGCGTGAACGGGCGGGGAACGTCGAAGTCGTAGTAGAATCCGTTCTCGATCGGAGGCCCGAACCCGATTCCGGCATCGGGAAACAGCTCCCGGACCGCGGTTGCGAGGACGTGCGCCGCCGAATGTCGAAGCGCGTACAGCGCCTCCTCGCTGTCGTCCGTGCGGGTGACGATCGAAACGGCATCCCCATCGGCCAGCTGCCGGTCCAGGTCTCGCAATTCGCCATCGACTGTTACCGCTACGGCCGCGCGCGCGAGTCCGGGGCCGATCGAGGCCGCGAGATCGGCTCCGGTCGATGCGACAGGCAGCTGCTTGTCGGAACCATCGGGAAGTCGGACGGAAATCATCTGGTCGCTCATCGGCA
>CBDUVN010000065.1:0-11550 GCA_965370685.1 uncultured bacterium | reverse complement strand
GAACCCCGTTCACACCGTAAACGGCCGCACGCCGTGCATCAGAGCTGACAGCCGGAGCAGTAATATGTGCTCCGGCCGGCCTGCACGATCCGACGGATGATCTGGCTGCACTGCGTGCACGGCTCCCCCTCGCGACCGTACACCCTGAGCAGAGTCTGGAACGAGCCGGAACGACCGTTCACCGCCCGGTAGTCCCGGAACGTCGTCCCCGAGTTGTCGAGCGACGACTGGAGGATGCGGCGCAGGGATCGATGCAGCCGTCGGATCTCGTCAACCGTGAGGCCGAAGACCGGTCGGGTCGGGTCGATCCGAGCCGCGTGCAGCGCTTCGCTGGCGTAGATGTTCCCTACGCCGGCTACCCGGGACTGGTCCATCAGGGCATTCTTGACCGGCGCGCTGCCATGCCGGAGCGCGTGTCCGAGGTCGGACGCCCGGAAACCGGAATCCAGCGGCTCCGGGCCAAATCGTGCTTCCTCCCGCGCCCACTCCGGCTCGGACAGCAGCAGGAATCCTCCGAGCCGCCTCATGTCGTCGTAGAACAGCGTCCGCCCATCGTCCAGGTCGAATTCGGCGGCTATGTGCCTGAAGCCTGTGATCGGTGGGGCATGACCGCGTCCCACTGCGAAGCGTCCGGTCATGCGCAGCTGCGTAACGAGGATTCCGTCGTCGAGTCGCAACAGGAGCCATTTTGCGCGCCGATCCACCACGCGGATGCGCTGGCCTTCGACGCGGTCGCAAAATTCGGCACTGGAAAGGCCACCGATGATGATGTCGGCATGGTGGACCCGGACCGCCGTGATCCGCCGACCCTCGAGTTCCGGGGCGAGGTCCCGCCGGATCGTCTCGACCTCCGGCAGCTCGGGCATCAGCTCAGTTCCGAGCGTCCGATGTCCTTCCTCCAGGTCGCTCCTTCGAACCGGACGCGGGCCGCGGCTGCGCGGCTCCGTTCGGCGGCCTCGGCAAGGTCGGCACCGATGCCCGTGACCCCGAACACGCGCCCCCCTGCCGTGACCAGGCCGTCCGGGCCCAGCGCAGTTCCCGCATGGTACAGGTGCACCGAGGCCCCCTCCAGGTCGTCTGGAATCTGGATCGAAATTCCCTTCGCATAGGACCCGGGGTAACCGCCGCTCACCACCACTGTGACGAGCGCCGCCCCCGGCGCCAGGTCGGGGGTCCAGCCCACGAGACTCCCTCCTCGCGCTACGGCACGCATCGGCTCGACCAGGTCACTGCGCGTGAGGGGAAGTACGACCTGGGCCTCCGGATCTCCGAGTCGGCAATTGAACTCGATGACCTTCGGACCGTCGGGTGTGAGCATCAGGCCCGCGTAGAGGAATCCGCGGTACGGGCAGCCGCGGGATGCCATGCCGGCGAGAACCGGCTCGGCCACCTCTGTCCGGATCCGGTCGATGAGATCGGCGTCGGCGCCCCGGACCGGGGAATAGGCGCCCATTCCGCCTGTGTTCGGTCCGAGATCGTCCTCGAGAAGACGCTTGTGATCACGGGAGGGAACCAGGGGAACGGCGATCTCGCCATCGGTGAGGAAGAACACGGACAGCTCCTCTCCCTCCATGAACTCCTCCACGACAAGCTCGTCTCCTGCGGCGCCGAACTTCCGATCCACCATGACCTCGCGGACAGCCCGTTCTGCCTCCTGCCGGTCTTCGCAGACGATGGCGCCCTTACCTGCCGCGAGGCCGGACGCCTTCACCACTACCGGTCCGGATCCGGACCGAACGTGGGCGAGGGCGGTATCCGGGTCCGTGAACACCTCGAATTCTGCCGTGGGAACACCCTCCTCGAACATCAGCTGCTTGGCGAACGCCTTGGAGGACTCGATCCGTGCGGCCGGCGCGCTCGGTCCGAACAGGGGAAGCCCCTCGGCGGCGAATGCGTCACCGATGCCGGCCGCGAGCGGTGCCTCGGGCCCCACGATCGTGAGGCTCACCCGCTCTCCCCGGGCCAGCTCGACGAGCCCCGGAACATCGTCGGCCGCGACCGGAACATTCCGGCCCAGCCGTGCCGTTCCCGGATTGCCCGGAGCAATGAGGAGCTCCGTCTCCGGAGCGTCGTTTCGAATCGAGGCGGCCATGGCGTGCTCGCGGCCGCCGTTTCCAACGAGGAGGATCGTTTTCGAGTTCATGCGGGCACGATGCAGAGCGCGGCCCGCCCCCGCCACCCGGCGGGAGGGGCCGCGCGATTCGGCGGCCGGGATGCCGTGCCTGTTCAGCTCTCGCGCGACCTCCGCCACACGTCCCCGACTTTAGACTTGAGCCGGTCTACCGCGGCATCCACCTCGTCGAGGATCTCGTGCGCCGAGTCCGTATATCCGCGCATCGCCTCCTCTACGTCCTTTCTGTACGGCTGCGTATCAGTTTCGTCGCGGCGCTGGTAGTCACCGGCCATGATTCTCTCGTATGCGCCGGTGTCGATCCAGTCGCGCAGCTCTGCCACGCGAACCACAGCGAACGGGTGCGTGGCTCCGATGGCGTTCAGCACCTTGTAAACGGAATCCAGCAGATCTCCGCCTGCGCGGTACTCGTCCGACTGTTCGATGAACGCGTCCAGGTCCAGCGGCTCGCCGCGCGCGCCCCCGGCCAGTTTCATCAGCGAGCTCATCACGATCTCGGGGTCCTGCATTCCGAGCAGGGCGGCGCGGTCGCAGGACAACTCCGACTTCCGGTACCACTCGAGCAGGGCGAGGAGGATCGGGAGAGCCGCGATTCCGGCGAGCGGGAACCGGAACATCGTGAGCCGCATGAGCAACAGCAGCAGGGTCCGGTACAGCACGTGACCGCTGAGGATATGTCCGACCTCGTGCGCGATCACCGCTTCCGTCTCGTCGCGATCCAGTATCTCGAGCATCGAGGAGTTGAGCACGATGAACGGGTCACCCAGTCCGACGGCGCCGGCATTCACGATCGGAGTCTGTGACACGTAGAGCTCTGGGACCTTCTCGAGGTCTAGAATTTCGCACACGCGCAGCAGCCGTTCGTGGATCCATGGGTACTGCACCTCGGATACGCGCACGGCGTTCGCCTTGAACGCGAGCCGGATCGCTCGCTCTCCGAACATCCCGAACACCTTGCGCAGGGCGAGGTCGAACCCGGGAATCTTCCGCAAGGCGTTCAGCGCCGCCCGGTCGGCGGGGTGCTCCCAGGAGATCGCGCTGATATCAGTAAGAACGCGGCGCTGCGAAGTGTCTTTGCTGTCGTTGTCGTCCATCTCCGCCTTCCATGTGTCTGGAGGTCCCGGGATCCGGTCCAGACCGCTCCCGTCGTTCGTAACACCCACTACGCGATCCGCCCGGTCGCGGTTTCAGAAACCCGCTCCGGGCGATCAGATTCCGTCGAGCGCGTTCGCGAGATCGGCGATCAGGTCGTCGACCTCCTCGATTCCGACCGATAGTCGGACGAGGCTGTCGGTAAGTCCCAGCATTTCGCGGCGCTCGACAGGCACGGAAGCGTGCGTCATCCGACCGGGAACCGAGATCAGGCTCTCGACGCCACCCAGACTCTCGGCAAGCGCGAACAGCCGGGTCCGACCGACCATCGCCTCGGCCCGTTCCGGAGTCCCGAGGTCGAGTGTGATCATCCCGCCGAACCCCCGCATCTGCCTGCGAGCGAGATCATGCTGGGGGTGTCCGGGCAGGCCGGGATACAGGACCCGCTCGACGTCCGGGTGCTCGTCCAGCCACACGGCAATCCGGGCCGCATTATCGCAGTGCGCGCGCATGCGGACGTGAAGTGTCTTGGTCGAACGAAGCAACAGGAAACAGTCCATCGGGCCGGGAACCGCGCCCGTCGCCATCTGCTGCCAGGCGAGCGCTTCGGCGAGCGGCTCCGAATTCACCACGACCACGCCTCCGATCACGTCGCTGTGGCCGCCCAGATACTTGGTCGAGGAATGCACGACGAGGTCTGCGCCGAGTTCGATCGGACGCTGGAGCCAGGGCGTCGCGAAGGTGTTGTCCACCACGAGCAGCGCTCCCGCCTCGTGCGCGATTGTCGCGCAGGCCTCGATGTCGGTGAGCCGCATGAGGGGATTCGTCGGGGTCTCGAGGAACACGAGTCGGGCACCCGGCTGAAGCCCAGCACGAAGAGCCTCGGGGTCCGTCAAGTCGATGAACTCGAATTCGACTCCATAGCGCTCCCAGAACCGGAACAGGCGCTCGCTGCCTCCGTACAGATTGTCACCGCATACGACCCTGTCTCCGCCGGACAGCGTCGCCTTGAGGATGGCCTCCATCGCCGCGAGTCCGGAGCCGAACGCCCGCGATGCGAGGCCGCCTTCGAGCGCGGCGAGATTCGCTTCAAGCGCCGTGCGCGTCGGGTTGGTCATCCGGGCGTATTCGTACCCGGCCCTGGGTTGCGCCACACCGTCCTGCACGTATGTGGACGTCTGGTATATCGGGGTCATGATCGCACCGCTGTGCGGCTCCGGCTCCTGGCCGGCGTGCACTGCGAGAGTCCCGAACCCGTCTTCGGGAAGCGTTGGCATGGCTTGTTCTCCCTTCGTTTCCAGCGCTCTACTGTAGTTGCTGTGCCGCCGGGCACTCGACGAACGCGCTCGAAGCTACGTCACTGCGGCGGCACGGCGCACCGGTCGAACGCGCAACTGCTCCTCCTGCGCCGTCCCTTGATCCGGCGATGAGTGTCCGGGTCAGCGTCTGCTCATGTCCTGGAACGGCAGATCGAGACAACGACTCCGACGGAGTGGAGCGAGAACCGCGGAGGACCCCGGCGGGGCAGTTGCGTCGGCAGCCGTCGGCCCGGCTTCGAGCCTGATCCCGCGCGACGTCACGGGTCCCGGTCAGGATCCGGCCGGCCAGGTGGAGCCCGGGATCCGTGGCAACGCCCGCCCCGATTCCACGTCCACCGCTCAATCGGCGGAACGGGCGTCGCACCGTATGTACGCCGAAGTCGTGTGGACGACCTTCGATCGTCTGCCGCTCGTCGCACCGGGAGCGAGAACGTCGATCGAGGCCCAGTTGATCGCTCTTTGCCGTCGACTCGATGTCGAGCCGGTAGCCGTGAAGGTCACGGCCACGAGGGCGCGCCTCGTGCTGCGGTTCAAGCCCTCTCACTCCATCGGCGTGGTCGTCACGTCGCTCAAGCTGGGGTCGCAGGACGCCGCGGTGCTCGCGGGTCGTCCAGTCCGTTGGGCGCCCGGTTTTGCCTGTCTTACTCTCTCGGTAAGGGAGGTGCGTCGCAGGGCCCTCCGGCTTCGTGTACGGGCCTGAAACGCGGAATCCTTGCCTGCGCAGCGGAAGTTGGACCAAAGACCTATGCCGCACCCTGCCTCCCCGGGCTACCTTCATGGTGCCGGCCTGACATCCGGCTCGAGATGACGTCGCCGGGTTCCGGCCCTGCCGAAGCCCGGGCGCGCGACTATCTGAATGGAGGGGGAGGTGGCGGTCACGCATCCGCTGATCATTTCCGCGTCTGGAATCCGGGGCATCGTCGGACATACGATGACACCGGAGATCACCAGCCGTTACGGTACCGCGTTCGGCGCGTTTCTGCGCGATCGGGCCGGGAGTGGTGGGGTCACGGGTCGCTACGTGCTGGTTGGCCGCGATTCCCGGACTTCCGGTCCACTCCTGGCCGATGCCGTTGCAGCGGGACTCTGCGCCGCGGGAGTGGACGTCCGGATGACCGGAATCGCGCCCACGCCTACCCACCTCCTCGCTGTACGGGATGATCCGGACGCGATCGGTGGATTGATCGTCACGGCATCCCACAATCCCGTCGAATGGAACGGGCTGAAACTCGCTTCCGCCGATGGACGATTCGTCAGGCCGGCCGATGGGGAAGAGATCCAGTCGCTGTTCGAGCAGGGGCCGAAACTGGCCGGATGGGATCGCCTCGGATCTCGAGGAGAGCGATCGGGTGTGGTCGAGCACCACATCGAGCGGATCCTCGGCCTCGACCTCGTCGACGTCGAGGCGATTCGGAAGTGGGGCCCTGTCGTCGCGCTCGACTGCGTGCACGGTGCGGGGGGCGTTGTGATTCCTGAGCTTCTGCGCCGACTGGGGTGCCGGGTGGAGGGAATCGGACTCGAACCCGATGGTGAATTCCCGCGCAATCCCGAGCCGACGCCGGAGAACCTGGAACAGCTCGGAGAGCTGGTCCGAACAACGAAATCCCCGGTCGGTTTCGCGGTTGATCCAGACTCGGACAGGCTGGCGATCGTAGACGAATCGGGGACGCCGATCGGCGAGGACTGGACGCTGGCGCTCGCGGTCGAGTACGTGCTGGGCCGGCGCCCGGGGCCCGTGGTGACGAATCTTTCGTCCAGCCAGTCCATCGAGGACGTGGCGGCAACCGCAGGTGTTCCGTTCTTCCGCAGCCCGGTGGGAGAGGCCAGGGTGGCGGAGAGGATGGCCGAGACCGGGGCCGTGATCGGTGGGGAAGGGAACGGCGGCGTCATGCTTCCGGACCTCAATCTCACCAGGGATGCGCCCCTGGCGGCTGCACTCGTGCTCAGCCATCTCGCGACACGACAGGTCGGACCCCGGGAGCATTTAGGCAGTAGAACGCGGTATTCGATGGTCAAACGCAAGACGGCGCGCCCGGCGGGCGGGGCGGAACAGGCTTTCGCCGCTCTCGAACGGGAGTCCGGGACCGGCGCGGAATTCGACCATGCGGACGGACTGCGGATCGTCTGGCCGGAGGCGCGGGAGTGGGTTCACGTCAGGGCGTCTGGAACGGAACCGATCCTGCGTATCATCGCAGAGGCGCCACAGGCGTCCCGGGCGGTGGAACTGGCGGATTGGGCCGGCTCACACGTGGATGCGCTGGAATCGGAATGAACAGGGTCGCGAGGGGAATCAGATAGATGTGCGGAATCGTCGGATACATCGGGGCAAGTGAGGTTCAGCCGATTCTCCTGGAGGGACTCAGGCGGTTGGAGTACCGCGGTTACGATTCGGCTGGAATCGCAGTGCAGCGGGACGGAAGGATCGAAATCCGCAAGGCCGCCGGCAAGCTCGCCGTGCTCGAGCAGCACCTGGAGAGCGATCCGTTGCGGGGCAGCTGCGGGATCGGGCATACACGGTGGGCTACGCACGGTGCGCCGACGACGGTAAACGCACACCCTCACTCCGCGGCAAGCGGAGATGTCGCGCTGGTTCACAACGGGATCATCGAAAACTACGAGATTCTGCGGGAGAAGCTCGGCGAGCTGGGCCACGAATTCCATACCGATACCGACACCGAGGTGCTGTGCCATCTCATCGACGAGGTGTTCGAAGGGAACCTGGAGCACGCCGTCGCATCCGCGCTCACACGGGTCGAGGGGGCATTCGGGATCGCGGTCATCGATCGTCGGGATCCGGACAAGATCGTCGTCGCCCGCCGGGGTTCTCCTCTGCTCATTGGTGTTGGTGAGGACGGAAAAGGAGAGATGTTGGTGGCCTCGGACGTGGCAGCGGTTCTCGAGCGCACGCGACAGGTGGTCTACCTCGGCGATGGAGAACTGGCCGTCTTGCGACGGGATGGATACGAGATTCACTCGCTGTCGGAGTATGGTCCGACCGGGAACCTGAATCGGATCGAGCGGGAAGCCCGACACATCGATTGGGACCTCGAGCGGATCGAGAAGGGCGGGTTCGATCACTTCATGCTCAAGGAAATCTTCGAGCAGCCCGCGACGATCCGGGACGCGATGCGGGGGCGGCTGCTGGAGGATGACGGAAGCGCGCGGCTCGGCGGACTGCGCCACCTCGACGAAGTCCTCGATCGAGTCGAACGAATCGTGTTCCTGGCATGCGGGACCAGCTGGCACGCGGCGCTGGTCGGGGAATACATGCTGGAGGACATCGCCCGGATTCCCGTCGAGGTCGAGTACGCTTCTGAATTCCGGTACCGGCGACCGATCGTGACCGAGAACACGCTGGTGATCGCCATCTCCCAATCGGGAGAAACGGCAGACACGCTCGCCGCGATGCGGGAGGCGAAGAGCCAGGGCGCGCCCGTGATGGGAATCGTGAACGTCGTCGGCTCGTCGATCGCCCGCGAGTCGGACGGCGGTGTGTACATTCACTCAGGGCCCGAGATCGGCGTGGCGTCGACCAAAGCGTTCACCGGTCAGCTCACGGTTCTGGCGCTGTTCACGCTTCTGCTGGCCCGCAAGCGAGGAATGACCCTGCTCGATGGACGGAATATGGTCGCGGCGTTGCAGGGTATTCCTGCCGCCGTAGAGCGGGCACTGGAGCTTGATTCCGAGATCGCGCAAATCGCCGACGAGTATCATCGCCACGCGAACGCCCTCTACCTCGGACGTGGCTACAATTTTCCGATTGCACTGGAAGGCGCTCTGAAGCTCAAGGAAATCAGCTATGTGCATGCCGAGGGTTATCCCGCGGCGGAGATGAAGCATGGGCCGATCGCGCTGATTGACGAGAACATGCCCGTGGTGTTCATCGCCCCGAGCGACTCGGTGTATCCGAAGATCGCGAGTAACATCGAAGAGGTGAAAGCTCGCGGTGGGCGCGTGATCGCCATCGTCACCGAGGGGAACCACGAGCTGGACGGGAAAGTCGATCATGTGATCGCGGTGCCGTCTACGATCGATCCGTTGCAGCCGCTGCTGACTGTGATCCCGCTGCAGCTCCTGGCGTATCACATCGCCCTGATCAGGGGGTGTGACGTGGACATGCCGAGGAACCTCGCCAAGAGCGTTACGGTCGAGTGAGCTGATCGGCCTCGCGCCGGATCGCGCGGGGCCGCCCGGTGTTCTATCCTGTCCCGGGCCGAAGGCCGATTCGCGGGCAGATTCGACCAACTCAACGAGATCAGATGCTGCTCGACCAATTTGAACCCCGCATCATCAAGATTCGGTCTCTCCGCCAGGGAGCCCGTCGTGCTGCAGCTCTGGCAGGGGCTGCGTGTCTCCTCGTTTCGGGTTCCCTGCCGGCCCAGTACAGTGTCGTCTCGCCCGCCGGGGACACCATCATTCTGGATACCGGAATGGTGCGCGAGATGCTCGATTCGACACGCGCGCTGCGCCGGGACCTCGAGGAGGACCCGCGCGTGCTGTACGCGATCGGATACGGAGACGGTGCGACGGAGGCGGAGCCCGAGCCCGCCTGGCCGTGGAACGCGATCGAGGTCCGCAATGATTCGATCGTCGAAGTCATCACGCCCGGCAACCTGCGCGAGGCGGACCGAGCCTTTGCGAGCTACTCGGTGATACGCATGCGCAACGTGCGGAGCCGTGACCCGGATGCTGCGTGCGACTCGATCGTGGAGTGGGAAACCTCTGCCGTCTCGTCGTTCATCGATGGGTGGATCGTGGCCCGGACTCTGTTCGGAGGGCCATCGTTCGGTCCCCTGGATGCCCTGGCGTTCGCACGCCTCGACGGTCACCTGCCGGCGCTGATCGTCGATACCGGTGACCGACAGATCGGAGCCTGTGCCGAAGAATGGGCCGAATCCCACCCGGAAGCGGTCGAGGCATACCGCTCCTGGCATGAACTGCAGTTTCCCGACGCGGAACTCGAAGAGATCGTCCCGGTGGAACAGGCGGCGCCGCCGGAAGGCGAATCCGAGCCGTCCGTAGGGCCGGTTTCATCCGATGAACCGCCGCCTGCGGAGAGCTGACAAGCATGTCGCCCCGGTTCTATAACACGCTCGGTCGGCAAGTCGAGGAATTCGTGCCCCTCGAGCCGGAAACGGTGCGCATGTACACGTGCGGTCCGACCGTGTACGATCGGGCGCACATTGGGAACTTCCGATCGTTCGTCTGGGAAGACCTCCTGCGCCGCTATCTCGAGTGGAAGGGGTGGCGCGTCATCCAGGTGATGAACATCACGGACGTGGATGACCGGACCATTAGCGCTGCCGTGGAGCGCGGAGAGTCACTCGAACAGGTCACGGATCCGGTCGAGGCCGCGTTTTTCGAGGATTGGCGCACTCTCGGTCTGGAGGAAGTGGAGTTCATGCCGCGTGCGACGGAGCACGTCGCCAGAATGATCGAGCTCGTCCAGAGGCTCGAATCCGAGGGCTACGCATATGTTCGGGACGGATCCGTGTACTTCGCGATCGATCGGTTTCCCGGATACGGCCGCCTGATCGATCTGGACCCGGAAAGCCTCCAGGCGGGCTCGCGTGTCGAGGGGGACGAGGAATACTCGAAGGACGATCCCCGGGACTTCGTGCTGTGGAAGGGAGGCGAGCGTGTCTCCGAGTCGGATGTCGCGATCTGGGACTCGCCCTGGGGCCCGGGGCGACCCGGGTGGCATCTCGAATGCTCGGCGATGGCGATGCAGTATCTCGGCGAGACATTCGACATCCACACCGGTGGGGTGGACAATATTTTCCCGCACCATGTCAACGAGATGGCGCAGTCCGAGGCGGCCACGGGCAAGCCGTTCGCCCGCTTCTGGCTGCATGCCGCGCACCTGCTCGTCGATGGTGCGAAGATGTCGAAGTCCCTGGGCAACTTCCATACGATTCCGTCACTGACCGCGCAGGGCCATCGGCCGTCCTCGATCCGGTTTCTCCTGCTCAGTGCTCATCATCGGCAACAACTCAACTTCACGCTCGACGGGCTGGATCGTGCGTCTAAGGCTGTCGACCGCCTGTATGAATTCGACCGGCGCCTGCGCGACGCGGAGACCGAGAGCCCGATCGGACCGACGGACGCGTCCGGGGAGGCCGGGGCTGCCGAAGCTCGTCGCCTCGCCGGATCGTGGCGGGAATCCTTCGAGGCGGCGCTGGACGACGACCTGAACGTAGCGGACGCACTGGCGGCCACGTTCGACCTCGTTCGAGAAGGCAATTCCATGCTGGATGCGGCGGCAGACTCGGCAGCCGATGCAGCCAGGATCGCGAGTGAAGTACGGCCGGCGCTCGCCGACTTCGATCGGGTGTTCGGCGTGCTGACACTTCGTGCGACGGAGGAGAGGACGGCGGACGGCGACCTCGCGTCCTGGGTCGAGGAGCGACTGGCGTCCCGGGCGGAAGCACGGAAACAGAGGGATTTCGCGCTGGCGGACAGAATCCGGGACGAATTACTGGAGCGTGGGGTCTCGATCGAGGATACCCCCGCGGGGCCGAGGTGGCGTCTCGCAGGCGACTCCGAGTGACGCTTTTTGCCTCCTTCGTAACCGTTGTGGAAGGTAGTTGACGTGCCTGAATCACGCCGATATGTTAGCGATCTGATTTCGGCTGGCGTAGCTCAACTGGAGAGAGCATCGGATTTGTAATCCGAAGGTTGTGGGTTCGAGTCCCACCGCCAGCTCCAGCGACGGGACGCTCCTGACCCCCCGGGTGTAACGCGGCGGCGCGGGAGTGTGACTTGTCCAAGCGGCCCACGCCGGATGCGGCGGGGGCCGTACAAGATTCGGGTGGGGTACCGAAGCGGCCAAACGGAGCAGACTGTAAATCTGCCGGCGTATGCCTACGGAGGTTCGAGTCCTCCCCCCACCATCCGGTTCACCCGCTTGGCCGAAACATGGATGGAGCGTCGTGGCGCCGGGCGCCACGCTGAGACAGGAGTTTTGTCGAGATGGCGAAGCAGAAGTTTGAGCGAACGAAGCCACAC
>CBDUVN010000064.1:0-11659 GCA_965370685.1 uncultured bacterium | reverse complement strand
TCAGGCTACTACGTCATGCAGGTTACGGAGTCATGCTGCTGTTCCAGATGTCGCGCACCATCTTCCAGCCGTGGTCGGTCTTCCTCCACACCGCCAGGTACTTCCCATGGTCCAGGTGTGCTCCATCGGGGCCCGTCATCGACCAGCCCCCGGTATCCATCATGAGATCTCCGGCCATGGTCAGGTCCTTGATCTTCAGGTCCAGCGTCATACCGGTAGGATTTGTGTCCGCGAACATCGCGTCGATCTCCGCGCGTCCCTCCGCGAACTCCGCTCCGGGAGACATGACGACGGCGTCATCAGTATAGGCAGCTGCGATCGCGGCAACGTCATTTGTGCTGAACGCTGTCGCGTACGCCTCGACAGCCTTTTTTACTTCGGCTTTGGCGTCCTGGCCGTGCGCCACCTGGGGCACGACAAGCAGGACCGCGGCGAGGATTCCAGCAAGGGACACCGAACGAATTGTACGCATGTTCTGACCTCCGTTATGGACGGGACACAGCCTCGGTTCGGCCACCTCCGGTGCAGGTCCGGCGCGTGGCCATACGGCCAATGGATGGCAGAAATTGGTTTCGTGTCAACCTGTGGGTGAGAGTCCCGGACGCGGCGTCGCGAGCGCACCCCGCTGGCACTGCCCTTCTCTTTTGAGCCCTAACCTGTTACCATCGTGTCGGATCTGCCGAAAACGGGATTCTCTTCGAAGCTTCGTACCTTCCGACTGCTTCCTTCAGTATCTCACTGAACGCCAGGCCAAATACGCTCGCGGGCCGTCACGAGGACGCCCCGGAGCAGACATCTGTTCAGCAAGGAATTATTACGTGTCGTTCGAATCAACACAGCTTCACCCGGACCTTCTCCGGGGCATCAATGCGCTCGGCTTCGAGAAGCCGACGCCAATCCAGACGCAGGCGATCCCTCCGGCCATGGCCGGACGCGATCTGCTTGCCTGCGCGCAGACGGGAAGCGGCAAGACCGCCGCCTTCCTTCTGCCCATACTTCATCAGATCATGGACCAGCCGAGGGGCACCACGCGTGCACTCGTCGTCACACCCACACGCGAGCTCGCGGCGCAGGTAGCCGCCGACCTCCAGGACCTGGCGCGATATACGCCGATCCGAGTCGCCGCGATCTTCGGCGGCGTAAAGATGGGACCGCAGGAGAAGGCGCTCCGCCGCGGGGTAGACGTCGTGGTCGCGACACCGGGCCGGCTGCTCGATCACCTGAGCCGTCCCTACGCGAACCTCGACAGAGTAGAGCACCTGGTGCTCGACGAAGCCGACCGGATGCTCGACATGGGCTTCCTGCCGGACATTCGCCGAATCCTGTCTCAGCTGCCGGCCCGCCGGCAGACGCTCCTGTTCAGCGCCACGATCTCCCGCGACATCGCCCGGCTCGCCGGAGGGCTGATGCGCGACCCGGTCAACGTCGAACTGGCCCGGACCGGAACGCTGGCCGAGGCAGTCGAGCAGTCGATCTACCCGGTCGAGCAGCATCGGAAGACGGCCCTGTTGCTGGATCTGCTCAAGAGCGGAGAGGTGAGCGACGCACTCGTATTCACGCGCACCAAGCGGCGCGCGGACCGCGTCGCCAAGCAGCTCTCCAGGGGAGGCATCAACGCGGAACGTATCCATGGCGGACGAAGCCAGGGCCAGCGGACCGCCGCGCTCACCGGGTTCAAGAAGGGCCGGATCAAGGTGCTCGTGGCTACCGACGTCGCGTCACGCGGCATCGACGTGGAGGCGCTCGGCCACGTCGTGAATTACGACGTTCCCGGCGCACCGGAAGATTATATCCACCGCATCGGCCGGACCGGACGGATGGATGCGACGGGTAGCGCGTTCACCTTCGTGTCACTGCAGGAGGAGGCCGACCTGCGGAACATCGAGCGGGTGATCCGCCGGAAGCTCCCGAGAGTGCGTGTGCCCGGCTTCGACCACGGCGCCGTGTCGTGGGGCCAGAAGGCGAACGGGAATGGTCACGCGCCGAGCTCGAATGGCGGGTCGAATGGGAACGGTCGCGGGAAGAATACGAACGGTCGTGGCAGGAACGGGAATGGTGCCGCGAACGGTTCCTCCCCGGAAGGCGCTTCTCATTCAGCGACAAAGACGCGGAATTCCCGTCTCGGGTCGCGGCGCGGCGGAAGGCGCTGAACGCAGCCCTGAATTAGCTGGACCGGCGGTCTGGTCTCAGGGCCAGATCGCCGTCTGCGTGACCGGATCCCAGCCGTTGGGAATCCCTAGATCCTTAACGATCTCGATGAATCGCGGATCGTCGCGGAGCGGATCGTATTCCGGAAACACGCCGATTCTCCACAGATCCCCTGCGCCGGCTCGCCGCATCTGCTGGAGATGCTCGATCGCCTCCTCGTGCCAGCCGAGGCCGAGCCGCATTCCGAACATGTCTCTCGACGACAGGCCCTGCGGGCGCTCGAGCACCGCCAGTGCCTCATGGGTCCCGACACCGGTAACGATCGCTTCTCCCACGATCCGCCAGTCGGCGGGATCCGGCAGATGCATTCGGAAGGCCATCTGTTCGGCGAAGTCGGCCGCCTCACCGGCGGTCAGCCCCAGCTGCCGGGCATACGCGACCAGCTTTCGGTACCCCGATCCGTCTCGTCCCAGCTCTTCCGTCAGTTCGTACTCCGCGCGGGCGCGATCCACCTCTCCATCCACGAGCAGGTTGTCTCCGTAGAGCACGTGAAATAACCGAGACAGCGGATCCAGCTCGATCGCCTTTTCGATGAACGGCCTCCCCTCGTTCAGCCGACCCAAGTTGGTCAGCAGTCCCGAGAGCTGCTGGTTCGCGTTGGCGTACGAAGGCCGCAGCGACAGTGCCCGTCGCAGCGCCTGCTCTCCGACGTCGTGGTCGTTATCGAACTCCGCCGCGAGGACGCCGGCCGACACCCATCCCTCGGCCATCTCGGGGTCCAGTGTGAGGGCCCGGAGCGCGGCGAGCCGACCCTCCCGGAGGAGTCCCGCGGACTCGATGTCCCGCCACACGAGCGCATCGATCGCGTCCGCAAGACCGCTCCATGCCAGGGCGAAGTCGGGATCCAGGTCTACCGCCGTCCGGAAATGTTCGACGGCCTCCCTCAGCGCATCCACGTCCCTCGACCGCCACTTTTCGCGACCCTTCAGGTACTCGTCGTAGGCCACGACGTCCTTCGTGCCCCCGTGCGTGGCCGGGGCGTCCTCGGCCTTCAGCCGCGGAATCAGCGCCGCCGTGACCGCGCTGGCGATCTCGTCCTGCGTCGCGAACACATCGTCCAGTCCCCTGTCGTACTCGTTCGACCACAGGTGGAAGCCGTGCTCGGCGTCGATCAGCTGGACCGTGATCCGCACCTGGTCTCCCGACCGGCGCACGCTTCCCTCGAGCACGGTGGCCACGCCGAGAGAATCCGCGATCGTCCGGATATCCACGTTCGTGCCCTTGAACGCGAAGGATGACGTGCGCGCCGCGACCCGCAGATCCTCGACTCCGGCCAGTGCGTTGAGCAGTTCTTCGGACAGACCGTCGCTGAAGTACTCGAGCTCTGCGTTGTCACTCAGGTTGACGAACGGCAGGACCGCGATCGAGTCGTAGGTGCCCGTACCGCGAATCCGGCCCGTGGCGAGCCACCAACCGCTGAGCCCGATCAGGATCAGGCCGGTAAGCGCCGCCAGTCCGATCGGCCACCGCCGGCCGGCCGGCTGCGCAACGATCGCTTCGATCTCTCCGGCGGTGGCGTCTTCCGTCTTCTTGAGCCCATCGGGTGTAAGTTCGAACGCCCAGGCGATGAGGACCGCGATCGGAAACCCGAGCACGACGAGGACGGCGACCGCGCTCAGAATCCACGGAGGAAGATGCAGGGCCGGGACGAATACGTCGGCCGCCTGCACGACGACAAATCCTACGCCGCCGTACACCGCCGCGATGCGGAAGACATGGCGCCGTTTGAGCTCGGCGAAAAAGCGCTGATAGCCGGGAGTCTGGGACATAGGACCCGAAGATCGACGCGACCGGGCGTTTCTGGCAAGGTGACCTGCCGGATCGGCCACTGCCGGGAATGTTCAGGGAGTAGACTGTTCGCGCACTCCCGGATCCGCATCCGCCCACAGGGCTTCGAGCTCGGTCCTCAGCTCAGCGGCGCCAACCGTGTCACCCCGCAGTTCAGCGATCTCCGCCAGCAGCAGCCGGGCGGGTCCGTAGAACTGCACCTCGCCGGGGCCGACTCGCCCCACGCTCTCGAGCCAGCGCTCGGCCTCGTCGAGACGATTCAGATTCATCAACACTGCGCCTCTCAGATATCGCTCGTGCGAGCGGGTCCAGATCGTGGATCCGGCCGTCACCGGATACCAGACCGCGTTCTCCATCGATTCCAGTTCCGCCAGCGCCTCCTCGTACCGTCCGGCGTCGGCATGAACCGCTGCCCGGATTCCGAGGGCCAGGTCGGGTGCCAGCGACCCCGCGGTTACAGGCATCGGCATCGCGTCCAGGCTGTCCGCCATCGCCAGAGCCTGGTCCACGTCGCCCAGGCGTGCCACGAGACGACCAAGGAGATAGGCGCGCAAGGCCGGCTGTATCTCGTCGTGCGCCGTGAACAGAACGTTCGGATTACTGCTGGTCTCGACCGAGGCCGGGTCGAGCGCCCGAACACGCGTCGCGAGAGCCTCCAGGTGCGCCTCGGTAACGGGAGCGTGCGGGGTAAGTGCCAGGATCGCCTCCTGCTCCAGTGCCCACAGCGGACTGTGCCGGGCAATTTCCGCCACGTACTGACCGACCTTTTCCCATTGGCCCCTGGTCGCCGCCAGGTTCGACAGGTACCCGCCCCCTACCCGCCTCGATTCCTCGCTGCGATGCGGCCCGACCATCGACCGGGCGACCGCCTCGGACAGCTCCCACTCCCGGCTGAATCCGGCGGAGTACGCCGCGATTCCCACCGCGCCTTCCGGCTCGCGGTCCATCCGGGCAGTGATCTGTCCGATGACATCCGGGTCTCGTGCAGCCGCCGCCACGAGGACCTCGATCTCCGCGGCCCGGCTCGGGCCCGGCCCCTGGACCAGGAGCCGTTCGGCCGCCTCTCCGGCGCGTTCCCACCGGTTTTCGTACAGGTCGAGACGCGCCATGTGGATCAAGGCGCTCGCGTGCTCTGGATCGAGCGCGAGAATGTGCTCGATGGCAGGACGGGCCTCGGTCGCCGACCGCCCGTACAACGGATACGTATGGAACTGCACCTCGGAGAGGTCGAGCCACGCCTCCATCTCGTCCGGATACACGCTGAGCAGCGATTGATAGCCCCGGGCCGCCCCGAGATTGTCGCCCCGCATGCGGGTCAGGTACACCTCGAGCATGCGACGATCGCGCTCCGGCAGCCGATCGACATGCTGCGCGGCCTTCTCGGCGGACTCGATCGACTGGATGTGCTTGAGCAGCCAGTCAGAGACCACGCTGAGCCGGTAGTAGGCGAGCCCGAACGTGCTGTCCTCGGCAATCGCCCTCTGGAAGCTCATCTCGGCCGAGTCCAACTGCGCTCGGCGGAACTGCTGCTCCCCTTCGATGAACGCCTTGAGGGCCGGAAGGCTCTCCGTAGTGATGGCCGCTGTCCGCCGCATCCGGTAGCCCGGGCCGGAGGCGAAGCCGGAGACGAGTTGCGCCGTCAGGTCATCGACCATGCGGAACATCTCTTCCTCGACCCCCTCGACACTGGCCACGACGACCGCGTCACGCTCATCGCTCTCGTACAGGGACGCGGTGATCTGAATTCTGCCGCCGGCCTCGAACACGTCTCCGACGATGAAGTGACTGGCACCGAACCCGCTTGCGATTCGCCGGCCCGTGTCGGACGAGCCGGGGTCGAGGCCGTCACGTTCCACGGTCTGAATGATCGTATGCGGATCCAGGGTGCGCAGATCGCCCGCCCCGTCGAGTTTCGTCGACAGAAGATTCACCAACCCGTTGCCGAGGTACGTAATTTCATCGCTGCCCTGGACACCGAACGGCACGACGGCGACTACCGTACCGGCCGAAGTCAATGCAGCGGCGGGGTCGCCGGCGTCTCCAGCGGAAACGGGGGTCGCCGGCGCGGGTCCGGCAGCAGACGGTGACGAGCCTGAGTCTCCCGCGAGAATCCGCCCCCCGACGAACCAGGCGCCGAGCCCGAACAGCACGACGCCGGCGAGCGCGAGTATCCCCGGCAACCACCGACTGGCCGCCGATCCCTCCACGATCTCCCCGATTTCTTGCGAGTCGGCCGCTTCCGTGAGAACGAGACCGCCGCCGGGTCGGCGCTCATACAGCCACGCAGCAACCAGGGCGACCGGGAATCCAACGAGAACGAGGATAGTCACGATGCGGAGAACGGACTCGGGCAGTGCCAGGCCTTCTGCCATGATGTCCACGGCCTGCAGCACGGCGAACGATGCTGCGCCGTACAGCGCCGCAACGCGAAACACGCGCCGCCGCTTCATCTCGGCAAAGAACCGCTGAAGTGCTGGAGCTTCGGGCATGGCGCCCAAGATCGGCAGAGATGGACCGGAAGGGCAAGCGCGACGCGTGGTCCGCCCCGGATTCCTAATCCGGCAGGTTCAGTCCATCCATGATTGCCTGGAACCGGGGATCGTCCCGGATGGGATCGTACATGGGCAGCCCGATCACATCCAGCCCGATTGCGGGCCCGTCGAATAGCTCTTCGAGCTGGTCGAGCGCCTGCTCCTCCTCACCGAGGATCACGAGCCACATGGGCTGCAGCGCGCCTCCACCCTGCGCCATCGGAAGACGGGCATCTTCTCCAACGAGGTCGATTCCGCGCTGTCTCTCCTCGGTGCCGGGCCGAGCGCGGGCGGCCGCAACCAGGGTGGTCTGCACGTCCTCCACCGACGGATCGATGCGCGCCGCGCGCTCCGCCTCCTCGAACCGTCCCTCGTAGGCCAGGTACTGGGTGAGAGCGATCGAGGCAATCGGGAAGCCGCGCACGCGCCACAGCTTTTCGACCGCCTCGTCCTCGTGGCGTGCGGCGAGCTCGTACAGGCCCGCCACGCCGAGCTTGTGGTTCGACAGCGGATCCAACGCCAGCGCGCGCCGGGCCGCCTCGACGGCCCCCTCGAGGTCCCCGACGGCCAGCAAGTACTGCGACAACTCCCCGTGCGCTTCCGAGCTCTCCGGGGCCAGTTCCACCGCCCGCACCAACTCCCGTTCCGCCTCCGCCCACTGGCGCCTCTCTCGCAGCACGCTTCCCAGGGCGACGTGGGCGTTCGCGGAGTTCGGATCCAGCGCCAGCGCGCGCCGGGCCGCCTCCTCTGACGAAGAGAGGGACTCCTCGACATCCACCTCCGCATAGTACGGATACAGGGCGTAGACCTCGGCCAGTCCGCCCCAGGCCGGTGCGTACATCGAGTCGATCGTCAGCGCCGCCCGGAAGTGCTCCTCCGCCCGGTGCAATGCCTGGCCCCTCTGGCTGACGTACGCGCGGCCCAGCAGGTACTGCTCGTACGCCCTGATGTCTGTTCGGGCCACACTGAGATCGGTGCCGTGCTCGAGGCCGAGCGTGCCGAGCAGCGCGGTGACGATCGCGTCGGCGATCTCCTCCTGCACCTCGAACACGTCCGTGAGCTCCCGGTCGTACGACTCGCTCCACAGGTGGAAGCCGTCGGACGCCTGGATCAGCTGGGCCGTGATGCGCAACCGGTCTCCCGAAGCGCGTACGCTGCCCTCCAGCACGTTCGCCACGCCCAGCGAATCGGCGATCGTCCTGATGTCCGCGTTCGTGTCCTTGAACGCGAACGACGAAGTGCGCGCCGCCACCTTCAGGTCCGCGACCCGGACCAGCGCGTCGATCAGCTCTTCGGACAGACCATCCGAGAAATACTCCTTGTCCCCTTCCTCGCTCATATCCTCGAACGGGAGTACGGCGATCGACAGGTCGGAAGCCGCCTTGGGAGCTCCGCCCGCAGGTGTCCCGCCCGCAGCAGTCCCGGCCGCGGAAGCAGCAGCTCCGGGTTCTGCTGCCGAGGATGCCTGGCCCGCCGAATCTGCCGCCGGCCGACCCAGCACCAGCCAGCTCCCGACGAGAAACAGCGCCGTTCCGGTCGCCGCCGCGAGGCCGACTGGCCAACGCCCGGCCGGAGGCGCGGAGATGATCTGCGTCAGCTCACCAGGCGCCGCGTCCCCGGTGCGGATCAGCCCGTCCGGCGAACGCTCGAACACCCAGGCGACGAACAGCGCCACAGGGAAACCGAACAGCCCGAGCAAGGCCACGACCGTGACCAGTGATTCAGGAAGATGGAGGGCTTGAACCAGTACGTCGGCACCCTGCAGCACGCCGAACATTCCGGCCCCGTACACGGCAGCCACCTGGAACACCTTCCGCCGCTTGAGCTCGGCGAAGAATCGCTGGTATGTGGAAGTCTCGGACATGGGCGCCAAGATCGGCAGGAAGGGGACGATTGGGCAAGCGCGACGGGCTTCAGACGGGTGGTATTACGAGTGGTATTAGGACTGGTATGACGTGCGGTATGACGAACGGAAGCCGTCGTTGGCACTCGGAGCTGCTCGAATCCCGTCCCCTTTTCAAGACCCTACGCAGAATTCCCACATGCCCACTTTTGCGTAGGGTCGCGAAAGGCACACACGAAACGGGGACATTTCGTCATCGTGGGGTTTCCTGGGACTGCAAATGTGGCTCGACTATGTGTATGTGTATATCAGATGTGTACCGGAAGCTTACGCCGGTGATGAATTGATGAGCACCAGGATCCACATCGTAGTTGATGAGTCCGAGAAGGACCGATTCACTCAGCAGGCTCGATCGGAGGGTAAGAGCTTGAGCGAATGGCTGCGGGACGTGGCACGACAGGCCCTGCTCCGGGGCGAGAAGGGACCGAAGCTCAGGTCGGTCGATGAATTGCGGTCGTTTTTCGCACGGTGTGACGAGCGCGGGGCCGGACAGGAGCCCGACTGGAAGGCACATCGAAGGGTGATCGAAGACTCGATCGGGCGCGGGGCGGCCGAGACATGACCTTCGTCGATACGAACATGATCATGTAAGCGGTCGGGCCCGGGCGTCAGTCTTCGCCCGAGATCTCCCGCCGCAGTTCCTCCAGCTCCCTGGCCAGCTCCCGACGCCGTTCCAGCAGCCGCCCACGGACATTCCCCGTTTTCCGGAGAATGAAGTAGCGCCGAACCTCCGCCTTTCCGTCCTTCCATCGCTCGCGAACCACCATGGTGATCAGCGCGACGAGCGGCAGGGTGACGGCAGCAGCGATTCCAGCGGGGATCCCGAACAGCCATCCGGCCAGAAGCGCGAGCAGGCCACACCAGAGCAGATAAAGGACACCACCCCCAAGCAACTTCCTGGCGGATCGAATGTCCGTGGGGATTCCGGGCCTCGTGGCAAACCAATCGGTCAGTTGATACGGCACGAAAAACAGCGCGTGCCCGACGAAGGCGATCGGCGCGCCAATCAGGAAGTAAACGAGATTCCGCGTCGACCAGCCGACGGCCGCCCTCGGTCGCACGGTGGCCTCGAGACCTCTCGGTGACAGTCCAAGTACGGAAAGGGAGTTCGCAAACCGCTGCAAACGAGCCACCAGATCCTCAGCTCGCGCCGGATCTCGTTTCCGCAACGCATGCAGACCCTCGGTGGCCTGTCGAATCCGCCGGACACGTTCCCTTTGTGTTCGATGGGCACCGAGTTCTGCCGAATAGACGGCCTCCGCGCAGTCGATCGCCGCTCGGTCCTCGATCTGCTCGACGTTCACGGTCACGTCACGCAGCGCGTCCTCGATCCGACGCGTCAGTTCACGCACCGCGTCGGTGTCATCCTCTGGACGACCCTTCAGGTCCGCCCACGCGACCGACGCCCCGACGAGAACCAGGGCCTTCGACCGGAACCGGTCCTTCTGCCGGAGAACGATTCCGATCGGAATGATCGGCACGACCAAAGCCGCCTTGTCGGCCGCCCCGAGCGCGATCCGGGCCGCCCCTGTCCGGAGCCGGGCGAGCGACGGCTCTGAGTGACTGAGTCCCTCCGGGAAGATCCCGACCGCCGCTCCGTCGGTGAGGGCGGCGTGCACGGCCTCAAACACACTCGTGTTCCGGTCCATCAGTTCGGGGTCGTCCTGCCGGCGATACACCGGGATCGACCCGGACGCCCGCATCAACGGCCCGACCAGTCGCTCTTCGAACAGCGGCGCCTTGGCGAGGAATCGAAGCGGCCGGTCGGCCGCCGCCGCGACGAGCACTGGATCGACCAGGGAATTCGGATGGTTTGCGACGAACAGGACAGGACCCGATGTGGGCGGCGTTTCCCCTTCGACCCGGATCCGGTAGAAGGTGCGAGCCGCGGCGCGTGCGATCCGCGACATGTGGGGCAGCAGCCAGGCTCGGTTCGGCGTGGTCAGTTCCCTTCTAACTGCCGGCTCCGGTGGTATCCCGACCCGCCGTTAGGCACCCCGATCTTCTCGACGATCGCGTCGAACCGAGGATTTCCGCGAAGCGGGTCGAGACCAATCCACGGGCCAGTCCACAAGACCTCGGGGCTTCGCGCTTCGTAAGACTTCTCGGTGATCGCAACGGCGATGTCGATGTCACCGATCATGGCGTGGAATTCGGCGAGAGAGAATGACGTCGTCGAGCCGATCCGATCGATCTCCTGCAGCAGCGCCCGCGCATTGGCGAGCGACGCGGGAGTCGGGTGCTGGACGGCCTCAACGAACTCGACCATGCGCAACGGGTTCGGCAGGCGTAACGCCGAGCCGGCATACGGGGCGAAGCCCCGGGCCCTGGTCCAATCCTTCGCAATCAGGGCGAGGCTCAGGTTCGTCACGTTGATCGCGCCCGCTCCCGGAGCCAGGTCGGCCGCTCGCTGCGTCGCGACCAACGCTTCCTCGATGTGGCCGTCGATGGCGAGGGCTGTGCCGAGCGCCCACCAGCTCAACTGCGACATCGGGTCCAGCTCGACCGCCCTGCGGGCCAGCGCGACCGCTTGTTCGCTGTGGCCCACGATCATTGCCAGGTCGGCTGCCCAGTGCCAGACGGGTGTGTAACCGGGATTCAGGTCACGGGCCAGCGAGAATGCCCGATTAGCCTCCTCGAATGTCCAGTCGAACTCCATCGCGATCAGTCCCTGGCTCGCATGTCCCTCCGCCAGATCGGGAGCGAGTTCTACCGCCTTCAGCGCCGCAGCTCGGGCCCGGTCCACGACCCCGCGAGAGTCGCCGCTGACGAAATAGGCGTACGCGTCCAGGGCGTCGGCGAGGCCGGAGTATGCGAGGCCGAACTCAGGGTCCGCCTCGATCGCGTGTTCGAAGTGGCTGAGCGCTGCCTCGATCCCTTCGCCCGTCCGCTGAGCCCAGGCGTGCCTGCCCAGGAGGTAGTAGTCGTATGCTTCCAGGTCTTCCGTCCGGCGCTGCAGGACCGCCGGACTTGATCCGCCGGCGATCGTTATCTCGAGAGCTTCCGCGATCGCGGCCGAGATCTCGTCCTGGATCGCGAACACGTCCACGAGCTCCCGCTCGTAGGTCTCGGACCACTCGTGGAACCCATCCGAGGCGTCGATCAGCTGCGCCGTAACCCGAACCCGGTCCCCCGCCCTGCGCACGCTGCCCTCGAGCACGTGCGCGACGCCGAGCATTTCTCCGATCCTGCGAACGTCCTCCTGCTCGTACCGCAGCGCGAACGACGA
>CBDUVN010000063.1:0-11689 GCA_965370685.1 uncultured bacterium | reverse complement strand
ACGATGAGCGACGTCAACTTCCGCGGTACCTTCTTCACCGTTCAACGCGCACTTCCCTGCCTCAGAGACGGCGCCTCGGTGATCCTCGTCACCTCCACGGCGAATACAGCCGGCATCCCCGGCCTGTCCGTCTATTCGGCGACCAAAGCGGCCGTGCGCTCACTCGCTCGCAGCTTCGCGGCGGAGCTCCAGCCGCGTGGGATCCGAGTGAACGCCCTCAGCCCGGGCATGACCGACACTCCGATATTCGAGCGCATCGGGATGACTCGTGCCGAGGTGGATGCAATGCAGGAAGCGATGAGCGGGCAGATCCCGATGGGCCGATTCGGCAGGCCGGATGAGATCGCCGCGGCCGCACTCTTCCTGGCGTCTGACGCCAGTTCGTACGTCACCGGCATCGAGCTGCCTGTTTCGGGCGGACTCGGTCAGCTTTGATCCCTCTCCCCGGACCCCCCGTTGGTGTATATTTTCGAGAGCATATGAACCGGACGTGCCAGGGGAGGAACGATAGATGTTGACGCTGCGCGAGATCATGACCACGGACCTGGTTACCGTGAGCCCGGAGATGAATCTCCACGAGCTCGCGGAGATCTTCGCGTCCAAGGGCATCAGCGGAGCACCGGTTGTCGCTGGAGCGGACCTGGTCGGCGTGATCTCGTCGAGCGATCTGCTCGAGTTCGAGTCAACGAGCCCCGGCTCACCCCGGCATCGGGCGGACCAGACGGAGTGGGGCGAGGTCGAGGACTCCAGGGAGCTGGAGGGTGAGGCTCCGGCGTCGTTCTATTTCACGGACTTCTACCACGGTGCCGGCGCCGACGTGCTGGAACGGATCGAGACCTCCGACAGCCCCGAGTGGAATCACCTCGAAGAGCGGACCGTCGGCGAGGCGATGACGCCGTCGGTCTGGTCCCTGCGATCCGGAACGCCGGTGCAGCAGGCAGCCCGCCTGATGCTGGAGAATCAGATCCATCGGGTTCTCGTGGTGGACGACAGCATCCTCGTCGGAATCGTATCGGCGACCGACATCGTCCGCTCGGTCGCCCAGAAGGGGCTCTGCGAGTAGTCGGGCTCCCTCTCAGAACGCCGCCACGAACCCCAGCGCGAGCCGCGCGTAGTCCTGCTCGAAGTCCCAGCCCAGCTCTCCCGTGAGCCGCAGGTTCCTCCAGAACAGCCAGTTCGCCCCCAGGGCACCGAAGCTGTAGGTGGAGATGAACGGGTTCTCCTCGGTCCCCTCTCCCACGCGCAGCGTCACGATCGCCTGGTCCGAATGCACCCAGTTGTACAGCGCGGAAAGGGTCCAGCGCCCCGCCCGGCCCGACGGCCACCACAGGACCTCTCCCAGCGCCGAGTGAACCTCGGTATCGGTCGGGGCGCCCTCGGCCCCGAAGAACGGGTCATCGTCGGTACGGTAGAGGTACTGTCCGTTTACTTCCCACAGATCTCCGAGTGCGAGGGTTGCATCGGGACCAAAGGTCCAGGTCCGATTGCTGACTCCCTCGGCCTTCTCGTCCCCGAAGAAGCCGAACGCCCCCACGCGCAGGGCACCGAACGTGTGCGAGTAATTGAGGAACAGATTCTTTCCAGAGTCACGGTCGTACTGCCGGACGTCCCGCGCCTCGGTGAGGCCCTGCCCGTTCACGATGCCACCGGCCCAGCCGCCGTTCGCCCACGGTGACCACAGGCCCATCAGGCCGCGATCGTAAGTCAGGTCGGCTCGCGCGTCGCCGACCCGAACCCGGTACAGCATGTAGTCTTCGAACTCGAGGCGCAGCTCGCGCTTGAACAGCGGATCGGAAATCTGGAACTGCCCGACGATCAGGGCGATTCCGCTGCCCCACATGTCGGTGAACTGCAGATACGCGTCCTCCAGTCCGGCGACCTCTCCTCGCTCGCTGAGGAAGAAGTACATGTACCAGCTGACGTTCTTCGCCAGCACGCCACCGGTGAGCAGCTTCACGCCCCACGGGAAGCCCAGATCGTTCGACACTTTGTCGCCAGTCGGATCGGAAATCCCCTGGGCGTACCCGTCGAACCTCACGGCGAGCGGAATGTCCTGCACGAGCTGCAGCAGCGGATCACCCGTGTCGATCGTGTCGCGCGGCTGCTCCTCGGTCGAGAACTGGAATCCGTTCACGGCGAACGTGTTCCCGAAATCCGTGAGCTTCGGGAACGGCATGTGGCACAGATTGCAGCTCACCCTGTACTTTCGCGCGAACGCCGGTATCTCAACCTCCCCGGTGGAGAACGAGATCCGCCTGGTCGCCTCGTCCGATTCTCGGGCCGGGCCGTCCGCCATCAGGTGGCCGACCGAGAGCATGAACAGAAGCGGAATAGTGGCTGCGATACGGAGGATGCTGCGCGGCGTGCTCATGAATTGCTCTCCTCGAATGCCGGGTGGCCGTAGGAGCGGTCAGGAATTCAGGGGTCGGCTGGTTCGGAACGACCTGCTTCTCTGCGCCGACGGGTCACCAGCGGCGCGACCAGGGCGACCGACGCGGCGAGGAAACAGATCACGGAAATGGTGAGCGAACCGCGGGCATCGAATGCCATTCCCGCGATCACGAGAAGGACCGCGAAACCCCACAGGAGGAGGGTCGACGCGTGGATCGATCGGGAACGTCTCTCCCCGTTCGACATATCCATCCCTCCTCACGGGTAGGGTCGTGTCGTCAAGCGTGGGCCCCGGCACGCGCCAGCGCACCGGGGCCCGTTCGAGACTGCTGCCGGCTCAGACCCGAGTGTCGATCGCCGCGTAGTCGCGTTCGTCGTACCCGATGTACACCTGCCGCGGACGAGCAATCCTCTGATCGCCGTCCTCCAGCATCTCGAGCCATTGGGCCAGCCAGCCGGCCGTTCGCGGAATCGCGAACAGGACCGGGAACATGGCGACCGGGAACCCGAGCGCCTGGTAGATGATCCCCGAGTAGAAGTCCACGTTCGGATACAGGTTCCGCTTCACGAAGTAGTCATCCTCGAGGGCGATCCGTTCGAGCTCGATCGCGATGTCGAGCATCGGGTTCGTGCCCGTGACCTTGAACACCTCGGGCGCCAGCTCCCGCAGGATCCTGGCACGCGGATCGTAGTTCTTGTACACCCGGTGTCCGAAGCCCATGAGACGGAAGTCGCCCGCCTTCACGCGCTGGATGTAATCCGGGATGTTCTCCATCTTGCCGATCTCCCTCAGCATGCGGAGCACCATCTCGTTCGCTCCACCGTGCAGCGGGCCGTACAGCGCGGCGGCCGCCGCAGAGAGTGCGCAATACGGGTCGGAGTGCGAGCTGCCCACGGCGCGCATCGCGTTGGCGCTGCAGTTCTGCTCGTGGTCCACGTGCAGGACGAACAGGACGTCGAGCACCTTCTCCAGGATCGGATTCGGCTCGTACTTCGCCTCCGACGTCTTGTACATCATGTTGAGGAAATTGCCGGCGTAGCTCAACTCGTTGTCCGGATAGATGTACGGAAGACCCCGGCTGTGCCGGTACGCGAACGCCGCGACCGTGGCGACCTTTGCGACGAGGCGCTGGATCTGCTTCAGGCGGACTTCCGGATCGCTGATGTTCCGCGCCTCGGGATAGAACGTCGACAGCGCGGCCAGCGAGCTGACGAACATCCCCATCGGGTGCGCGTCGTGCCGGAAGGCGGCCATCAGGTCCTTCATGTTCTCGTGCAGGAACGTGTGGTGGGTGATGTCGTACACCCAGCGATCCAGCTCGACCTGCGAGGGCAGCTCACCGAACAACGTCAGGTACGCCACCTCGAGGTAGTTGCTCTTATCCGCCAGCTGCTCGATCGGATACCCGCGGTAGCGCAGGATCCCCTTCTCACCGTCGATGAACGTGACGGCACTCTTGCACGAGGCGGTGTTGGTGAAGCCCGGATCGTAGGCCAGCATCCCGAAGTCATCTTCGGACGCCTTGATGTTCCTGAGATCCTTGGCCGGGATGGCCGCGCCATACTCCGGGTACGTCCCGTACATGATCGGGAGCTCGTACTCCTTCTCGGTCCGGTTGTCGATGATCGTGAGGGTGTCAGCCATGGGGGTTTCTCCTGGGGCTTCCTTCTGCGTGCCCGTCTGGGCACCGGTGACGGTCTCTGGCATCGTTTCCTCCTCCCGGAAAGCGGGCGCTCTCCGCTGGCGTTTCGGACTGCGGGCGGACTGGCATCCGCCCTCCATGCCCGAACCCTCGGCGCCACCGTGCGCTGGTCGCGATCGGGGGGGGAACGACACGCGCTGATGCGACCGTGGACTCCATCGGGTCGAACACGGTCAGACATGTGAAATCTATCACGAAGCAAGACGGAGACCAAGGGTCTCAATCGCCAACGTCCCTGAATTCCGGCAACGTTGGAATCACGTGAAAACAGGATCAAGCAAGGTTGTCCCGTTCGGCGGATTCCGCGGGGCCGTTTCGTCCCGCCGGGGTCAGACCTCGAGTGCCGAAGTCGCGCGATCGATCTCGTCCGCTCGCACGTAAACCAGGTACCCGAAGCACCCCTTCCCGTCGGTGACCGCGGTGCTGGCGTACACGTTCACCCTCGCGCGCATCAGCTTCGCGTGAATCTCCGCCAGCGCACCCATCTTGTCGTCTCCATGGACGAGCAGCGCGCGATGCGGGCCGTCGAGCGTCATCCCCGCGCCCTGCGCCACCGCCTCCAGCTTCGAGCCCTCCTCCGGGAACAGCGCCATCTGCGTCCGGGTGGGGCCGATCGGGACCGCCGTGAACGCGAGCAGGTTGACTCCCTGGCCGGCGAGCTGGTTGAGCAGTCTGTATGCCTCCCCGGGCTGGTCCTGCACCGTCGTGTAGTAGTAGTCGACGCGGCGGATGTCGTATGCCATTTCGATCTCCTCCGGAAGTCCGGCGAGTCGTGCCGGGCCGGGTTCGTTGGGGGCTTACTGCTGCTCTCTATCCTCTCCTACGCGCCGGCTGCGGGCAAGGGTCCGTCGGCGGTGGGCAAGGCCGTCCGTCCACGGCTCCTGCAACGCCGAGAGGCGGCCCCGGTAACCGGGACCGCCTCTCGGGGAAAGGGCGTTCAGATCCAGCAGAACCGACTTACGGTGCCGGCTTGACCATGCCCAGCTTGCCCATCTGATCCACGCTGAGCGGAGTCACATACTGCGGGGGGATCCGAATCGTGTCCGCGCCCGCCTTGAGGAAGGTCCACACCGCGTCTACGCCGTCTTCGGAATCCGTCGTCGCGAAATCGAACTTGAGCGACTCCAGGTAGTCCTCCGGCAACGGCACCACGCCGGTCGGGTACACCAGGTTCTCAGTCGCCGGATTCCACTTGGCCACGTCGATGATGCCCTCGGCGTTGTACTGGTCGATCGCCGGGATCGAACCCGCACCACCCATGTTGAAGTGGCAGTCGCTGCATCCTCTGGCCGTAGCAGCCGGACCGATCGTGTGCGGCGTATAGGCACCGAACGCTACGTACGTGGCGTCCAGATACGCGACGCTCTGGTAGTTAACGGGATAGACCTCTGTCTCCCCCGAGCCGTCCCTCTTCAGCCGGTTGCCGAGCCACATCCAGTTATGGGCCGGCGGCTTGAGGAAGAACTTGCCCGTATTGTTGACCTGGGCCTCGAAGTGACAGTTGTTGCAAGTCACGGTGCTCTGGGCATGGCACGTAGCACAGGCCAGGTCTTCGCCGTGTGGATTGCCGGCCGGGTGCGTGGACGAGTCGTGGCAATCGGTGCATTCGGAATCGATCGCGCCGATGTCCTGCAGGCTGAGGTACTCCGTGCCGTCACCCATCACGTCTTCGAGGGTGTGACAGGCCATGCAGTCGAAGCCCGCGTCACGGTGCACGTCGCTGTAGAGACTCTTCTCGAGCCCCTGCCGGCTGTGGCAGCCGTTGCACACACCGTCCGCCCACGAGGTGTTCACCTCGGCACCCAACTCCGGGAGTTCTGGATCGGTAACGTCCGTGTGGCACCGGCTACACGTGCGACTGCTGACCGGGGCCAGGCCCGACGCCGCGCTGTGACAGCCGATGCACGCGAGCTGGTCGTACGGCACTTCGGTGAACCGTTCGAAGCCGTCGGGCGCGTCGTAGTAGGTCGTCTTGCCCGCGCCAGTCTCGTGCAGACTGATCGGGAAATTATCGTCCCACGGGAAGTAGTCGAGCAGCCACGTCATCGTGTTGCTGCCGAACCCCTCGCCACCGATAACGGCGTATACCTGAGCCGTGTACGTGACGCCGTCCTGGTCAGCGAGCGCCGGATAGTTGTCAGGACTGAACGTGGCGCTCGTGGCCGCTGCCGGGAACGTGTCCACGATCGCGTCGCCGCCGTCGTCCGGAACGAGCCCGACAGCGTAGTTCTCGGCGGCCGGGCCCGGCGTCCACTCGACGAACAGCGAGGTCGGATCCTCTTCGACCGCAGTGAAAGTGGTGAGAACCGGCGCGAGGATAGCCGGCGCGACCGTGAACGGCACTGCGTCGCTGGAAGTCGAGGCACCGGCGTTGATCGCAGTGACCGTCGCCGTGTAATCCCAGCCCTCGACCAGGTCCTCGAATAACGCTGAATTAGTGGTATTGTTGCTGATCGTCTGGACGATGTCTTGCTCCTGGACGTCCACGGGCGAGACGCGGACTTCCTGTGAAGTCGCGCCGGCTCCTACCGTCCATGACACCGTCGCTGTCCTGCCCTGCACGGCCACGACCACGTCCGTCGGAGCGTCCGGTGGAATCTCGAACAGCGGATCGTCGTTGCAGGCCGTCAGCAGAAACGCCGGCGCTGCGAACGCGAGGACCGCCGCCAGCATCCGCCGGTGGGTCCCATCCTGTGCGAACATACGCGCTCTCCTAATGATTCTGGCAGTCCTTCGACCGCCTCGCTTCGGGCCTGCTGAGCCGCCTGGGCCCTGGCCCGGCTCTCCTCCGGCCTGGTCCGTAGGTACCGGGCCTCAAGGTACTATCGTACTTCGTGTTACCTCATCGTGCCGGCGGCGCCGACCGGTCCGTTGTTGGACCGCGGCGCCGCGCGACAGTGCAATCGGAAGGCAAGAGGCGTGCCCCGAGCCTGGACTCGGATCTCCGCCACCCTGCTTCCGTATAAGATCTTTGTTTACCGTCATTTGAGCTTCGAACACCGCTGCCTGAAGCTTCGGTTCGAGCCTCGCCGTTACGGTCGGATCATGAAACAGTGGGACAGATCGACCCCGGCCAGGAACTCAGGTGCCAAACTGATTCAGAAATCTGGAGTCTTGCCCGCGGTACGTCAAGACGTTACGCTCGCGCGCGAAACCTGAGAGACAGACTGACCGTCAGGCCGGGAGCAGCACTACTCGTGTCGCGATTCGGTCGCTGAGAGTTCATTCAGCAGTCCCAGCGCCCGTGCCGGCGGCCTGGCGACCACCGCGCGATCAGTCCATGCCGGGGGCGGGATTCGCCGTCGGACGCGCCAGCGGCCGACATTCGTGCGGGCGGAGCCTGCACGAACACCCGCACGGGGCTAGCGCCCCAGGGGATTTTAAGTTTGATCAACCGATTTGTATACAACTGTACCTGACTGTATCTGACTGTAATTTCGGGAAATCAGCCGGTGGGGATCTGCACTGAGCTGTAGCTGTCTGTATCTGTCTGGCACCAATCGTTCCCAAGTCGTTCCCAAGCTGAAGAGGATTCGTCCGCACTCCAGGTTGAGCCCGAACAGCCGCGCTACGATTGACAGGTGACTAAGCCGTACTATCGGCACTCATCTCAAGTAGTCTCCGACAAGCTTGGGGCGATTCACCCACCACCGGTCCGGCCCGGTCTCACGCATGGCTTCGACTCCCGCACCGGCCGAACTCCCGATCGCTCGATTCTCATTTCTGAGAGGCCATTCCGGCCCAGACTCCCAACCCTGAGACACTTTTCGGGTCGGAATGGCACGATCCGACGAGCTGGATCTGCTTCCCTTTCGGCTGCAACCGGCGACCTTGACTCTGTACTACATACGTGGTACAATTGCTGCATGGGATTCAAGGCGGCCAAGATCGCAATCGTGGCTGCGTTGCGCGCGGGGGACTACCTGCACGAGGCGCGTGACGCCAGGGCTGAGAAGAATCTGCTCGCGGTGGGAGACATCGAGCCGGAGGAAGTCGCGCGGCTGGTCCTGCGCACGACATCCAGGAACTATCGCGCGTCGCCGCATCATGCGGACCGATCCGTCGTCGTCCACACGTTCCGGCCCAGGGTGGACCGCGAGGTGTGGTACATCAAGGCGTATTTCCTCACGGGTGAGGAGACAGCGGCGTTCATCAGCGTACACAGGGCGGAGTGAGAAGCGTGAAGATTCTGCGAGAAGGAGACCGGGGATATGCCCTCGCGCCCAAGCGCGGGCGCGTCGAGGTGGTCTATGAGTACCGTCCGATCGAGCTCGAACAGACCGGCGTAACGGTCCCGAACGTCCTAGTGGGCGTGGACGTAGAAACAGGCGAGGTGCTAACAATCCCGGCCCAGTCGACGCCAAAGTTGAAGGCCGCCCGGGACGCCCGGAAGGAGACCGTGATGAGCGTTCGCGTGCCGCGCGAGCTGGACGACGTGCTCCGGCTCGTGGCCGAGCACTACCGGGTTCGGCCTGAGCAGTTCACGCCGGCTCTCATCCGCTACTACCTGGCGGCGGCGACCAGCAACGAGGCGCTGGCACGACGGCTCGGGAAACTCTCCACGAACCGTCTCGCACGCGGGGCCCTGAAGGAGAACATCCGGCTGCGCGTCCGAAGGGACCTGCACGAGTCCGTCAGCTTGATCGCGGCCAATACCGAAGGCGTGAACCGAAGCGACCTCGTCAGAGGGGCGATCCTCGCCGCCGGGCAGGACGTGCTGGATGGCCGCGCGCGAAGGCGCGAACGCGAACTCGAGGCTGTCGCACAGGCCGTCTGACACGCATCAGGGGGCAGTCCGCGCCGCCCTCATTCCCGGATCCGTTCCCAGCGGCAATGCCGCACTATCTTGTAACTCCATGCCGGGGGCGGGATTCGAACCCGCACGGGGCTTAGCGCCCCAGGGGATTTTAAGTTCGTATTCATGGGTGTCGGTGGGTCACAACCGGGAACATGCCCGAGCCACTTCCCCGCCGAAACGCCCTGAAGAATGAACCAATTCCCTGCCCCGGCCTTCGAACTGAATTTGTAGCCCGGACCGTCATGGCGTCCAGTGGCTTGCTACGGTCTTGCTACGTTTTCGTAATCACACCCCGATGCACCTCCGCTCGGCGTGAACCATTCCGAGTGAGTGTGACGCGGTGGCCACCGTGCCTTCACCCCAGTCAATGACGCACCCGCCACATATCGAATCGAGGAGGAGCACGACGAACACCGCGAACCCTATGAGGAACAGGATTAGGCAGCCGATGTGCTTCAGGCTCACGAGGCGACTCCGTTCTCGGAGGGGACACGGTGAATCTAACACGGCGGAGTCGAGAGAGCGTCAAGCCAAGCGCCCGGCGTGCCGCCGCAGGCATTCGAGCCTTGGCGAGACACCCGGGCGCAGGTAACGCGATGGTCAGCCGCCGGAGGACCGTTCCTTACTCTCTCGCCCCCTCGCCATCGTCTTCACCACCGACACCCATGCGCTCGAGCATCTGCCGGGCGTTGTCGTTGCCGGGGTTGAGCTCCAGTGAGCGTTCGTAGTTCTCGATCGCCAGCTCGGTCTGACCTGCTTCCATATACGCCTCGCCCAAACTGTCGTACGAGTTGAAGCCGCCTGGATACGCTTCGACGTTCAGCTTGAAGATCTCGATGGCGGTTTCAGTCTCACCCTCGCCCAGGTATTGGTATCCGAGATTGTTGAACTCGGACTCAGCGAAGTTGTATTCCTTTGAGGCCGCTTCCCTGAGTTCCCGGTAGTGCTCGATCGCCGCTTCCCTAAGCTCCCGATAGTGCTCGACCCCGGCTTCTACACCATCCTCATCGATCACTGTGCGAATCGCTTCCGCGACAGACAACTTCCGTCCCTCATCGATATCAGGCGCGAGCAGCTGGTCCATGGGAACGGGAGCTACCGTCTTCATACTCTCGACGATCATGAGTGTCTGCTCGCTCGGATCGAAGAGCGCGACAAGCTGCGGCGTTAGATCGACAAGGTCGGCTGCCGAGCTCTCGTAGGTGACCTCCCATTTGGAGACGATGACTGACACGCCCGCTCCCCGGGCGATCTCAGGAAGCGCATCGCTGATCTTCTCCATGATTTCCACGACAGAGCCCGTACTGAACCCCTGCTGGTGCATTCGATGCTGCATGGCAGGTCCGTAAGCCTCCAGTTCCTTGACCCGCCACCAGTCTCCAGACGCCTTCGCTTCCTCAAGCTCCGTCCACAAGTCACGGAAGGAATCTTGAAACTCGGCGGAACGATAGAACGCCGTCGCAATCGCTCGCGAGTCGAACGTGCCGATTCGGGCCGAACTCGAGGGCGAAGGCTCCTGTGCATGTGCGGCTGAGAACCAAGCTATTGTGACCGCGCCAATCAGGAGTGGAAGTATAAGTTTGCGCATGATGCACCTCCGGCGTAGCGGTTACTGCAGGTACGGCGGGTCACGTCGGAAGGGGGTACGGCTTGGCTCGCCGGAAGAACTAACTACAATCTAATGGATCAGACGAGGGATGCACGTCCCCCCCGCCGCCGTGCGAGCAGTTCTCAGGACACGTATCAAAGCGAAGCGCCCGACGTGAACCGGGCGCTCTCAACCGCAGACTCCTGGGCTGGCGTCGCTCTCCTGTCACGCCTCAGCCGGAGGCTCAGGCGGCATCACGAACCGAGGTTCTGAGGTTCCCAATGTTGCGATTGCTGATGGCAGCAATTGCCGGATAGAAGAACCGCTGTATGCCTTTGAACGTGGTGTATTTGTCCGTTGCGAAGTAGTGCGATGCATCGTCCCACGCCCCGTGGTCCTCAACGACCGCACCCATGTGCACGAATCCTCGTTCGCCGAAGTTGAACTCACAGCTGCATCTCCCATCATCGCATGCGAGAGAGTATCCAAGCGACCTGCTCGTCTCTTCGAGTCGGCCTCGTGCCGCTCGATACAACTCTTCATCGTTAATGTAGGAATCGATAGGCATCCACTCACCCTCGATCTCCACTTCGGTCCACGAGTGTGTGCCGCTATCTCCTAGGAACGGAAACGCGAACGGGGGGAAGATGCCTCGCATGATCTCGGTGTTGATCAATCCGTAGTGTACTCGCGCCTCTATCCCGGAGGCACGACATAGCGCCACGAGAAGGGTAGCCTTGGTGGTGCAGTATCCGAAGCCGCACTGAATAACGCTGGAAGCCTTAACCCGATCCCATTGTCCAATCGTCCTGGGAAAGCCGAACAAGATGCGGTCGCGAACGAAGTAGAAAAGTGCCTCTAGCCGCTGAAGGTCTGTCTCATGTCCGTGTGATAGCGCCGTCGCCGTTTCGATGACCAGCGGATGATCATGATCCGAAAGAATGCTCTCGGTCTTCATTAGCGTCCTTTCCAGCAACAGTCGCATGGGCTAGCTGCCGGGCTCACCGGATCATCGTCCGTGCCAAGGGCAGAGTCACGTCGGAGAGGGTACGGCCTGGCTCGCCGGAAGAACCAGTTCTAATCTAACCGATCAGACCACGATTGCACGCTGTCAAAGCAAAGCGCCCGGCCGGAACCGGGCGCCAGAGGGACCTGCTTGTCACCGCCTTTGTCACCGCGTGTCTCAATCGATTGAGATCGCTCACCCCG
>CBDUVN010000062.1:0-11838 GCA_965370685.1 uncultured bacterium | reverse complement strand
AGCGCGCTCGCCCGAGGATCCCTCCAGGTCCTGAGACCCGGTAAAACCATGCCAGACCCGGGCTGGCCGAGATCCGGCGCCGATCTCAGTGCCGAAACGTCCGCCGGCCGGTAAACACCATCGTCATGCCGTGCTCGTCGGCCGCGGCAATCGCCTCGTCGTCCCGCTTTGAGCCACCCGGCTGAATAATGGCGCTCACTCCCGCTCTGGCGGCGGAATCGATCCCATCACGGAATGGGAAGAACGCGTCCGACGCGAGGATGACCGCCTGGAGAGTGTGCCCCGCATCCCGGGCCTTCTTTTCGGCCAGCTGAACGGCGTCGACCCTGCTCATCTGCCCGGCACCGATCCCGATACTCGCTCCATCCCGGGCGATCAGGATCGCGTTCGACTTCACCGACTGAACCGCTGCCCAGGCAAAGGCGAGATCGTCCCACTCCGCGTCCGTGGGCTGGCGCTTCGTCACGACACGCACCTCCTCGGACTGCTTCAGCTCCGCCGGTTTCGCCGGCGCCGGGGAACTCTGGACCAGCACACCGCCATTCACACCGCGGGCATCCAGGCCTGGCGCGATGTGGCCGGCCAGCGCACCGAACCGCCCGCCTTCGATCGGAGCGAGGATCCGGAGCGACGGTTTTTCCTGCAGGATCCGGAGCGCCTCGGCGGCGTACCCCGGTGCGACAACGCACTCGACGAACAGTTTCGACAGCTCCTCGGCCACCATCTCCGTCACGGGCTGCGAGAAAATCACGGTCGACCCGAAGGCGGACACCGGATCACAAGCCAACGCCTTGCGGTAGGCTTCTGCAACCGAGCGTCCCACCGCGATTCCACACGGAGTCGTGTGCTTGAGGATCACACATGCGGCAGACTCTTCCCCGAGGAACGGGGCGATCGCGAGCACCGCGCCGTCCAGGTCGAGAATGTTGTTGTACGACAGGGCCTTTCCGTGCAGCTGCCGCAGGGCCGGAATTCCGACCGGCTGTCTGGAGGCGATTCGATAGAACGCCGCCATCTGGTCCGGGTTTTCCCCGTACCGGAGCTCCTGAACACGGACGAGCGACAGAAGAAGCTCGTCGGGAAGACCTCCGGAGCCAGGCGAGGTCTCATTTCCCTTCAAGAACCCGGCGACTGCGGCGTCATACGTCGCGGTGTGAAAAAACACCTTCGCCGCGAGCGCCCGTCGCAGCTCCGGGTCGTCCTCGTCGGTGTCGATCGCCGTAACGACCGCCTCGTAGTCCAACGGATCACAGATCGGCCACACGAACGGGTGATTTTTGGCCGCCGCCCGCAACATGGTCGGCCCGCCGATGTCGATCTGGTCCAGCGCATCCGCCAGCGTCGCGTCTGGCCGCGCCACGGTCTCACGAAACGGATACAGGTTCACCGCCACCAGGCCGATCGCCGAAAGCTGGTGCCGCTCGAGGTCCCGTACGTCATCCTCGACCGACAGGCGGGCCAGCAAGCCGGCGTGAACGGCGGGATGAAGGGTCTTCACCCGGCCCGACAGGATCTCGGGAAACCTCGTGAACTCGGCGATCGGCGTGACCGGAATCTCGGACTCCCGCAGCACGCGGGCCGTTCCTCCGGTCGACAGCAACGTCCAGCCTCGATCGACGAGTGCGGACCCGAACTCGACGAGCCCCGTCTTGTCCGAAACGCTGAGCAGCGCGTAGGGCATCGATCTACCTCATCATATGGTCGGACTGAGCTCGAATCGCTCAGTCGCGTAAAGGGGTCGTATCCACTCGGGTCTACCGGCCGGATCCGTAGCCAGGTCTCCTGCGGCGAACGCCTCGACGACATCCGGCAGCAGACGATGCTCGACCGTGAGGATCCGCGCCGCAAGACTCTCGGCATCGTCTCCCTCGAGAACCGGCACAGGCCACTGCGCCACGATCGCGCCGTGGTCGTACTCCTCGTCCACGATATGCACCGTCGCACCACTGATCCGGGCCCCGGAGCGGAGCACGGCCTCATGGACTCTCTTTCCGTACATTCCATCCCCGCCGAACGCCGGAAGCAGCGCCGGGTGTATGTTCAGGATCCGCCCCCGGTACGCGCGCACGACGGCCTCGGGTATGAGCTTGAGGAATCCCGCCAGCACGACGATGTCCGCTCGTGCCAGGGTCAGCTCCTCGAGCATCGCCTCGGCCAGGCCGTCGGGAGTCACGCCCGCCGGCAGCACCGACCATGGAACGCCCGCGCTCTCAGCTCTGGCGATCGCACCGATTCCCGGGCGGCTGGCAATCACGCGCGATACGCGAACGTCACCTTCGGCTCCGCTCGAAAACCGGTCGAGCAATGCCTGGAGGTTCGTACCGGAGCCCGAGACGAATACCGCGACCTGAAACGGCTGACTCAACTGTCTCTCCGTGCGGAGGGCCTCGCGAATCGCCTCGAGGGGGGCGGCTCGTCGGGGAATGCCGACCGGCGCAGTCTCATCATATGTTCCGTCCGCTCCCGCCACCAGAATCGCGCTCGCCCCGAGCTCTGCACCCGGCACCACGTCCCGCGCCCGGTCTCCGACAAACAGGCATCGATGCAGGCGAAGCCCATGCTCCCGAGCCGCCAGGCGGAACAGGGCCGGACCGGGTTTCCGGCACGCGCACGCCTCCGTGTCCGGGTCGTGGGGACAGAAGTAGACGTCGTGCAACCGCGCTCCGTGGGCCGCCAGCTGTCGCTCGAGTTCGGCCTGAACGGCCTGGAAGTCACCCTCTGAATAGAAACCTCGACCGATTCCCGACTGATTCGTGACCAGGATCACGGGAATCCCTGCTTCGTTCAGGGCACGCACGGCGTCGGCGGCACCGGGAAGCAGGACGACCTGCGCCGGATCCGACAGATACCCGGGGTCCTCGATCAACGTCCCGTCCCGGTCGAGGAATACTGCGTCGTACATCAGCCGCTTTCCCCGGGTGCGCTTCCGCCGGGCGTGGAGTCAGCAGCCAGGATCCTGCCGATCAACGCGGCGGCAGCTTCGTCGTCCTCGTCGGGGCTCAGGGTCCTGAAGTCGACGATGAACGCGTCACCTTCGATCCGGCCGATCAGTGGAGGCTCGGCCGCCCGGCAGGACTCCTCGACACCCCGGGCCGATGCGTCGATGCGCCAGCCCGCCGATGGAATTTCCGTACCCGGAAAAGTCCCGCCCCCCACCAGAGACACGAGGTCTACTACCCGGATCCTGTCTCGTGCCGCAGGCGCGAGGCGCTGCCAGAGACGCTCGGCCCGTGCGCCCACGGACTCGGCGGGCTCGGCCAGACGGGCGAGTACCGGGATCTCCACCGCGGCTCGGTCAGGGTTTGCGTACAGCGCCAGGGTAGTTTCCAATGCGGCGAGAGTGAGCTTGTCGACCCGGAACGCCCTGAGCATCGGGCTCTGCCGGAGCCGGGATATCCACTCCTCCCGTCCGTGGATGATACCTGCTTGGCATCCCCCGAGGAGCTTGTCCCCGCTCCACATTACCAGGTCGGCGCCGGCGGACACCGACTCGGTGGGCGTCGGCTCGGCAGGCAGCAGGGGAACAAGCCCGGGCATCAGAAGCCCCGACCCGAGATCGTGGGCCACCGGAATGGAGGTCTCTCGCCCGATCCGGACCAACTCCGACAGCTGCGTGTGTTCGGTGAATCCCTCGATCCTGTAGTTCGATGGATGGACCTTGAGCAGGAGAGCGGTCTGAGGCCCGATCGCGGCGCGGTAGTCCTCTGGCCGGGTTCGATTCGTCGTACCGACTTCCACCAGTATACCGCCGGATGCCCGGACCACCTCGGGGAGACGGAACGACCCGCCGATCTCGACCAGTTCACCGCGGGCGACGATCACCTGCTTCCGGTCGGCGAGCCGATTCACGGTCAGGGCGACCGCCGCGGCCGTATTGTTGACCACGAGCGCATCCTCCGAGCCCGTGAGCTTCCGGATCCACGCCGAGCAGTGATCGTAACGGTCCCCACGCTCTCCGCGCTCCAGGTCGAGCTCGAGGTTGCAGTACCCTCTCCCCACGGACACCACGTTGTTCAGCGCCGCCGGTGGCAGCGGGGCCCGCCCGAGATTCGTGTGCAGCACGACTCCCGTTCCGTTGAGGACAGCTCTCAGGCCGGGCCGGTCCAGCCGCGCCAGATAGCGATCCGCGGCGCTCAGGATGTCGGACTCCCTGGCCTGCAGAGTCTCCCGCGTCCCGGTATTCAGCTCCTCCCGGAACTCGTCGATGACCGCACGGAGGGCGTCCGTCACGGCCGGTCGACCCCACCTGAGGATGCTCTCACCGGCATCCTTCGTGGACAGCAGGCGATCGAGCGACGGAAGATCCCGTCTCGGGTCGGCAGAACCGTTCATGGCCGCTCGCCACGCTTCTGGCTGGGGGAAACCGGGGTCCGCTGACCCGGGAGGACCTCCGTGCTGTCTTCGACAGCCGCGGGCCCGGCCGAAGGGACTTCGACCGAATCGGCCGGCGCCAGCGCGGGCAGCGGCGCCACGTATACGAATGTCGTGTCGCCTCCGCCCGTGAGGCCCCGGAGGTTTCTCACTCCCGTGACTGCGACCCGGAAGGTGTCCTCCGTCATCGCCTGCTCCAGTGTCACGATGAGAAACGGGAATGGACGCTCCCGGACTTCTGTGCCTGCAAGGCCCGGTCGGTCCGGTCGGTCCGGTCGGCCCGGCTGACCCGGTTCACCGGGCTCACCGCGTTCCCGTGCGCCCACGGCAAGCGAATCGACGGCCGCGATTGAGTCCGTTGCGGCGCTGATACTGTCGGCTACGACTCGAACGGAGTCGGCCATTTCCACTCCCTCCAGTACATCCAGCGTATCCGTCCGGATCTCCGGTTCTTCATCATCCCGCAATGAATCGGGAGGCTGCCCGCCAGGCGCCGCTCGGCCCGCTGGCAGGTCTGCCTGAGGCCCCGGCTGGCCGACCCGCAGATCCACAACCCGAATCTCCGCGCCCCCGAATTCCGGCACCACGCTGATCCTGACGCTGTCGAGCGGGGCCTCCGGCTCCAGCGGCTCGTCAAACTCCAGCACCACCGTAATCGTGTCGAACGCGACTGCCCCCACCAGCACGGGCGGCGTGCTGTCGGGCGGGATCATCCACAGATCCAGGGCGTGCCGACTGGTCGATTCCGGCAGCGATACCAGGGCGCTGTCGTACGTCTCCATGTCGCGGTCGAGGCGGCGGTTTCTGTTCTGGTCCAGGAAGCCGAGCACGACATATTCTCCGGGCGGCAGCGAGCGCATGCTGAACACACCGCCGGTGTCGCTCACGGTGCTGTACGGAATTGAGTCCGGGGGGAGAAACAGGATCCGGGCATCTCTCACACCCGCTCCCTGGATCCGGTCGTAGATCGTCCCATCGATCCGGGTCTCGGAGATCTCCGGCCCGGTGCTGAACGTCCACTCGATCGACTCGCGCGTCCTGTTGCGCAGGAGATCGGACACACCTCGCGGTACCCGCACGTGATAAACGACCCCCGGCTGCCAGCCTTCCCGGGGTCGGACCGAGAAACCACTTCTGCGCGGGTTGAATTTCCAGTCCCACGCCGGTGACAGATCCAGGCCACGTTCGAGGTTGCGCGGACTCTGAATCGGTTCATCGAACCGGAGCCAGGCATCCTCATCGAGGCCCGGAACGACTGCGCCCGGGGCAGGAAAACGCTCGAGGACCACGGGGGGGTCGAAATCCGGCCCTGAGCCGGGTGGAACCTCCACATTCGCGCACGCCGAAGCCAGCGAGGCCAGCGCGATCACCACGCTCATCGAGCCGCTCCGGTACCACCCGGCCTGGAGGGGATTCATGCTCAGTCGAGTCCGAATGCCGCCTTCTTCTCGAGCAGGCGTTCGTACCGCTGCTCGAGCGACGTGGCCTTCTCGCGCTCCCGCGCCACGACATCCGCCGGCGCACGCTCGAGGAATCCCGGGTTTTCGAGCTTGCTCCGGGCCGCCGAGAGCAGCGAGGCGAGGTGGTCGAACTCTGCGACCAGCCGTTGCTTCTCGCGATCGAGATCGATCACGTCACGCAGGGGCAGAAACAGCTCGCCTCCCGTTCGCAGGATCGCGTGCGCTCCCGGTTCGCCCTCCGGAGAGGCGTCCGCCGTCTCCAGCTTGTCCAGCCGGGCCAGCAGCCTCAGCCCGTCCGACTCGGCTTCGAGAGCGGCGGCAAGCCCCGGGGGAGGATCGACGAGGACGAGATCGATGCGCCGGCCTGGATCGATCGAATACTCGGCTCGCAGGTTGCGGACCGTGCCGACGACGTCCTGCAGCGCCTCGATCGCCAATTCGGCCTGTGCGTCGAGTTCATCCGGCACCGATTCCGGCCACGGGCCGCGCAGCAACGTGTCATCGGAACTGCGTCCGGGCATGTGGCAGAACAGTTCCTCGGTGATGAACGGCATGATCGGATGCAGCAGCCTGAGCCATCCATCCATCACAGTCGCGAGAGTAGCCGCGGCCGCATTCCTGCTCTCCTCGCCCCTGTCACCTCTCAATCGCGGTTTCACCAGTTCGACGTACCAGTCGGCGAATTCGCTCCACACGAAATGGTAGGCGGACTCGGCGGCTTCATGAAGTCGAAACCTCGTGAGGCCATCCGTGACCGTCCGGGTCGCCTCGGAGAGTCGTGTCAGGATCCAGCGGTCGGCGATTTCGAGCTCGAGGGTGCGCGGGTCGCGAGCCACGTCCTCTGCAGTCAGGTATCCGAGGGCGAACCTCGCCACATTCCAGATCTTGTTGGCGAAATTCCGTCCCACGCGGAACGACGACTCGAGGTCCTCGTGATCGAGTTGCAGGTCCGTGCCGAGGGCGGCGGCGCTGACGAGCGTGTATCGCATCGCGTCGGCGCCGAACATCTCGACCACCCGCAGCGGATCGATCCCGTTTCCCAGAGACTTCGACATGCGCCGTCCCTGCGCGTCCCGGACCGTACCGTGGAGCAGCACGTCGGTGAACGGAAGCTCTCCGCGGAATTCGATCCCGGCCATGACCATTCGCGCAACCCAGAAGAACAGGATCTCGGGAGCAGTGCTCAGAGTGCTGGTCGGGTAGAAAACCCGGACATCCTCTGTCTCGTCCGGCCAGCCGAGCGTGCTGAACGGCCACAACCACGAGCTGAACCACGTATCGAGAACATCGGGATCCTGCTCGACCTTTCCGCCGCACGCCGGGCACGATTCCAGCTCCTCCCGGGACACGGAGATCTCTCCGCATGCCGCATCCCGGCAATACCAGACCGGGATCCGATGTCCCCACCACAGCTGCCGACTGATGCACCAGTCCCGGACATTCGTCATCCAGTGTTCGTACGTCGCGCCGAAACGCTCCGGATGGAACCGGAGATCCCCCTCCCTGAATGCAGCCAGGGCCGGCTCTGCCAGCGGCTTCATGCGGACGAACCACTGAAGACTCAGGCGTGGCTCCACGATCGTGTCGCAACGATAGCAGTGGCCCACGGCGTGAACGTGCTTCTCGACCTTCTCCAGCAGGCCTGCCGTCTCGAGGTCCGAGATGATCCGGTTCCTCGCTTCGAACCGATCCAGGCCGCGATACGCCTCCGGCGCGTTCTCGTTCAGAGTCGCATCGCCGTGCATCACGTTGAGCTCTGCAAGGCCGTGCCGCTTGCCGATCTCGAAATCGTTCGGGTCGTGGGCAGGCGTGACCTTGACGAACCCGGATCCGAATTCCGGATCGACGAATTCGTCCGCCACGATCGGGATCCGACGTCCGGTGAGCGGAAGCTCGACCTCTCTGCCGACCAGATCGGCGTTCTTCCCGTCAGCGGGATGGACGGCCACGGCCGTGTCACCCAGCATCGTCTCCGGACGTGTGGTGGCGACCGTGATCCAGCGCCCGGGATCATCGGCCAGGGGGTAGCGGATATGCCACAGCTTCCCCTCTACCTCCTGGTGCTCCGCCTCTTCGTTGGACAGGGCCGTATGGCAGCGGGGACACCAGTTGATGATGTAGTTGCCCCGATAGATCAGCCCCTTTTCGTACAGCCGGACAAACACCTCGCGTACGGCCCGCGACAGACTCGGGTCGAGAGTGAACCGGGTGCGGTCCCAGTCGCACGAACAGCCGATCGTCTTGAGCTGCTCGATAATCGTGTTTCCGTACGTGTCCACCCATTCCCACACGCGCGCCACGAACGCCTCTCGTCCGAGGTCCTGCCGCGTCAGTCCGTCCTTCTCGAGCTGGCGCTCCACGACGTTCTGGGTCGCGATCCCGGCGTGGTCGGTGCCCGGTATCCACATCGCATCCCGGCCCCGCATTCGCTCGAATCGAATGAGGACGTCCTGGATCGTGTTGTTCAGCCCATGGCCCATGTGCAGGGCGGCAGTGACGTTCGGCGGAGGGATCGCGATCACGTACGGATCCTCCGCACCGGATGCCTCGACATGGAACGCGCCTCGATCGAGCCACCGCTTGTACAGCGCAGGTTCGATCCCCGATGGGTCGTACCGGGATTGGAGGACGGGGCCGACAGGTGGTTCGTTCATTGACTCGGGGGTTCAGGAAGCAGGACCGGACAACGGTTCGATAGTCTAACCGGATGCGCAGACAGTCGCGAGGCGACCCGGCGTCGTCAGGGATTCAGCCCGCCGGTGGAGCCCGCTGACACGGTAGAATCCGCCGCAGCCGCAGAGTCTATCGCCGCCTGCCTGGTACGCTCTCTGGCCATCCGCTCCTCGATCAACTGGTTCCGCTCCTCCATCGTCTCCTCGATGTCGGCCATCATGTCCTGTCGTCGGATTAGCCCCAGGTCCCGCAGCGCCGCACGGGATTCCCGGCCATTCGGCCCCTCTTCGGCAAACATGGCCCCGACATTCATCGGAATCACGATACCGCCGAGCACGAGACCGTCCGGCGTGACTCCCCATTCATCATCGCTTTCTCCGGTCAGCCAGTCCGTCGCCTTTCGACGCTGCTCTTCGGTCAATGCCAGGCTGTCGAGCATCTGGGAGAGTCTAGCGCGGATCGCGCCCTCGGCGCGCGCCCAGCGGTTCTGGATGTACTCCGGCATCTGCTCCTGCTCGAAGTCCTTCCACAGCCGCTCATCCCCTTCGTGCGGCTGGAGCTTCTCGGCGTTGCTCATCCCGACTCTATCCTCGTCTCCCCTCGCGCCCGTAACCGGTCTGGGGACTCCCGTCGGACCGGCTTCCCGATCCGGCTGCGGCGCCCGGTCTTCAGGCTCCGGGGGCAACTGGATCAGACGCTGCTCCTCGCGAACCTCCTCTTCCTCAGGAGAAATCGGACGGACCGTGACGACCTGCATTCCTTCCGGAGTTCGTACGATACGGGGCACGGAGTCGAATCGTGCTGCACGCAGGCGGAGCTCCTGTGCAGCCCAGAAGAACAGAATTGCGTGGACGAGAGCGGACAGAACGAGCCCGATCCACCAGGCACGCCTGTACCTCCGCTTGGCCTCGGATACGAGACTCGGGGACGGATGCTCGGTCACGCGCCCGTTCCGCTCACAACTCCTGCCTCACCCGTTCGCATGCCAGTTCGTAGGAGTCCGGAGGGAGGGTCAGAGAAGCGCGGACGTACCCTTCCCCACCCTGTCCCATGGCGGACCCCGGCAGGAACACGACATGCGCATCCTGCAGCATCCGGCGGCAGAACGACTCGGATGTCTCATCTCCGGGGACGCGCAGCCACAGGTACAACGTGGCCTTCGGAATCTCCAGCTCGAATCCCGCCGCGCGGAACGCTCGCACGGCCGCATCTCGACGCGCACGCAGCCGATCCACGGTGTCGCGGATCCATGGATCCGGATCCCGCAGCACGGCGGCCCCCGCCGCCTGGATCGCGAGATACGATCCGGAATCGAAAAATGTCTTCACGCGCCGGAGTGCATCGATCAGCGCCGGGCTGCCGGTAGCCCAGCCCAGTCGCCAGCCAGTCATATTGTACGTCTTGGAGAACGAATGGAGCTCGATTCCGATCTCCCGGCCGCCGGGCACCTCGAGCAGGCCGGGAGCCCGATAGCCGTCGAACGTCACCTCTGAATAGGCGTTGTCCCACAGAAGTGCTGCCCCTCGCTGCGCGCACGCATCTACGACTTCCTCCAGGTACGAGATCCCGGGCGCGGCCGAGGTCGGGTTGTTCGGATAATTGAGGTAGACGAGCCGGAGTCGACCGGGTGCCGCGAGGATCCGTTCCGGGGGCACGAGCCACCCGTTCTCGGCCCGCAGCGTCTCGCGAACGATCCGCGCTGAGGCGAAGAACGACCCGCCGAAGTATGGGGCATAGCCCGGATCCGGCACCAGAGCGGTGTCACCCGGATCGAGAACGGCGAACGCAAACAGCGCGATTGCTTCTTTGGTGCCGATCACCGGGAGAATCTCCGACTCCGGGTCCACCGGCGTGCCGAATCGTCTTTCCAGCCAGGCGGCCGCCGATTCGCGGAATTCCGGCAGGCCCCGCTGGAATCCGTAACCCTGGAGTGTCGGATCCCCGGCGGCCAGTCTCAATCTCTCTACTGCTGGAGCGGGAACCGGAAGCCCTGCATCGCCCACGCCGAGATCGTATACCGTACAGCCTTCTTTTCGGAGCCGAGCCTTGATGTCGGGCACGTCGGCAAGCGGATACCGCGGGAGCTCAAGAAGTCGCCCCGGCGGAGTGAATCCGGATCGCCCGCTGGTCCCGCCCGGCTGTCCAGGGCTCATGTCTTCAACGCCTTTTTCTTTGCCGCCGGATACAGAACGTTGTTCAGGATGAGTCGATACCCCGGAGAGTTCCGACGGAGCGCCAGGTCCGTGGCCTGGTCCCCGATCAGATGCTGCGGATCTTCGGGATCATGCCCACCAAGGAAGGTGAAACTCCCTTCGCCCAGCGACCCGTGCAAGTATTTGACAACCCCCGCCGACCGATCCTTCCCGAGGATCGTGACACCTGACTTGATTCGATCAGGGTTGAAGCTCGTCGTCAGTCCATAGAAGTCGGGTACGACACGCTCGTGGCTCTGGGTGAGCATCGCCGGGACCGGATCGATCTTCGCGCTGAAGTCGAACAAGGCGAAGCTGCCGAGCGGGAGGCGCCACGGTGTATTCACCTGGTGCCCGTCGATGTCCGAGAACGCGCTGAGGCTGGCATCGAGGACCACCTCGGCATCCGTGAAGGCCAGCGTCGCATCCCAACGGAGCCGGTCCGTGGCGTCGGCGGCAGGCGGAGTCCCATCCGCGAACGCCGCCGCGATATCCGTGTCAACGGCCGCCAGAGCCAGGTCGAGGGTCTCCGTCGCGGTGCACATCGCGAACAGGAGTCCCCCGGCTTCGACGTACGAGCGGATAGATCGGGCCACGGCTTTCTTTAGAGCTGGCACGTCTGGAAGACCGAACTCTGCCGCAACCGCCGAGTTGCGCTCCACCTCTTCCTGCAACCAGGCGGTACCGGCATAGTTGAGATAGAACTTCGAGTACTGGCCGGTAAAGTCCTCGTGGTGCAGATGCAGCCAGTCGTATTGCGACAGACCACCACGCAGGACCTCCCGGTCCCAGACCCGTTCGTAGGGGATCCCGGCGTACTCCAGAGCGAGCGTCACGGCGTCGTCCCACGGAGAGCTGTTGGGTGGTGTGTACACGGCAATCCGAGGCGCCTTCTCGAGTGGAATCGACTCCATGTTCGCCGACTCGATCTCGGATCGAATCCTCGCCAGCTCCGGTCCCGTGATCCGTTCAACGCTGACGCCGAGAAGTGCCGCCCGTTCCTCGACCCTCCGGAGCGCGGGGAGCAGAAACGAGCCAGCCCGGTAGTTCAGAAACCACTCTGCGGACTCACCAGCATCGATCGTCTCGTACACCAGACCGTACGCCCGGAGGTGATCCGATTGCGACCCGTCCATCGGCAC
>CBDUVN010000061.1:0-11950 GCA_965370685.1 uncultured bacterium | reverse complement strand
TCGAACATCCCGACCGCGTGCATCATCTTCTCGAGCGCGCCGCCGAACTCCCATTTGTGGTCGTGGGGATAGTAGTAGTGGGGTGACACGAAAACCGGCATCCCGGCATCCAGAGCGGCCGAAATGAGCTGTCGCAGGTGCTCCACCGTGTTGTTCTCCACGACGCTCGCTCCCACGACCCCCCACACGACTCCGTCCTCGGAGAGGAAGTCCTTCTGCGGATCGGTGATCACGACCGCTGTCCTGCCCATCTCGACATCGAGTCCCGGATTGGGAAGAATGTCGTCGTACGTCTGCTGCTCACTCATCGTTCTGTACCTTTCCCTCAGGGTTATTGATCGCGCGTCTGACTCATTCGCGCGCCTGCCTTGATGGTCCTGCGTACTGCTTCGCACAGCCGGGATGCGTTGAACGGGCGGGCGAGGACCCGCAGGGTCGCGCTGCTCAACCGCCGCACCTCGTCGGGAATCGGCTCGTCCACGACCAGGATCACCGGCAATCCCCGGAATTCGTCCTGGGCCTGAAGCGCCCGGTACAGCTCCAGGCCCGTGCCGCTTGCTGCGGGGCCTTCCGCGATGATGACGTCGATCCCGGATTCGGCCACCTGTCGCTGCGCCGTTGAGAGTGAGGCCGCCTCCAGGACCTCGGCGATTTCGGTCGTCTCGTGCGCGAGGCAGCCACGCAGGTAGCCGCGCATGTCGCTGTCCTCGACGACGAGGAGGATCACGGCGCCTGCGCTCCGAACTCGGTCTGTCGGCCCCGTCGCGCTCGCGCTGTTGCCGGATCCGACTCGCGGCCCGTCCCCCCGTTCCGAGCCCAGCAGGCTTACTTCCAGCTCCAGCTGACGCGAGGTGCGATGCGGAGCGTCCGGCTGATCGACTTCGCGGCTGTCCGGTGGGCCTCCGGGCCGCCCGGATTCTTCGTCGAGATTTTCGCTGATCACGCTCACGCCACACTCACAGATCGAGGTTCCGTATGTCCGCGTGATTCGACCCTACGAAGGATTACAGCGGGGGCGTTAGCACGAGCGTCGCGGATCGTTGACGCGCCGTCTCCCGGTTCGGTGAGGCGAAGATCGGGGACGTCCGGGCAGGCGGGGACGTCCGGGAAGGTGGGGATTTGTGGTCAGGAACCGGGCGCCTGCTGCTCCCGGTACTGTGAAGCGGTGGTGCCGAACTCGTCCTTGAAGCACCGGGAGAAGTGGGACACGCTGCGGAACCCGACGCCGTACGCGATTTCACCTACGGTGCCGGCCTGCGCCGAGAGCAACTGACTGGCGCGTTGCAGCCTGAGGGAGCGGATCAGCTCCGCCGCCGACGGCGCGCCGATCTTCGAAAGCCGTCTGTAGAGGTTGGACCGGCTCTCCGACATGGCCCGCGCGAGCTCGTCGACCCCGAATTCCGGATCATCCATGCGCTCCTCGGTTACGCGGGTGAGCTTCTCGAGGAAGGCCTCGTCCGAGGATTGAACGTCGATCGGACCTACGGTCAGCGGTCTGTGTGGCGGAATTCGCTGCCGGAGGCGACGACGGGACTCGATGAGATTGTCGACCCGTACGGTGAGCTCCTGCATGTTGAATGGTTTGGTCAGATAGTCGTCGGCGCCCGTGCCCAACCCCTCGACCCTGCTCTCTGGCGAAGCCTTCGCCGTGAGAAGCAGGATCGGAATGAAGTCCAGCTCGGGATCGGCCTTCATGGCCTCACACAGATCCGTGCCGTTCATGCCCGGCATCATCAGGTCGCTGATGACCAGGTCGGGCAGCTGTTCCCGAACTGTCTCGAGTCCGCTCAGTCCGTCGGCGGCCTCCAGGACTCTGTAGCGCGGTTCGAGGTGAGTGCGCAGGTAGGTCCTGATGTCCGTCGAGTCGTCGATCACCAGCACGGTGGTCGCGTCATCCACTGACTCGCCGCCGGGCGTCTCTCGTTCCGCGGCCTCTGCCTCGGCCGGACGGTCTCCATTCGTATCGGCCGTCTCGAGCCCCGAGCCGTGGGCAACCGCTTCAGCCGGATCGATGGTCTCGTAGTGGCCCGGCTCATCGTCGATCTGCTCGGGACTCAGGTGCGACTTGCCCAGCGGGAGCCGGAACGTGAACACGCTCCCGAAGCCCTCTTCCGAGCTGACCTCGAGGCTCCCACCATGAAGCTCGGCGAGCTCCCGGGCCAGCGACAGGCCGATCCCCGTACCCTTGCGGCTGCCGGGCTCACGGACGCGGTAGAACCGCTCGAACAGGTGCGGGAGATGAGCGCTCGCGATCCCCGGTCCGTTGTCGCGAACCTCGATAATCGCCCTCGCCGGTGCATTGCCCGCATCGTCGGACGGCGCAATCGTCGTCAGCGAGAGACGCACCGTTCCCCCGGGCGGCGTGAACTTGAAGGCATTCGAGAGAAGGTTGATCACGACCTTCTCCAGCAGGTCCGCATCGAAGTACGCCAGGACAGGATCGGTCGGCAGAACACGATTGAAGGCAACAGTCTTCCGTTCAGCCAGCGGGACAAACGCCAGACAGATCCCCTCGATCACGGGCACGAGATCGCGGCGGCTCGCCAGCAGCTTCATCTCCCCGCTCTCGATCCGGGCCACGTCGAGCAGCTGGTTGACGAGCCGGAGCAGGCGTCGCGAGTTGCGCAGCGACAGTTCCAGCTGCTCCTCGACCTCCGAAGGAGTGGAACCATGGGTGCCCGCCAGGACATCTTCCAGCGGCCCGATCGTGAGCGTGAGCGGCGTCCTGAACTCATGTGAAATATTCGCGAAAAACCGTGATTTCGCTTCGTCGATATCGCGGAGCTTCGCCGCCTGCGCCTCGATCGTCGCCGTACGTTCGGTGACCAGGCGTGAGAGCTCGTCGGCCCGCGCCTGGTGGGCTCGCTCACGGCGCCGGATCCCCGCGAGCACCAGGAGGAGGACGCTCCCGGCCACAGTGAGTCTGAACCAGAGTGTCTCGTAGAAGAACGGTTGTACGACAACGACCGTCGGCGAATCCTGTTCGTACCACGGGCCGTCGCCGCGTGTCGCCCGAACCCGGAATTCGTACCTGCCGGGAGGAACGTTCGTGAAGAACGCGGTGCGCCTTCCACCCGCATCGATCCAATCCGCCTGGAAACCCTCGAGGCGGTACTGGAACCGCAAGTTCTCCGGCGCGAGGAAGCTGAGCGCAGTATAGGTGATCTCGAAGTCCCGCTGACTCGCTTCGAGTCGGACCGGAACAGAATCCGATCCGACGCCGGGCGGAGCGGACGGCTCTCCAGGCACCAGTACGCTTTCCACGTACACGGGGAACGTGACCTCGTCCGGGTGCGTGTCCCCCGGATCGACCACCGAGACGCCCGCCTGGGTGGCGAACCACAGACGCCCGTCGCCGGCCACGATCGCCGGCGACTGCACGCCTCCGTTCGCTTCCCGGTTTTCCAGGCCGTCCCGTTCGGTATACGAAATGGAGTGAATCCCACCGACACGGCCCGCCACGAATTCCTCGAGATCCGATCGCAGAACCCAGAAAATGCCCCGGTTCGAGCTCATCCAGAACCGGCCTTCGCCATCCGGGAGGATCGAGTGGATTCCGTCGTCGTACAGACCATGCTGCCGTCGGATGACGCTGATCCGTACGGTCGATCCGAGAGTTGTGGCCCCTTCGGCGCCGGTCGCCGCTGCGGTCAGCTCGATACGGTTGAGACCTCGATCCTCGGTGCCGATCCAGATCACACCTGCCTCATCTTCGAAAATCGAGCGGACGAGATTACTGGACAATCCGTCGGCCGTCGTGAGACTCTCGATCTTCCCCCGGAAATAGCGCGCGACCCCACCGCCGTTCGTGCCCAGCCACAGGGAGCCGTCTTTCGCCTCGTGGATCACGCGCACGAAATTGTGGGGCAGTCCGTCCTCTGTCGTGAGGCGTTCCACTGACCCGAGCGAATCCCGGTACAGTCCCCGATCCGTCCCGAACCAGAGGATCCCGCTCCGGTCCTCGTAGATCGCCTTCACGGTGTGCCCGGGAAGGACCATTTGAGTACAGGCAGTGCCCTCCAGTACACAGGCGCCGTAGTTGATCCGGCCGACCCACACTCGACCGGATCGATCCTCGAGGATCGCCTGCGGCAGGGTGGGTGTTCCCGCGCCTCGCGCGATGACCTGAAACGCTCCGTCCTCGTACCGCGCGATCCCCTCCGACAGAGAGCCCAGCCAGATCCTCCCCTCGGAATCCTCGTATATCGGGTAGACGTTGGTCACGGCGCCGTCCGCCGGGCCGTAGGTCCGGAACACGGCCGGTTTGAGTCGATGGAGGCCATCGGCGGCGACCCACAGGCTGCCCTCGTGGTCGAACGCCATCGACGTGATCGGGGACCGACTCTCGAGCACGAGCTCGCCGTTCCGGTACAGCCGTGTGTCGATCCCCAGCCAGCGGTCACCGTCATTCGAAACGGCGACGGTGACGAGATGCCCCCCCCCGGCAACGATGCCGGGATTCAGGACATCCAGCTCGCCTTCGTGAAGCGCGAACAGTCCCTTATCCGTCGCGACGAGGATCGTGTCGCCGGCCAGGAGGTGCAGGTCTTCTACCCGAACGGGACCTGAGCCGGCCGCGTCCAGCTGTTGGACGACACCGTCCTTGTAGGCCAGCAAGGCTACGCCCGTGCCGACGTAGACGGTGCCGTCCGCGGCCTCGGCGAACGAGGTGGTGAGGCTGGCCCACGGACCTTCGCCGGCAGAACTGACCTCCGTCACCCGTTCTCCGTCCCACCGAAGCGCCCCGTAGCCGTCGGTGCTCAGCCACACCGCACCGGTCCGATCCACGTACACCGGACTGCCCCGGACCATCAGCCCCGGCTCCGCGATGGGCCGGAACGAGCCGTCGCGCAGGACGAACACGCCCCGGTTGGTCCCGACAAGCGGACGCCCGTCGGGATCGAACGTCAGCATCCGGATCGCTGTGCCCGGGTCGCCTTCGACGCCGTAGACCTCGAACCCGCCGGCAACGATCCTGATCACGTGATCGTACTCCGCAGTGGACCACAGGCTGCCGTCCGGCGCCTCGAAAATTGGCCCGAAACGATTCGTGGGCAGCTCGGGATTCGTGGCCGTATTGAACACGGAAAACCGGACGCCGTCGAACCGGATCAGGCCGTCAAAGCTGGAGAGCCAGAGATATCCGTCCTGCGCGAACGCGAGCCCGTTGAGGTGGCTGAGTGGCAGGCCGTCTTCGATCGACCACGTCTCGTGGCCGAACGTGATCCCCTGTTTGAGCACGGTCGGGTGCCCGGCCGGCACCTGCGCACCGGCCGTGCCGGCACCGACAGCTGGTATCAGCTGGAGCAACAGCAGGGTCGTGCCGATCCGATTCCGGACGAGACTCCGGATCACGGTCGGCACAACCTGCGTGGGGCAAAGCTGCGCGTCATCGACAAGACTGGTCAGCCTCCGCGTTCAGTGCACTGACTAGCGACGGAATTGATCCAGTCTAATCAAATTTCGAATTCGGACCTGCCGAGAACTGTCGCGTCAATCAGCAGTCCTCAGGTACCGGTGTTCGACACCGGGACCCAGATGTTGTCATCGTGCGCCTGCGTCAGCTCCGAGAATCGATTCCACGCGTCGGCGTTTCCATCCCTGGCGTCTCCGGCTTTGCTGAACAGGTCGTCCAGCCGGTCCCAGTCGTCCACAAAATAGAGGATCTTTACGTTGTGCGGACCGCCAGTGTTGTGATCGAGCTTGACCCATCCGACGATGATCTCTTCCTGAATCGCGGCCGCGAGTACCGGTTCCATCACCCTGCCCCACAGCTCGTTCCACTCGCGCATGTCGTTGAAGTTCACGAGGTACGTTGCGGCGTACATGTGCGACACATCGGCGCCGTCCGCTTCACCGAACTGGACTTCTTCGATGTCCCAGATCTCATCCCTGTGCCTGGCGACGCTTCGGCTGCTGGCGGCCCACTCCGCCTCCGGGGTCGCGTCCCGGAGTCGTGAGATATACTCGCTCCAGAAGGTGTTCAGCGAAGCCCAGTCATAGGTCCGGACTACGAAGCGGATGTTGTAGTCGTCCCCCCCTGTGTGGTGGCGATACTGTCCGAAGCCCTCGATCACTCCTTCCTCGACCAGAGCCGTCATGACCGGTACCGAATATTCACGGTACTGGCGATTCCAGTCTGCCATTTCCGATCCGGCCACGCTGTAGTAGGCCTCGTAGACGAAGTTGGCAGTCTGATCGTCCTGTGCCGCGAGGGGCGGCACCGCGATCAGGAGAATGGCGACGCAGAGAATTGCCTTGCGCATGGAACCTCCTGGCTGGGGAAACGGCCGTCGGCCGGCAGGTCCATGAACGCCAAAGCGGGGCAAGAGGTCAACCGTCGACCAGCTCCTCCTCGATTTCCGCCGCCGAGCGACGGGCATTTTCGTTGGCGGGATCGAGCTCGATCGACTTGCGGTACATGGCGATCGATTCCTCCAGCCGGCCGGCGGACCGTAGAAGCAATCATGACGACGGGAACCGGGACGCCAGTCGTTCACCCGTCCCTCCGTGTTCCGTTCTGTTTCGCGTGTAGCGGTTCCATGACGGTACCTTCATGAACCGAACATGGCCCGAAGAAAGATGTCCGCGTTTGAATCCTTCCAGACCGACCCGGCTAGAACCCGGGCAGCCCTCCCGCTCAGTGAGCCGTCTGATTCACCTCATCGCTGTAATCGATCCCAGTCGAGCGAACGGAAGGAGAATTTGCCCTTCACCACCTGAACACCCCGCAGGACTACTCGCACGGTCACCATGATGAATGGGTGAAAGGTGCCGGCTGTTGAAGTGTGGTTGACTGCGCGAGCAAATGTAGAGCAGAAAGCAGGGCTGTGACCGTGGCCTGGCGGGGTCCACGTCACGAATTGGACAATGTAGCTACACGACGCTACATTTCCTGTATGAAATCAGTGGGTATACGCGAATTGAAGAATCGCCTCAGCGAGTACATTCGCCTCGTACGGACCGGCGAAACGGTCCTGGTAACCGATCGCGGTGTAGTCGTGGCCGAACTCCGGCCACCAGGCATGCCGATGGACGAGGACCCGTATCCCCTTCTGACTATCGCAGCACGCGAAGGGCGGGTCCGGGTCGGGGCGCCAAACAGACCGGATCTGTATCCCGAGATGGGAAAGGTCCTCCCCGAGGGCACAGCACTTCGCTGGCTGGATGAGTCGCGGGGTGACCGGTGATTCTGTATGCCGAATCCAGCGCCGTCGTGACCTGGCTCCTGTCCCAGGAGCGTGCGACGGAGATCGGGAGCACCCTGGCCGCCGCAAAGCTCATCATCTCGTCCGATCTTACGTTGCTGGAGTGCGAACGCGTCCTGGTGCGTGGGAGTGCCATGGGAGACCTGTCGGAAGGCGAGGCAACGAAACGACAGGTGATCCTTCGCGCGGCGGCGCAGCACTGGATGTTGATGGGATTCGACCCTTCCGTCATCGAGCGCGCCCAGAGACCGTTTCCAATCGAGCCGATCCGCACTCTCGATGCGCTACACCTGTCGTTCGCGCTCGAAGCCCAACGGATGGTCACCGATGTCAGGATCCTGAGCCTGGATAGGCGAATCCGCGAGACGGCGCTCCAGCTGGGGCTGGAGATCATTCCCGGGTAACCACGCGCCGATCCAGCCGCAGCCCCAGCTCTTCGGCCAGCCGTGCGGCCTTTGCGAAGTCTGACCGCGAAACCCGCCCGACCAGCTCCGGATAGCGTTGATCGGTCACCTTCCCCGCCGGTCGGTACTGGTCCATCAGGTTGACGTAAGTGCCGGGCCCGAGCTCTCCCGCCAGCCAGCGCAGGATGGACGCTGTCTCATCGAAGCATCCCGGCATCATCAGGTGCCGCACGAGGACACCGCGCCTGGCGAGGCCGTTCTGGTCCAGCTTCAGCGGACCGACCTGGTCGTGCATCGCCCGGATCACGGAACGTGCCACGGACGGATAGTCCGGCGCCTTGAGCCAGGTCCGGCTTCGCTCGTCGGACCACAGCTTGAAATCGGGCATGTAGATGTCCACGATCCCGTCCATCAGCTCGATGCTGTCGAGCGAGTCGTAGGCGCTGGTGTTGTAGACGATCGGGAGCCGTAGACCCGCTTCCACTGCGGGTACGAGTGCCTCGAGGATGTGTGGGACGACGTGCTCCGGGGTAACGAAGTTGATGTTGTGGCAGCCGCGGTCCTGCAGCTCCAGCATCAGCCGCGCGAGTCGAGCGGGCGGCGTTCCGCGCCCGGCGACCGGCCGCTGTCCCTGGCTGATGTCGTAGTTCTGGCAGAACACGCAGCGCAGGTTGCAGTGGGTAAAGAAGATCGTCCCCGACCCGCGCTGACCGCGCAGGCAGTCCTCCTCGCCGTGATGCGGAAACGCGCTGCTGACCACTGCGTACCGCCCCGTCTTGCACGCGGACCAGCGGTCGGAGAGCCGGTCCACGCCGCAGTCCCGTGGGCACAGGCGGCAGTCGGCGAGGAGCCCGAGCGCTCTCTCCGCTCGAGCCATCAGCTCGGACGGGGGAAGTCGCGTGTACGCCGCCTGCCAGGTCACCGCCCGTACGCCGGCGGCGAGGCTACGTACCTGGCCGGGAGATCATTCCGGTTGCCACGGCAGATCCAACCGGTCCAGGAACTCCTGGAAACGCGGGTCATCCCGAGGAATCGGAAACATGGGATCCACCACGGCCCATGGAACCCAAGCATGCGGTGGCTCGTGCGCCAGCCACCGGAAGACGTCGTCATTCTCACCCAGCGCCCCGTAGAGCGACGCAATGCCGAATGCGCCGAACGGATCCTGCTCCTGCGATTCCAGCTCCGCAGCGATCCGACGCGCGTCCTCCGTGCGTCCCGCGAACGCGTACGTAACACCGAGGACCCATCGCCAGACTGGATGTATCTCGACAAGACGCTCGTGGGCCGCGATCGCCTCGTCGTATCGGCTTTCCAGTCGCAAGGCACTCCCCAGAACGAGCAGACTGAATCCTCCGTCGGGGTTGAGCTCGAGAGCGCGACGCGCCTGCTCGATCGCCCTGTCGGTCTCCCCGTTGTAGGCGTACAGCCACCCCAGCGTCGCTGCCTGGAACGGGATGAGGGGCTCGATCTCGTAGGCGAGCTCGTGCTCCACCTTTGCCTCTTCGTAACGGTTCATCAGGAGCAGGTACCAGGCGTAGTGGTAGTGGTTCATCGCCAGGTTCGGGTTCAGCTCGTTGGCGCGCCGGAAGGCCGCCTCGGCACCGGCCCAGTCCCACTCGTAGTAGGACCGCACGTCGGCCAGCGCCGCCCATCCCTCGGCCAGCATCGAGTCCAGTCGCACGGCTCTCTCGGCCGCCGCGCGTGCCTTCTGCCACACATCCGGGGGCGCCGACGGGCCGTGCCCGATCGTCGCGTAGCCCAGGGCGAGACCCGCCCAGGCCAGCGCGTTGCCGGGATCACGATCCGTCGCCTCGTGCAGGTATGCGAGACCCCGCTGGAAGTCTTCCGGCGTGCGCTTCTGCAGGTGGTGCATTCCCCTCAGGTAGGCCTCGTACGTAGCCGGATCGATCGACCGCGTTCCGGCCAGCCAGCTCTCCTCCGCCGGGGTCAGCTCCACCTCGGCTCCGCCCGCGATAGAACGCGCCGCCTCGCGGTACATCGAGTACAGACCGGTCAGGTCTTCGTCGAATGAACCCGACCATACGAGGTCCTCTTCCGGTACTGCCTCGATCAGCTGGAGCTGGATGCGAACCGTGTCACCTTCGCGTGTGAGCGACGACGCGACGATTCCTCGGACGCCGAGCTGTTCGGCGATCTCGGGGACAGTCATTTCGCTGTCCTCGAATCCGAGCACGGAACGGCGCGAGATCACGCGGAGTCCACTGATCGCGGCCAATTGATCGATCAGCGCCTGGTGCTGGCCGGCGACGAAGTACTCCTCCTCCCCGGTCAGGTTCTCGGGTGTGAGGACCGCGAGAGGATACGGGTCGGCAGCCTCGAGCGGCGTGCCGCGTCCGAACATCCACCAGGCGGCGAGCACCGCGGCGGCGAGCAGGAGGGCTCCCGCCACGGAGCGGGCCCTGGTTGCCGAGCCCCTTCGTGGCCGCAGCTTCTCCGCGGTCTCCGGCGCCGCCAGTGCCTGCTCGAACTCCCGCGCCGTCGCGTACCGGTCGGCCGCCAGCGGAGCCATGGCCTTCGCGATCACGCCTTCCAGGTCCGGCGGCACGCTTTTCCGCCGCGTCCGCAGGCCGGGCGTCGAGTCCGACGACTTCTTCGCGAGAATCGCCTGGGGCGTGGGCCCGTCGTAGGGCGCATCACCAGCGAGCATCTCCCACAGCACGCAACCGAGGGCGTAGATGTCCGCCCGACCGTCCACCTCTTCCGCGCTCGCCTGCTCCGGGCTCATGTACTTCGGCGTGCCCACCGCCAGCCCGATCGCCGTGGCCTCTCCTTTGCTGGCCACACCCACGGCCCGCGCCACTCCGAAATCCGCGATCCGCGCGTGCCCGGCCGACAGCAGGATGTTTCCGGGCTTGATGTCCCGGTGAACAACTCCCTGACGGTGCGCGTAGTCGAGCCCGTCGGCGACCTCGGCCGCGATGCCCAGGGCCTGGTCGATCGGTAGCGGTCCTTCACGCTCCAGTCGCTCGCCGAGGGATTCCCCTTCCACGTACGGCATCACGTGGAACAGCAGCCCGTCCGCTTCCCCGGAATCGTGTAGTGCGAGGATATGCGGGTGGTCGAGCCCGGCCGCGATCTCGATTTCACGCAGGAAGCGGTCGGTGCCGAGGGACGCCGCCAACTCCGGGTGCAGGACCTTGATCGCAACCTTGCGGTTGTGTTTGAGGTCCTCGGCCAGGAACACGGTGGCCATTCCGCCGCGGCCGATTTCTGATTCAACGCCGTACCGGCCGGAGAGGGCCGACCGCAGACGTTCGAGCAGGTCCGACATGTGACGACTCCGCGAAGGAGTAACGGGGGATACTGTAATTTAGTGCATCCGGTGGTTTCGCGGCAACGAGCGGACTGCTGGTACTCTCACCCGCATGTATCCACCGCTCACCCACCAGAGCGTTGACCCGGACGATCAAGCGGTTCGGGACGCCCTTTCAAGCGATGCTCCCTGAAGCCCGGTGGGGGGTATAGCAAATCGAGGAACCGCCGGGGCACGAGGCAGGAGCAGGATACGATGAGGATATTCGGAGAACACGACGAAAAGACGCTGGTCCAGCTCCGCAACGTCGCGGAGCGCGCCGAGCGCACCGCCCTGATGGCGGACGGCCACCTGGGTTACGTGATGCCGATCGGTGGCGTGGCCGCCTACCGGGACGAGGTCTCGGTGGTCGGTGTCGGGTTCGATATCGCGTGCGGAAACGCAGCCATCCGGACCGATCTTCACCTGTCGGCCCTCGGATCCGAGGGCGCGGAGCTCCAGGCACGGCTGAACCAGATCGCCGACGAGATCAACGGTTCGGTGAGCTTCGGGATCGGCCGGACCAACAAGGCTGACGACGCCCCCGTAGATCATCCGCTGTTCGATGATGAAGCATGGGAGGCGGTTCCCGCAAAGCACAGGAAAAACCTGCTCGGGAAGGCTCGCGCTCAGCTCGGAACCGTGGGAAGCGGCAATCACTACGTGGACGTGTTCGCCGACGAGACGGACCGGATCTGGGTCGGCGTCCACTTTGGCAGTCGCGGCTTCGGACACACCGTTGCTTCCGCCTTCCTCGCGCTCGGACAGGGCGCCGAGTGGGGCGACAGGGTACCCGAGACCGAGGTGATCTTCGGGCTCGACGCCCCGCTGGGCCACGACTACTACGGACTGATGGAGCTCGCCGGGCGGTACGCCTATGCCGGCCGCGAGTGGGTCGTCCGAAAGGTCGTGGACCTGATCGGAGGCAAGGAGCTCGATCTCGTACACAACCACCACAACTATGCGTGGCGCGAGACGCACGACGACGAGGAGTTCATCGTGGTCCGGAAGGGCGCGACACC
>CBDUVN010000060.1:0-11978 GCA_965370685.1 uncultured bacterium | reverse complement strand
GTCCAGGTGTCTCCCGCCCCGTTGAACGCCTGGAGAATCACCATGCCCCAGGCGTACAGCACATATCCGTAGCTGATGATCCGCAGCGCGGTCTCTCCGACCCGAGCCGTCTCCGGATCCGACGTGAAGATCCGGATGATTGGTCCGGCGAAGATCACGAACAGGACGGTGACCACGGCCATGAACGCCATGTTCCACAGGCCCGTGACCCACACCGCGCGCTCGGCTCGGTCGGGCTGGTCCGCCCCGAGGTTCTGGCCCACCAGCGTCGCGGCGGCGTTTGCCAGCCCCCACGAGGGCAGGATGATGAAGATCACGACCCGGATCGCGATCACGTAGCCCGCCAGAACGGTGCTGCCGAAGGTAGCGAGAATCCGAATCAGCCCGATGTAGCTCGCCGTCGCCACGAGCATCTGCAGGATGCCGCCCGCCGATACCCGGAGCAGTCGAAGGATGACGTCGAGCTCGAGACGGACGTCGGCGCGCGTCACTCGCAGTCGGGCTCCACGGCTGAGACCGTGAAACTGGTACAGAACCCCGATGCTCCGCCCGATCACGGTCGCCACGGCAGCCCCGGCGAGGCCCATCTCGGGAAACGGACCGATCCCGAAGATGAACAGCGGGTCGAGCACGATGTTGATGCTGTTCGCGATCCAGATCGATCGCATCGCCATCGCCGCGTCGCCCGCGCCCCGGTAGATCGCGTTGTTCACGAACAGGAACAGGATCACCGGCATTGAGCCGTACAGGATGCGCGTGTAGGTCGCGCCCCCGGCGACCGTCGCCTCGTCCGCTCCCATCAGCCGCAGCACGTCCGGCGCCCAGATCGCGCCCGCCACTCCGAACAGGATGGACACCCCGAGCCCGACCCAGATCGCCTGCACGGCCGTGCGGGCCGCGGCACGCTCGTCGTGCTCGCCGATCCGCCGCGCGACCATCGCCGTGACGGACATTCCGAGCCCGATCGCGATGGCATACATGATCTCGAGCACGGTCTCGGTAATGCCGACCGCGGCGAGCGCCTCGGCCCCCAGGCGAGCGACGAAGAACGCGTCGACGACGGCGAACAGGGATTCGCCCGCCATCTCCAGCATCATCGGGATGGCGAGGAGCAGAACCGCCCGGTTCAGGCTGCCGGTGGTGAAGTCCTGCTCGGTGCCGTGGATCGCTTCGCGGATCGAAATCCAGATTCCACGAAGACGCCTGGCGCGTGGCTCGGTCGCCGGATCGCGAGCGTCGCTCTCCGGCGGTGGCTCAGTCGAAGCTGACACGGGGAAGGATGCGGAACAGGCCGATCGCCGCCACCGCCGCGACTCCTAGCGCGATCGCCGCCGCTCCGGCCCTGCCGTACAGCAGGTATCCGGTTCCGAACAGCGTGGCGTATACGGCGAGGCTGCCCAGCACCCAGCCGAGCATCGCGGCGCCGACGTCCGTCTCGCTCGCGCGGGACCCGTCACCGGCCGTCGCCTCCGTGTCCACGACCTTGCTCCAGCCACGACCCATCGGACGGATCCGGTCGTAGTACTCCTGCAGCGTCGCCCGGTCGGCCGGGGGCGTGAGCCAGGTCACGGTCAGCCAGGCGATGGTCGTGAGGCCAACGCCGATCAGCAGTTGCGCCGAGGGATGAATCGGCGTGAACCCGAGCCGCTGGTGGAAGAACTGGAACCACACGGCGATCGCGAACGACACCACCATGCCCGAGATCTCGCTCCACGCGTTTACCCGCCACCAGAACCAGCGGAGCAGGAAAATCAGTCCGGTTCCGGCGCCGATCTGGAGCAGGATCTGAAACGCCTGCAGCGCATTGTGCAGCCACAGCGAGACGATCATCGCGAGGATGATCAGGCCGACGGTCGCGGCACGGGCCACGGCGACGTAATGGCGGTCGTTCCGGTCCTTGACCAGGAAGCGGCGGTAGAAGTCCTGGACGATGTAGGAGGCGCCCCAGTTCAGGTGGGTGCTGATCGTGGACATGTAAGCCGCGCCGAGCGATGCGACCACGAGTCCCAGCAGCCCGGTGGGCAGGAACACCAGCATCGCCGGGTACGCGAGGTCGTCCTTGAGGATCGACGGATCGACGTGGGGAAAGGCCGCCCCGAGAGAATCGAGCGTCGGATAGACGGCGAGCGACGCCAGCGCCACGAGAATCCATGGCCAGGGCCGCAGGGCATAATGAGCCACGTTGAACCACAGAACCGCCCGCATCGAGTCCCGCTCGTCACGTGCCGCCAGCATTCGCTGCGCCACGTAACCGCCGCCGCCCGGTTCCGCGCCCGGATACCAGGTGCTCCACCACTGCACGGCGAGCGGAATGACGAAGATCGGTACCGCCACCCGCCAGTCTGTGAAATCAGGCAGCAGCGACAGCTTGTCAGTTATGGCGGGGTTCGACACGAGACCCGAGAGACCTCCCACCTGCGGCTGGTTCAGGGCGTACACCGCCGCCGCGACCGATCCGATCATCGCGACGACGAACAGCAGGAGATCCGTGACCACGACCCCCCACAGTCCGGCGCCGGCCGAGTAGAGGACGGTGACACCGCCCGCCACCAGCACGGTCGCGTACTTGTCCAACCCGAGCAGCACCCCGCCGATCTTGATCGCGGCCAGCGTCACCGTGGCCATGATCATCACGTTGAAGAACACGCCCAGGTAGAGCGCGCGGAACCCGCGCAGGAAGGCCGCCGGACGGCCTGAATAGCGCAGCTCGTAGAACCCCATGTCGGTGAACACGCCCGACCGGCGCCACAGGCGAGCGTAAAAGAACACGGTGCACATGCCCGTGATCAGAAATGCCCACCACACCCAGTTCGAGCTCACGCCTCCCGTGCGCACGAGATCCGTGACCAGGTTCGGCGTGTCGGTGGAAAACGTCGTGGCCACCATCGAGGTGCCGAGCAGCCACCACGGGAGAGTCCGGCCGGAGAGGAAGAACTCGTGGGTGCCTTTTCCGGCGCGGCGCGCGAAGCGCAGGCCGACGCCCAGCGTGATCGCCCCGTACGCGGCGATCACCAGCCAGTCCCAGAACTCGAGGCGCATAGTCGGGGCGGCTACCCGATCCAGTCCTGCGGTCCCGGGCGTTCGGGTGTTTCGGGCGAGTCGGGCGCCTCGGGATCTTCGGGTTCGTCCTGCGTGTCCGGCTCGTCCGATTCGGCGGACCCGTCCTGCGTGCCCGGCTCGACGGGTGCTTCGGAGCCGCCCGGCTCATCGAGTTCGACCGGCTCGTCCGGTTCGGCGGACCCGATAATCTGGTCGGCCTCAACAGGTTCGTCGGGGGGTGTTTCATCCCGGTCGTCAGCCGTCTCGGGTACACGTGGATCGACCGGCCGCATCGCGTGCCGCAACGACTTCGGGTACTCCCCCTGCTCGACCAATTCCGCGATGTGCGCCTCGACGCGAGCGCGATCGTCCCTGTAGGTCATGCCGAACCACGGCTCTTCCGACGGGTGAACTCGAACGTCCGCCACCCCCGAACTGACCATTTCTCCGACCGCGTCGCTGAGCAGGAACTCGCGGGCGGGATCATCTCCATGCTGCTCGAGAAAGTCGGCGAAGCGCTGTTCGAGCAATGGAAACACGGCGGGCGTGAAGCCCCACAGTCCCATCGATACCAGAGAGTCGGGCTGGAGGATGCGCCGCTTTCCGTCCACGGTCCGTCCGAGCAGAGCACCTTCCTCGGTGGCCTCGATTCCCAGCACCTCTTCGAGTCCGACGAGCTTGCCGCTCCCGTCCACGTCGCAGATCGCGCGCGACACGCCGCCGTGTTCGGACAGGGTGGTTCCGAGTCGGAATCCGATCAGGTGGAAGGTCGCTCCGGTCGGGCTCTCGGAGAGCGACTTCGCGAGGCGGGCATAGGACGACCGTCCGTAGAAATCGTCACCGTTGGCCACGGCGAACGGTCCGGGCGCGAGTGCTGCGAGTCGCAGCACGGCGTGCCCGGTTCCCCAGGGCTTCATTCTCGCCGACGGCGGGCGTCTGCCCCCGGGAAGCGGCCACAGCTCCTGCCTCACGAATGAGACGGGCAGTGCTCGACCGAACCTCATCTCGATCCGGCGCCGGAGCGCGTCCTCGGTGACCCTGCGGACGACCAGGCCGATCGCCCCGAAGCCGGAGGCGAGCGCGTCGTACACGGCATAATCAAGCAGCGATTCACCGTCAGGCCCCACGGGGTCCAGCGACTTGGCGGCCCCGTACCTCGATGACAGGCCTGCGGCGAGTATCGCGAGAGTAAGTGTATCCATGGCGGCCGAATGTATCCCCTGCGACGAGCAGGGCACAGCCGGGAGGGTGTCGTCGTCAGTCCCGGGAGACGAACAGGGTCTGGCTGTCCTGGTTCATCAGGAGGAGTCTAACCTCCGCCGGGTCTCCCACCGGAGAGCCTGCGAGGCCCGTGATGTACACGAAGTACTCCGGACCTTCCGGGAGTGGTGGCAGGGTGAACTTGAGGACGGGCTCTCCCTCTACCACGAGGGTAATCGGGATCGACTGATCTGCGGGCAGCACGAATCCCTCGGGGTGGCTCGTCTCGAACCGGTTCAGGGTCTCTTCTATGCTCCCGTTGTCGTCGATATCGATATCGACTTCGTCGGCATTGGCGACGACGTGCGAGAACCGGGCCCGCCAGGTCCCGCCGGTCACCTCGTCGAATTCCTCGAGGTCGAGAATCACGCGGAGACTGTCCGTCGCACCGTCGGAGCCGCCGAGTCCCACCACGGTTGCCGTCTTGATCTCCGACGGGCCGAGCGTCAGCCCCTGTGACACGAACAGCGGATCCGACCTGGGGTCCGATCCCACGGCGCGGAGCTCCAGGATCACGCCCTTGACCGCTGGCAGAAGTCCGAAATCGCCAGCTTCGCCGTACGCGAGGTCCGAGGCGAGGGGGATCGTGATCCCCTCCAGATAGGCGTCGAAAGCTGGAATGTCCGGCGAATTATGCACGACCCGGACGGAGGCGACGTCATCCAGCGTCGTCACCTGCTCCTTGCACCCGGCGAGGACCAGCAGCGGAAGGATCACCGCACCGGCGAGCGCACGCGAGTTCTTAAGTCCCGATCGACTCATTGACCGCACCTGTTCAGGGGAGACGAGGCCGAGGGCCAGTGCATCGGCACACGCCTCCGATTGATGCGGAACACTACCCGTTTCCGGGGCCGGTCGTCAATTGTCGGATCCACCCGGCTACGGCGTCCGCCATCTCTTCCTGTATCCCGGTGTCGGTTCGCCCGGAACGCTTGAGCACCGAGAACCCGTGGTCGGCACCCTCGACCACGTGCAGCCTCGCCCGAGGTCCCAGCCGCTCGCAGACCCGCCGCACGCGGTCCAGCTCCGCCAGCCGGTCGCGGGTCCCCTGCAGGAACAGCATCGGAAGAGCCACATTCGCGAGGTGGTCTGCCCGAGAATCAGAGTCGTCCCCCGGCCGGTGAAGCGGGAATCCGTAAAACACGATCCCCTGGACGCCGGCGAGTGGCGCTTCAGCCGCCGCCGTGGAAGTCATTCGGCCGCCCATTGACTTTCCGCCCGCGAACAGCGGCAGGTCAGGGGCGAGTGCGGCCGCAGTCCGTGCGGCGGTCCGGACGGTTTCCACCAGGACGCCACGCGGATCGGGCATTCGCCGGCCGGCGGTCATGTACGGAAACTCGTATCGAAGCGTAGCGATCCGCCGGGCGGCCAGCGCGTGCGAGGCCGCTTCCATGAACGGGTGCCTCATTCCCGCGCCCGCGCCGTGCGCGAACAGGTACAGCGCCGTCGCCGCCGGAGGCCGCAGGAGTATGGCTCCGACGGAAGTAGCAGCAGCGTCCGTGGGTTCGCCGACCGGGATCTCGAGTTCGGTGGTCTCGAGTTCTATGGTCTCGAGATCAGCGGCCTCGGAATGGGTGGCCTCGAGTCGGTCCTCCGGACCGTTCATCCGACGGGCGCGCGATCGTCCGCCGGGGCGAGCGACCAGGCGCTGCCGTCCCAGCGTACCCGACGTGCCGTGGTCAGCGATGCGCCGATCTCGAACCACCACGCCGCTTCCCGACCGTCCATCGTCGCGCTGCCGCCACAGAACACGTCGGGTGGAATATCATACCGGAAGGCGTGGTGAATGTGACCACACAGGATCGCCCCGCGTTGCACGCTGGCGCTGACATCCAGGAACGCGTCCGCGTTCTCGAGTCCGTGCAGCGGCGTGTCCGGAGAGCCGTCTTCCCGCAGCGGGGCATAATGAGTCGCCACGAAGACGAATCGCTTCTGGATTTCCTCGTGTGCGAGGATCGTCCGCAGTCCATCCAGCTGCGCCTCCGGAATGCGTCCGCTCGATTGCCAGGGCAGGACCGGCCGCGCGCTGTTCACGGCGACGATCGCCGCCAGGTCACCGAGCAGGCGCACGACGGGCCACGGACCGTCGGTGCACAGGCCGGGCATATCAGACTTCAGTCCGTCGGCGAAGTACCGATCGAAGCGCTTCTCGCGTACCACGCTGCGCGTGTAGAGATCGTGATTTCCGGGCAGGCACACGAAGCCGAGCGGCGCTTCGAAGAACGGTTCCACGCCCGCTCGCGCCGCGGCCAGCTCGGCGTTGGTTCCCAGGGCCGACAGGTCCCCCGTGCACACGACCGCGTCGACGGATTCGTCGCGAGCGAGCCGAACCAGCGCCTCGATCTTTCGTGGGGCGTCGTCGAACAGCCGGCCGCGGCCGAGCAGCAGGTTCGCCCCCCCGATCAGGCGTTTTCCGGCCCAGTCGCGCAGCGGCACGCGCCCGAGGCCGAGCCCGAAGTGCGGGTCTGTGAAGTGGAGCAGCCGAATCGTGTCCAGGGTCCGTGTCTCCCGGCCGTCGGGGGGCTATCGTGTCTATCGTGTACCGAATCAGGCGCCGCGGTGCCGGCGTAGGTTCGATGTTCGCGCCCGGCTCCGGCCGGTGCAAGCGATGAGAGCGACGAGGAGGTCCGCTTCCGTGTCCAGGCCCGCCTTTCATCCCCCCGCAGACTGGGTGCGGATCGACACGATCGACGTCCATACCGCGGGCGAGCCGCTACGCGTGATCACCGGCGGCTGGCCCGAGATTCCGGGCGCCACGATCCTCGACCGGCGTCGCTTCGCGCGGGAGAACCAGGACACATTGCGCCGCGCCGTGATGTGGGAGCCACGCGGACACGCGGACATGTACGGCTGCCTGGTCCTCCCCCCAGCCACGGATGACGGCGACGCGGGCGTGCTGTTCCTGCACAACGAGGGCTGGAGCACGATGTGCGGGCACGGGATCATCGGCGTCATGAAGCTCGGAGTGGAGACGGGCCTGCTGCCGTGCCGCTCGACCGGGCCCGACACCATGGAGTCACGCATCGACACGCCGGCCGGGCGGGTGACGGCGACCGCACACCTGGCTCCGGAGGACTCCGGGGGCCCGGGGGTCGGCGGCGGTCGGCGGGTCGAGCGGGTGAGCTTCCTGAACGTTTCTTCGTTCGTGCAGGTGGCCGGCGTGGACGTCGATGTTCCGAGCGTCGGACACGTGAAACTCGACGTGGCGTTCGGCGGGGCGTTCTATGCCTACGTCGAGGCTGCTCCCCTCGGTCTGTCACTGGAGCCCGACAACGTCCCTGCGATCATCGATCTGGGGATGCGCATCAAGCGGGCGGTCTCGGCCGCCGTTCCGCTCGCGCATCCCGACGGCGACCCCGACCTGGAGTACCTGTACGGCACGATCTTCACCGGGCCCGCGCACGGCGACGCCGAGACGCGCGAGGTGTGCATTTTCGCCGACGGCGAGGTGGACCGGTCGCCGACCGGGACCGGGGTCAGCGGACTCGCCGCGATTCTGCACGGGCGCGGCGAACTGGTCGTCGGCTCCGAGATCGAGGTCGAGAGCATCCTCGGCACGACGTTCGCTGTCAGCGTCGCGCGGGAACTGGAGCTGGCCGGACGCCCGGCGATCGAGCCCGAGGTCGGAGGTACCGCGCACGTCACCGGACGACACGAATTCTGGATCGACCCGCTCGATCCACTCCGCGACGGATTCCTGCTTAACCGAGGACCATCATCATGATTGACCATCCACTGCCGCTGGGCGGCCTGCTGTCCACCGATTCCGACCCGACCCTGCCGCTGGCGTTCGCGGCGCTTCCGTGCGACCAGTCTTCGAGCATCAGGCCGGGGAGTCGCGCGGGCCCGGGTCGAATCCGCCTCGCCTACGACGGCCGGGTGTACAACGCGACCACGGAGACGGGCATCGACCTGTCGGGCGCCGTCTCAGACCTCGGAAGCTGGGAGCCCGAGGCGACCTGGGAAGCGACGCGCGCCACGTACGCCGGGAAGGCCGCAGAGGTACTGGGCAGGGGACAGGCGCTGTTCGTCGCCGGTGGAGACCACGGAATCACGATACCGCTGGGCGCCGCGACGGAAGTAGTGGGGGAGCCGATCCACGTCGTCCAGCTGGATGCGCACCCCGACCTGTATCCCGAGTACCGGGGGGACCGCTGGTCGCACGCCTGCGTCGCGTCCCGACTGCTGGAGATGGAGCACATCGCCACGGTCACCCAGGTGGGCGTGCGGACCCTGAACCACGCCCAGGCGGAAGTCGCGCGCCGGCACCCCGGCCGCCTGGCGATCGTCGAGGCACGGGACGTGGGAGGCGGGCCGATTCTCGAGTCCGGCGATCTGCCGGATATTCTACGTCCGGGCGCAAAGGTGTGGCTGACCGTGGACCTGGATGTGTTCGATCCGGCGTTTGCGCCTGGCGTGGCACACCCGGTCCCCGGCGGGTTGAGCCCGCGTCAGGCGATCGAGCTCATCCAGGAATCGGGCTGGGACCTCGTGGGGATGGACGTCGTGGAATGCCTGCCCGAGCGTGACGAAGGGGACCGGACGGCCGTGCTGGCCGCCCGGCTGCTGCACGAGGCGATGGGGACAGTGGCCGGCTAGAACCCGCTCTCCACCTGCTTGTGATAGGTGCCGCGGAACAGCTCCCTCCAGGTGGTGCCCGCGTCGGTCGATATGGACCACACCTGGAGCACGGAGTCGTCTTCCTGCGGTTCCCATATGATCTCGTCCGTTAGCGTGATGCCGTTCGGACCCGGACGTTCACCTCGCAGCACCATCCGTCCGCGGGCATCGAGGCCGCCGTCCAGCGTGAGGAGCCGTCCCTGGTGATCCACCCAGGTCTGGTGCCACGTTCCGGTCGCCGCGTCGTAGACGTTGAAGCTCTCGCCCGTCCCGCCGCCGACTCCGTCCCACTCTTCGCGCAGCACGCAGCCGCCGTGCGCCTTCTCAATCGTGCTCGTGCCCGCGACCCCTCCGTCTTCGGTCTTCACTTCCCACGTGCCGAGCCAGAAGTCGAAGTGGCTGTGCTCGTCCGCCGTGCAGGCGGGTGGAGCGGTCTGCTCCTGCGCCGCGGCCGGTGTCGCGAAGCCGAGTGCGAGCAGTGAGATCATTACCGGGAGGACGAGGTTCCGGGCTCTGGTCCCGCCCGTGCGAGGGATTCTCGAAACGTGTTCGGTCATGGTCAGCATTCCTATGGTCACGTTCATAGTCTGAGGATCGTTATGATTATGATAGTAAATATAGCAGCCGATCGAGAATTCGCTCTCGAGCCGGTCAGTTGCCGCCCATGTCCACCCTCCGCCTTACGCATACGGGTTCTGTCGCCCGCCGGCCCGCGATCGAATATTTCCTGCACTCGCGTGTACTTCTCCTACGTAAGGGCGACGGCGGAAACCCGCTGCCGCAAACCGAACCGGAGGCCTCCCTGGACGCCGAGAGGGCGGAGTTGACCGAAGCCACGCTGATGATGCGAGCACGGGACGGGGACGCCCATGCGTTCGGCGAACTCGTGCGCCGGCACATGCGCCGCGCCTATTTCGCCTCTCTGGGGCTCGTGGGCTCGCACGAAGATGCGCTCGACCTGTCGCAGGAGGCATTCACCAGGGCGCTGAACGCGAGCTCGAGGCTGGATCCGGAGCGGCCGTTCTATCCGTGGCTGTACGGGATCCTCAGGCGGCTGTGCCTGAACCACCTGCGTGACGGCCGGAGCCGGCGGGCGAAGCTCGCGGAGGCCGGGGCGTGGCTCCAGGATGAGGCCAGGGAGCGGGCCTCGAAGGCCGATCCGTCACGTGCCGCGGAGCGGGATGAACTGCGCCGGCGACTGGCGACGGCGATCGAGTCTCTGCCGCCGATCCAGCGCGAGGTCCTCGTGCTCAGGGAATTCGAGGGACTGCGTTACCGGGAGATCGCGGACCTGCTGGAGATCCCCGAAGGGACCGTGATGTCCAGACTCTACGCCGCGCGGAACGGACTCGCGGCGGCGCTGGGAGACGACCTGTGATCGACAACAAGAGCATGGACCGGCTCGACCGGACCCGCGAACTGCTGATGCGGGCGCTCGATGATGAACTGACACTGGAGGAGCAGGGGGAGCTGGATCTCCTCCTGGCGGACGATCCTGGACTGCGCGCCGAGCGGGAACGGCTCGAGCGCCTGAGGGAGGTGACGGCGGACATGAAGCTCAGAAATCCACCCGAGGAGTTGTGGGACAGCTACTGGAACAGCGCGTACAGCCGCGTGGAGCGGGGCATCGGCTGGATTCTCGTGTCGTTCAGTGTCATCGTGGTAGGCGGTTGGGCCACGTGGCAGTTCGTCACGGAGTTGATCGCCGATACCGAAATGCCGCCGCTCGTGAAGGCGGGCATCCTGGCAGGCAGTCTCGGTCTCGTGATCCTGCTCGTGTCGGTTCTTCGCCAGCGTCTGTTCGTAAGGAAGACGGACCCCTACAAGGACATCGTACGATGATGCTCACACCTTCTGCCGGAATCACAGGACACAAGACCGTCCGTACCCTCGGGCTCGTACGCGGCAACACGATCCGGGCGCGGAACGTGTTGCGCGACATCGTCGCCGCGCTGCGGAATCTCGTCGGCGGCGAGATCACGGAGTACACGAAGATGATGGCCGAGGCCCGCGAGCAGGCGCTCGACCGGATGATGGCCGAGGCGGAGACCATGGGTGCGAACGCCATCGTGACCGTGCGATTCACGACGTCGTACATCATGGGCTCGGCGTCGGAAATCCTCGCTTTCGGGGACGCGGTGGTAGTCGAGATGGAACCCGATCCCCAGGGTCTCTGAGCCGATCTTCCGGGGTCATCTTACGAGTGTCGGTTTGTATACATGAAACGGAGTCAAACATGAATCGCATCATTGGAGCGCTCGCTGCGCTCGTTCTTTTTCTCGTCATCCTTCCGTCGAATGCGCTGGCCCAAGGAACGCTCGCCGGAGACTGGGAAGTCGACGTGGACATCATGGGCCAGAAGATCCCTCTCGTTCTTCACATCGCAGAAGGGGATGAGGGTTTCGAAGGGAAGTATGACAGCCCGGCACAGGGCGGGTTTGACATTCCGATCATCGCCATCACGACCGAGCACCCTGAATTCAAGATCGAGCTGGAGACGGGCGGACCGCCGGCGATTCTCGAAGGGAAGCACGACGGCGACAAGCTGAGTGGGAAGTTCAGCCAGGCCACGGCCGATGGCACCTTCGAGGGCGCACGAAAGGTGGAGAAGAAAGCAGCCGAGGGCGAAGGATGATGAATCGCGTTCTCGGAGCGCTCGCCGCGCTCATTCTCGCTCTCGTCATCCTCCCCTCGAATGCGCTGGCCCAGGGAACGCTCGCCGGCGACTGGGACGTGATCGTCGTCGCCACGGGGCAGACGATCCCGATCGTCCTCCATATCACCGAGGGAGACGACGGGTACGGGGGCACCTTCGACGCCCCTTCGCAGGGCGGCATCGACAGGCCGATCATCAGCATCACGGTTGATCATCCCGAGTTCAGACTGGAATTCGAGACCGGTGGTCCACCGGTGGTGTTCGAGGGGAAACACGACGGTGACAGACTGAGCGGAACGTTCATCCAGGGTGCGGCCGAGGGCACGTTCGAGGGTACCCGGAAGCCGAAAACGGAAGCGGCCGAAGGCGGTCGGTGAACCATCGGAGCGGGGGCCTGGTTGTG
>CBDUVN010000059.1:0-12707 GCA_965370685.1 uncultured bacterium | reverse complement strand
CGGGACAGCTGGGCGAAGATCGCCGCCCGGGGACGTCGCTGAGCCCGACTAGAAGCAGCCGGGCTGCTCGCAGCCCGACTACCAGCTGCCCGGCTACTCGCAGCCCATCTCGAACGTCGTATACACCGTGTCCGACGCTACGACGGTGACGCTGCGCGGGTTGTCACCCGCCACGACACAATTCAGCGGAACGTCCCGCAGCCTGACGATGTGCGGTACGGCCGACACGGCCGGGAACACGACGATCTCGCCTGGCAGGATGGAAGATGCGAACAGACCGCCGTCGACCGTGGCGAGCACGGCACGCACCGGTGGATTGCCGGCAGACAGTACGAGTTCGACCGCCAGGCTTCCGACGTCCTGGCGACCCGCCGCCCGGATCACTCCTCGCGGCGCCGTGACGCTCGAGCTGATCTGGTCCTCGTAGACCCAGGTCCCGGGTCCGTTCGGCACGAACCGGTAGCGATCGCTGTTGCGCAGCGTATCGCTGAGGATCACCACGCCTCCATCGGGAACATCGACGGAACGCAGCAGGTGACTCTGCAGGTCCCGGTTCAGCCACTCGACCGTGTCGCCGGCCACCACGTCGACCGTGTCACCGCCCAACGGCCCGACGAATCGGTCTGCGAGAATCTGGATCTGGACCGCTGTCACCAGCAGGTCGAACTCGGAGCCGAACACAGACGAGCCGTCCAGGTACGCCCGGATTTCGATCGGCCCGAGCACCGAGCCGGGAGTCACGAGAACCTCCGACACTCCCGTCGAATCGGTCAGGTCGGAGGTAGCGGACAGGGTGGCGACTCCGCCGGTCACTTCCCAGCGAATGATCAGATCCGGCACTCCGAACCCACGCCCGTCCACGGCGAGGATCCGCAGGGGCTCACGGAACGTCTCGAGGGTGCTGCCGGTCTGCTCGTCCCCGCTCAGCAAGCCAAACGCCGCGATCAGCGAATCCTGCGAGTCGTCTCCTCCTCCACCACCTCCGACTCCGAGCAGCGGATCGTTATCGGTGTCGCAGGCCGTCGGGAGCAGTCCGGTGAGCAGGACGAGCGCGGAAAGCCCGGCCAATGCCTTCAAGTTGATTCTCATACGGCCGAACGCTCGCATGCGGCGCGACCTGGCGCAACCGGCCGCATGTCCGAACGCCCCGTGCTCCGGTGTGTCGGAAGCCTCGTCAGTGATCCCGGCCGACGCGTTGTACGGCGTAGTCGTACGAGTGAGTGGCGAGGCCCTCGGCTGCCCGCATGGCGAGGCGAGCGGCGTACCCGACGACCACGTCGAATCCCCGTGCCCACAGCTGGAATACCGGACGGACGAGGACGAAGCCGATCAGTCCGCCGACGATGAGCAGGAACAGCGCGGGAAGCGCCCACGCGGCGACGATGATGGGGAGCCCGATGAGTGACAGCATAGGCACCTCCTTGCGGCGACGACGGGCATGCCCCGGCAGGCGCCGGGGACTCCTCAAATATACCGGTTGGACCGAGTGCCCGCGAATCCGGTCCGCGGGCCCCGGCCTCACCGACCTTCTATCAACCGCGCCCCATCGGCAACCCGTACACGAGCCGGAAGTACCACGTCCGATTGTGTGAAGAATTCAGGTTGTCGAATGTATCCGACAGACCGTACGAATAGCGCACGTCGAACCCGAACATGCTCCCATTGGGGTTGATGTGGGAGAACATGATCCCGAACGGCCACGTCCACTCAGTACTGTTAGAGTTGTCGCAGTTGAAGAACGTGGAGTTCGAGTTGTTTTCGCTGCAGCCTATCTTGAAACCGATTCCGATGCCCGTATACGCCCGTACCCTCCAGTCTCCATTGCCCGTCGGCACCGACGCTCCAAAGGTCAACGGAAACTCCACGTAATCGAGTCGGACGGGATCTCCGCCTTTCTGCGTCCAGTTCCCTTCCAGGGAGATCACGGTTTGCCGCGACGCCCGGAACGCGGCGAACAGGCCTGCCGTTCCGCCCCAGCGAGATGAGGTGTTGATCGAGCAGCAGATGTCGCTGGTCGTCGCGCCGCCGGTCACTCCGATGAGTGTCTTGGTCCGCTGCGCGTGCCCCGGGCCGGCGGTCACCAGTATTGACACGGCGACGAGAACAGAAGTTTGAATCAGGCGTTTCACAAGCTGCTCCTTGCTGAGCTGCGTGGTACCGTGAGCCGACTTACGGGACACGACCAGGCAGGGTCGCCGGGCTGGAATCTGTCACCTTCTTGCCCCGGGCGCACGTGGATGCGGCACTCCCGGTGTCGCGCGGGTATGATGCCGTCATACCGCTCCCGGTGTGCGGCCGGGCATTCGGGCACTACAGCCGAGGAAGCCTCGCGTGGACTGGTCTCGGAAAAGGAACCTGCTCGCCCTCCTGATCGTCGGGATCGGAATCGGCGCGTACCTGATGTACGGGCTGACGCGCGAGCCGGACGTGAACGGACTGTGGGCCACTGCGGGGTGCGGGGGAATCCTCAGCGAGCTGTTGCCGCGAAACGACCCGCTGGCGGTCGAGATCGGACCGGAGCAACTCACCCTGTACGGCAAGCGCAGCGACCGGAGCTTCCGTCTCCTGGAGACCCGACGTGAGAAGCTCGATGCCTGGCGGATATTCGTGATCGACGAGTCCGGGGAGACGATGGACTGGCGGCTCGAGCCGGGCACTCTGCTTGAATACGACGGGGGCGAGTGCCGCGTCACCCGGATCGACTGGCAGACCGCGTGCGAGGCGATCTTCGCGCCCCGTGCAGCCGGAGGCGGGCCAGCGATCCCGGCCCGCTGCTCCGCGGGATCAGGCTCGGCTGCCGGAGGCTAAGACCCGGCTCACAGCCCCCAGGCGACGCCGGCGCGCAGCTGCCGTGGCTCCACGGGGTGGAAGTGCACGTCCTCCACGCCGTCGATCGGCTCGTCCCGCCCGCGCGATGCATACCAGTACTCGATGTCGGACTGCTCGACATCGAACAGGTTCAGCACGCTCGCGTACAGCGTGATGTTTCCGAAGTGCCAGCCGACTCTCGCGTTGACCAGGGTAGTGGCACCCGAGCGGACGGAGTCGTCCTCGATCAGCGGGTAGGCTCCGAGATGTCGGACCCGCAACGAGGCCAGCGGGCCGCCGCCGTGGCTGTCCCACGTGATGCCGGCGGCGATCACACTCTCGACCGCGCCCGGAATGTAGTCTTCGCCAGTCGGAGGTCCGACGAACCGCGCCCTGGTGACCGAGATGTCGGCGTCGATCGACAGACGCGGGATCGGACGCCAGAAATTCGTCCAGGTGATCCCGATCCTGTGGCTCCTGTCCGTCGGTTCCGTCGTGCCCGCATCGCCGACGAACAGAAGCTCCGAGTCGAGCTCGAGAAACCACCCCGCCAGAGTGGTCCGCCAGTTCTCGGTGGGGGAGGCTCGCAGTCCGAGCTCGGCCCCGCGCGATCTGACCAGCGGATCGACGCGATCGACCGGCTCGCGGGTGACCGGATCGACCGTGATCACGGTCCCGCGTGCGTCGTTCGAATGGAAGGCGAATCCGGCGCTGGCATAGAACTCTGCTCCGGCCCACGGTCCGAAGGCTGCCGACAGGCGAGGACTCGCCAGACCCGCCCAGCGGCGGCCCGAATTCTCCGGGATATTTGCGGTGACGTCAAAGTAGTAGAGGTCGCCCCGCAGGCCGAGCGTCGTTCGAAACCAGGAATTCCAGCGGCTCTCGGCCGCGAGCCAGGCACCCGTCCCCCACTCGTTGACCCGATCGGATCGGATCGTTCCCGTCCGCTCGCGAGCCACCGTGTTGTAGAGGCCGACGTCCCCGATCCTGTCCAGTCGGGTCTCGGCCCCGAGCAACAGGGCGTGGCGGCCCAGCGGTCGCCGCCCCTCGAACCGCGCACCAAGCGACCAGCGCCGGTCCCGCTGCTCGAACTGATCGCCGTCTTCCGGATCGTCGAGGAAATAGGTGAAGTCCGACCACAGGTCGAGCTCGTGGCGGATCGCGTACGCGTCGAGCCGGTGCGTCCAGCCCGAACCGATTCGCGTCCACGAGGCTGACAGGCTGAACCGTTTCGAGTCCCCACCCAGGGTCTCGTCCACCTGCCCGAACCGGTCGATGAATCCCTCTTCCACGGCGCGCCGCGGGATCTGGTCCGAAGCGTCCCAACTGTTCACGTAGCCCAGCGCCAGAAGGGAAAGCTCATCAGTTCCCGTGCGCCGGGTCCAGCGCAGCAGGCCGCTGGCCTTCCGGAGGTCCTGCGGGACGGTCCAGGGTCCGTCGTACCCCTTCAGCTCTCCACCCGCCAGGAGTTCGCCGCCCCCCACGTCCAGCGAGCCTCCCGCCACGGTCCGGATCAGGCCGAGTTCCCCCATCTCCACCAGCGCAAAGGGTGTCGGCAGAGATCGGACGAAGCGCACTTCCGCCTCCCCCGCACTCCCGAAGTCGCCGAGCTCCGGGTAGTAGACGCCGAGCCGGTAGTCGATTCGCTCGACGAGTTCGGGTACGAGGAAGTTCAGATCCGTGTATCCCTGTCCGTGCGCATGTGTGGGCAGATTTACAGGCATCCCCTCGACGATGGACCTGAAATCGGTACCGTGGTCGAGATTGAATCCCCGCACGAACATCTGATTCGACTTCCCGTCCCCGCTGTGCTGCGTGAGGATCATCCCCGGCACGGTCTCCAGCAGCTCCCCTTCCCTGAGCAGCGGGCGGTGGGACAGGTCGACTCGACCGGTCCGTCCCTCCGACGCGCTGATCGCCTCACCGCTCAGGTCCTCGATCCTCCCTTCGACCAGGAGCGGGTCGAGCGTTACGACCGCTCCGGAATCCGCTTTTGCTCCAGCTGCTTCGACTTCCTGCGCATCGACGTGCGGAGTCGAGAGATTTGTGAAACACAAACACGTAAACGTCAGGCAAGCGCGACGATGCGACATGGTCGCTCCCGGTTCGTCGGTTGCGTACCAATCGGGCTCGGCCACCGTACGCGACAGGCAAAAGTCCTCCTGCCGAAAGACCGGACGGTGTCGGGCCGTGTTGTGGAATCCGCTTGTCGGGAACTCAGATCCGGGGTGGAGGGTCCGGCGGATCGATGTGAAGGTCTCGGATCCCGAAGACGGGAGCCGGTTGCCGCACGCCTACGATCACAGGCGGTGCGTCGGGAGCTGGTGCGATCACGGCAGTATGAACGTCGACCGTCAGCCGGACACGCGGGCCGTCCTGCTCGACATCGCCGCTGATATCGGAATCGAGATCGAGCGACAGGAGGGCTCCTGCGAGCCCGTCGTGAGAGTGCTCCTCGGGAGCCGTCTCGTGTTCGTGCTCGCGCACCTCTGCGTCAGAGCGCGGGTGCGGGTGACTGTGTGAATGACCGGATCCCTCTGCTCCGGCGTGTTCCGTCACCTCGATCGCGTGAGCGACACCGTGCGCCAGGTCTCTCAGCCCCGGAAGCGCCAGCGGCGCGCAATAAGCGACCAGGACCGCGGCCATGAGCGCAGTCGAATGACGGTCGCGCGAGGAGCACCGGATTCGTTTCATTTCCCGGCTCAGCGGTCGTGCTGCTGGGCCGGCTTGAGACTCCTGAGCGTATCCGCGAGCATGATCGCGAAGCGATTGAGAACGTCGCTCATAGCAGCGACTTCGGCTTCGACGGACTGTCCCGTTCCCGGCACGCGAACCACGGATCGGGCTCCGACCCGGGTCGGTTCCCGATCCGGGCCGAGAACCCGCCAGGTCACATCCAGCACGGCCTCGCCGGAGGCGTCGGTCTCGAACTTCGTGACGTATCCGGAGATGATCCACTGGGCCTGCGTGCTCGAGCGCCACGGGTGAGCGTGCACCCGCGCCATCGGAAGCAGGGCGTCGAGATCTTCCGCCAGGACACGTTCGAACCCCTCCCCGAGAGTCTCGGCCCAGCGTGCCGTCTCCACCGGTCTGACCTCGTTCGGGCCGACCCGACGGACGAACTGTGGACGGTCGAGGTATCCGGGCATGTTGAATGGTCCGACCCCGACATCGATCGATCCCGGCCGATCGTCCCACGCCTCATCCACTTTCGTGGCCTCGGAGGTGGACAGCACGTAGAACCGTGTCGGATCCTCCTTGGGAGACAGGCAGCCCGCGAGCAACGCGCCTGCCCCCACCAGACCGACGACTCGCCTGCTCCCGGCTCCGATTCGGCTGCGGGTCATCGGTCTTCCTCCTCGTAGTCCTTGCCCCGTATCAGGGCGCCCGGATTGCGATCCAGTGTCTCCGCGAGCGAGCGGAACGCCCGCATGGTCGCGCTGATCTCGTACAGCGCTTCGTTCAGACGGGTAGACGTGACCCCTTCCGCAGCCAGAAGCGAACTCGACTCCTGCAACGTCTGCTGCAGGGCCATCATCGCGCTGTCCGCCCGAGCGGCGCTCACCAGGAGCTGCTCGCGAATCGGAACGACCGCCGAGTCTGTGTCCGCGATCAGCCGGGACATGGCATCCGCGGCATCCCGTGCGCTCCGCAGCGTGCGCGGCAACTCCGCGGCAGCCTCTGCGAACCCCGGATTGCTCACCAGCGCATCCAGGCTCTCGATCGAGTGTGTGATGGAATAGACGAGCGTATCCGCATCGACGGCCATAAACTTCGCCATGAGGCTGTTGATGTTCGCCTGGATCGCCGCGAGATCCAATCCCGTGGATGCCGTCGGGATTTCCTTGTAGTCCTTGTAGACAACACCCTGCATGTGGAGCTTCGTCTCGGGCAGCATCTCGAGGCCGATGAACTTCTTCCCAGTGACGAAGCTCTCCTGCTGAAGCGTCGCGCGAAGGCCGAGAACGATCAGGGAATCGATCGTCCCAACCGAAATGTCGCCCACGCCGCCGTGCTTGATCAGCAGGTCGTTGTCGATCTCCCACAGAACCGGGATCAGGAAGTCTTCCAGCACCCGCGCTTCACCGGGAATCGCCAGCCGGACCTCGTTGACCTGTCCGATCCTGACTCCGCGCAGCTTGACGCCGGCCCCGGGGTCGAGACCTGCCACCGAACCGTCGAAGTACGACACGTAGTTGAACGTCGTGCGAAACAGGTTACCCGAGCCGAACAGAGCAATCGCCGCGAGGGTCAGCAGGAGAGCTCCGATTACGAACGCGCCGATCGCCCGGGGGCTCGCCTTATTTGCCATGCGGAGCCTCCCCCCGGGTCATGAACTGGTGCACGGTCGGGTCGTCACAGCTGTCACGGATCCAGGTCGGGGGCCCGCTAGCAATCATCGTCCGCGTCTCCGCATCGAGAAAGATGCTGTCGGTTCCAATCGAATAAATGCTCGGCAGCTCGTGGGTGACCATAACGACCGTCGTACCGAGACTGTCGCGCAGCTCCAGGATCAGCTCGTCGAGGCGCTTCGAACTGATCGGGTCGAGACCGGCCGAGGGCTCGTCGATGCACAGGATTTCCGGGTCGAGAGCGATCGCCCGCGCGAGACCGGCTCGTTTCTGCATTCCGCCGCTCACTTCGGAGGGATAGTAATCCTCGAACCCCCGCAGGCCCACCATCGCCAGTTTGAGGGTCGAGATGTCCCGGATCTCCTTCGCACTCAGATCCGTGTACTCCTCCAGCGGCAGCGACACGTTTTCCGCCAGGGTCATCGAGCTCCACAGCGCTCCGCTCTGATACAGCACCCCGAACTTCCGCATCAGGGTCTGTCGGTACTCCGGGTCGATATCCGTAATGTCTTCCCCATCCAGCAGGATGCTGCCTGTCGCCGGATTCAGCAGGCCCAGGATGTGGCGCAGCAGGGTGCTCTTGCCGCAGCCGCTTCCTCCCATGATGACGAAGATCGAGCCGCGCGGAATCGCGAAGTCGAGGTTGCGCTGCAGGACGAAGTCGCCGAATGCCATCGTCAGACCGCGGACCTCGATATGCGGCTGTTCGCCGGCGGGGATCGTTGGAGCGTTGCACAGATTCGTCATCGGTCAGATGCCGAGCATGTAGAAGACCCACGCGAACACGCCCGCGGCGCTGATGATCGCGACGATGGATGAGACCACGGCTGCCGTCGCCGCATCGCCGACCGCGGAAGCACTCCCACCGCATCGCATGCCCTGCCAACAACCTGCCACGGAGATCAGAATGCCGTACACGAAGGCCTTGAACAGGCCGCCCATCAGGCCGGCCATCGACAGTGCGTCGACCGTCTGGTTCCAGTATGTCGTGAGAGACAGGTCGAGCATCGCGACCGCGACGAGCGCACCCCCGGCGATCCCCATCAGGACCGAGTAGAGGGTGAGCAGGGGCATCATCGACGACAGCGCGATCACCCGCGGAACGACCAGGAAATCGACGGGGGAGATGCCGAGCGTCACCAGCGCATCCGTCTCCTGGTTCACCTTCATGCTGCCCAGCTGAGCGGCGTACGCGGCTCCGCTTCTACCGGCCATCACGATACCCGTCATCAGGGCGCCCATGTCGCGCTCCATCGCCACGGCGACGAGATTTGCGACGTAGATCGTCGCGCCGAACTGCTGGAGCTGCACCGCCCCGACGAACGCGAGGATCGCTCCGAGCAGGAACGTGACCAGCGACACGATCGGGAGGGCCCCGGCCCCGGCCTGCTGCACGAGGAGCCACAGATCGCGCTTTCGGTAACTGCCTCGCCCCGTTAAGAACCGGCTGACCGCCTGTGTCGTCTCGCCGAGGAACTCGACCGATTCTCCAGCGTTCGTGGCCACCGCGATGGTCGACTTCCCCACACGATCCAGCATCGGGGCTTGTCCGCTGTCACGCCGGGCGTCCTCGCGGGCGGGGACGGATTCCGCCAGTGCGAGCAGCCGGCGCGCGCCATCCGGAAGCCCGCTCCGGTCGACCTCTACTTCCCGCGCGGCAGCAGCCTCTTCCAACCGAAGCAGCAGGGCGAGAAAGCCCGAATCCCACGCGCTCAGTTCCGACGTGTCGTATCGGAGGGTGTCGCCCCGGCCGAGGGTTGCGATCGCGGCCTCGGCATCACTGCCGGCCGGGGTCGCGACCTCGATGTCCCACGACCCTCCCGGGCGCAGCACGATCCCGGTCGCATCCCGCACGACATCCAGCCGTGGACCGGTCATTCGCTCACTTCCGCGGCGTCCCCGCCAGGCGGATACAGCGTGAAGAAGATGTCCGCGGCGAACGAGTCTATCTGGAACGCGTCCGGCCCGGCAGCATCATCTTCCTCATCACCGGAGTCGCTTCCGCGCGTGCCTGATATCGAACTCAAGTACACGGTCATCCACGCCCGCTCGTTCCGTGCCTCGGACATGAGCACCCGCGCGGGAATCGGCCCGGTTCCCGAACTGTCGGACCTGAACTCGCGGGCCGCCTCGACAGCCCGCAGGAGGGAGACCGAGACGAGCACGCCGGATTCATCGACGAGTCCGACGATGGATGTCTCCTCGTCCCATTCGAGTTCGAGTGATCGACCTTCCACCACGATCGTATCGGTTCCCGCTTTCCAATCCCGCAACACATAGTCGTGGCCGGCGATGTGCAGCGGAGATTCCCTCGCGCCGGTGGAGAAGTGGAAGCCGGAGTCGGTGACACCCGCCCAGCGGTCCACGTAATCGAGCCCCATGGCGGAGACGATCACCCCGGCCCTTGCATCCGCATCACCACCGCGTGATCCGTCCGTTTCGCTGGAGACCGTGTCGATGCTCGCGAGTCCTCCCTCGAACCACGGCTCGATCGCGTCCACGCCGTGCGTTTCGGTCAGATAGCGGATCACGGCGCTGACCTCCCGCCGGTCCTCGTAGGATACCTCCTCTGCGGGAGGCTGCACCCGACCATCGGAGAGCATCCCGTTCCGATCGAGGACCCCCTCGAGCCTCGCCACCTGGCTGCGCTCGGAGACCGCGTAGGCACCCCACGGCCCGCCGATCGTGAGGAACGCCAGGAGTCCGAGAGTGGCCGGGATCACCTTGATCGAGCCACGCCTGCGCACGATGAAGAACACGGCGATACCCGCGAGCCACAGTGACAGGATGACCAGCAAATAACGCCGTTCGGTAACACCGTATTGCTCGATCCGTTTCCAGATCGCCATCAGAAGCATCGCGATCGAGGGAAGCAGTGCGACGTAGAACCAGCGCGCGTAGGTCTGAACCCAGCGGTCTTCCTCCTGTTCCTCGATCGGCTGCAGCAGGAGCAGCGACAGGATCCCGGCTGCGGCGACGCTCGACACGAGCCAGCCGATCCAGCCGCTCGGCCACACCTGGGTGGCGAGAATCTTCCCGAGGTACAGAGTCAGAATCACCAGGTACAGGGTCACGATCGGCGCGAGGATGTACTGGGCGAAGACCTTGAGCCCGTGCGGGTATGTGGTCCGTGCGTCGAGGGCAGGCAGATCGTCCGGGACGCCGCCGAGGAAGAACCAGGGGTGGAACACAAACGCCAGCGCGAACCACAGACGCCCGTACCAATCCCCGTCCACGTCCAGTCCGAACAGGTTCTCGACCGCCAGCAGCGCGATCGACAGACCGAAATACAGGACGGCAGCGAACACGCCCGCGACCAGGAAGCGGAGGAACAAGGTCATGTTGTACTGCCAGAACCCGTTCTTCTCCTCGACTCCCAGGTACGGACCGACGGCAACGAACAGGTGAAGTCCCAGCCAGAACTGGAAATAGCGTGTCAGCGCCACGTCATCCGACCAGCCGGGCCTCAATATGTATATGAGGACCAGGGACACCACGCCGGCGGCCAGCGCGACCAGCTTCTTCACACCCCGCCAGCCGTGCTGCTGCGCGAGCAGCTCCAGGCCGACGAACAGCGGAAGTCCGAGCGAACTCGCGTACAGGACCCGGAGATAGACTTCTTCGTTGTCGCCGGCGCTGATCATCAGCGAACCGGCCACGGCCGAGATCACGCCACACACCAGAACGAGCGGGAATCGCCGGGCGACCGCGAAAGCCTGTTCCGCCAGCCGTTGCAGAGACGGGAGCTTCATGGACCGAAACATAGCGAATTCACCCCCTGCCGGCCCATACTTCCGGACGGCGGTGATTCCGGGTTCACCCGGGCACGGAATCGACCGCAGTCGGTCGGACACGAACATCCCGGGAACCGGAGGCCGACTTGGAGTTCGTGGAGTTTATTGCGTGGAGCCTGCTCGGATTCGTCGTGGCCCTGCTGCTGACGCTCGGGCTCAAGGCGCTGGAGCTCAGCGTGCACTGGCGTGGCGTGATGGCGGGCGCGTACGCCCTCGCGATCGGGGCCGTGGCATTCTCGATCATCGTGTTCACCGGCTGGACGACGCGTGGCGGCTGGCTGCTGGGCTGCGCGCTGGGCTGGCTGTTCGGTGGCCTGTGGGTGGACGATCTCCTGTGGAGGATCCGCCACGGCCGATCGGAAACGGACGTCTGACCCGACGTACGTACGTTGACCCTTCCGGCCGACGCCGGGTCCAGGGTCACCCGTCCTGACGGGCCCGTTCGAGCAGAGATCCCAGTTCGCCCGCGGTCGTTACCGGCCGCTCGCACATCAGCCCGCGGCACAGATACGCCGTAGCTGCGGCTCCCGGTTCGCCACTGAATTCGACGAGAAAAGGCGCGACGTCCGCGACGCCACCGGGATCCCAACCGGCAGGCCGTAGAATCGTCACCAGGTGCGGCTCGAATCCTTGCCGCGCGATGTTCAGCATTGCCGTCACAGCGTCCGATTCCGGGTCGCCCGTGATCACAAGCTCCAGCCCGCCGTCCGCCACCATCTCCAGGCCACTCAGGAACATGGTGAACGCCGATGGGTGGCTACCGACAGTGCGGGAGAATGCTCCTGAGATGTCGCTCGCGAAGCGCTCGTACTTCGGCTCGGCCGTGAGCCGGGAAAGTCGCAACAGGTTCGACAGCGCGACGGAATTCCCGGACGGCACGGCCCCGTCGTATACCTCCCGCTGCCGCACGATGAGGTCGGGTCGATCCGCGGGGCTGAAGAACAGACCCCCCGATTCCTCGTCCCGAAACCGCTCGAGCATCGCGTCGGTCAGAACGAGCGCTCGGCGCAGGTGCTCCGGATCCTGCGTTACCTGGTGCAGCTCGATCTCCGCCCATGCGAGAAACGCGTAGTCGTCCAGGTTGGCTTCGATATCCGCGTCGCCATCCCGGTAGCGGTGCAGCAACTGGTCCTCGGCCTTCATGGTCGTCCAGAGAAAATCTGCCGCGCGCGTGGCCGCTTCCACGTACTCGGGCTCGCGCAGCGCCCCACCCGCTTTCGCCAGTGCGGCGATCATCAGCCCGTTCCAGTCGGTGAGGACCTTGTCGTCGAGCAGTGGACGAATCCGCCGGCTCCTGTGTTCGAGAAGACGCTCCCGCGATGACTCGAGACGGCGCTCGAGCTCGGACTGCGCCATCCCGAGCTCGGCTGCGGGCGCCTGGAGAGGATCCGCCAGGTGCGGGATGTTCGCTCCCTGTCGCTCTCCCGTCGCTTCGTCCACGAAATTCCCATCGGGCCGGATTCCCCACACCCGCGCCATGAGGTCGGCGTCCGACTCTCCGAGCACCTGCCGCAGTTCTTCGTCCGTCCACACGTAGAACTTTCCTTCTTCTCCCTCGCTGTCGGCGTCCTCGGCGGAGTAGAAACCTCCCTCGGGCGCGGTCATGTCACGCAGCACGTAGTCCAGCACTTCCCTCGCGACCCGCGCGTGGCGTACATCTCCCGTCACCTGAAACGCCTCGACGTATGCCATGACCAGCAGCGCCTGGTCGTACAGCATCTTCTCGAAGTGCGGCAGGAACCACCGATCGTCG
>CBDUVN010000058.1:0-13010 GCA_965370685.1 uncultured bacterium | reverse complement strand
TACCGAATCCGATACTATAGCATTTGTTACAGTACTATAATATCGCAACATGCGGATGGGGCAAGGGAGACGCTTCCAGGATTGCTCCCACGCACCTGCCCCAGACGCGCGCCCTGTCAGTCGTGCAGGATCCGCTCGGGAGGGTCGTCGAGGTCATCGAATTGCCCATCACGCACGGCCAGGATGAACAGCACGACAAAGATCCCGCCCAGGATCAGGGCGAGGGGGACAAGGAAAAATATCGAGTTCATGCCTTTGCTCTCTCCATCGACGCTTCCACGCGGGACGCGCCCCAGATCACCATGGCGCTGGACGCCGGCATCAGGATGGCGGCCACCAGCGGGTTGATCAGGCCGGCCGCGGCGGCGCTCACCGCCAGGATATTGTAGCCTATCGACCGCACCTGGTTCCAGCGAATCGCCCGGCTGGAAGAGGCGGCCGCACGGAAGCCGGCCACCAGGGGCATGAGAGACCAGGTCGAGATCACGCCGTCCGCCACCAGCACGCTGCTCGCCGCCCCCGTTCCCATCGCGATTCCCACGTCGGCCGCCGCGAGGCCGGGACCATCGTTCAGGCCGTCACCGGCGAACGCGACCCGCTTCCCATCTGCCTGCCGGGCGCGCACCCAGGCTGCCTTTCCTTCCGGATCCACTCTCGCCTCGACCTCGGAGATCCCCGCCTGGCCCGCGATCCGGCGCGCCACGTCCTCGTGATCGCCGGAGAGCAGAACCACGTCCAGGCCCCGCTCGATCAGCAGCGCCACGGCCTCCGCAGAGTCGGGGCGCACGGCGTCTCCCAGCACGATCCGGCCGCACTCGCCTTCGTCCCCGTGCAGGACGACTTCGCCCGGACCGCCCGCCAGAAGCCGCCATTCCCTCCCGTGCACTCGGCCGGAGATCCCCCTCCCCACCTCCTCGCGCACTTCCTCGCCTTTCGGCAGCGGGATGCCGCGCTCCACGGCTTCCGCCACGATCGCTCGGGCGATCGGATGCATGCTGAACCGCTCGAGGCCGGCCGCGAGGCGGATGGTCTCATCGTCCGCGCTCACCACGGTCAGTTCGCCCTGCGTGACCGTGCCCGTCTTGTCGAGCGCCACCGTGTGCACCTCGTCCAGCTCCAGCAGCCCGTCGGCCGAACGGAAGATCAGCCCGCGGCGAGCCGCGGCTCCGAGGCCGGCTGCCGCGGCCAGTGGTCGTGACAGGGCCAGCGCGCAGGGGCACGCGACGACGAGAACGGCCACCGTGGCGCTCAACGCGGTGGTGCTGCTCCCGGCCAGCAGCCAGCCCACCGCGGTCAGCGTCGCCACGAGGAGCGTCGCCCCGGTGAACCACGGCGCGATCCGGTCGGTGGAAGTGAGGCGCACCGGCCGGTCCGCCGCCGTACGCAGCTCGGCCGCCATGCGCTGCAGGGTCGTCTCGGCGCCGACGTGCTCCACCCGGACGGTGAGCGCGCCATCCAGCAGCTCGGAACCCGCGACAACGTCGCTTCCGACTTCCATGGCGACCGGTTCCGCTTCGCCCGTGATCAAGGCCATCCGGACCGTGCCCGCGCCCTCCACTACAGTTCCGTCGGCGGCGAACTCCTCCCCCGCTCCCACGTCGATCAGGTCTCCCTGGACGAGGTCATCGGCGTGAACCGTCTCGAGGCCGGTCTCCGTTCTCCGGCGAACCGTGGTTGGCACGGAGGCGGCGAGAGACAGCGCGGCTTCCGCGGCCCGGCGCCGGCCGCGACCCTCGAGCATGCGGCCCGCCAGCAGGAGCGCGACCAGCATGGCCAGCGAGTCGAGGTAGGTGTCGGCTCCCGCGAACGTCGCGATCACGCCGTGCACGTACAGGACGGCGACGGCGATCGCGATCGGCAGGTCCATGTGCAGGACCCGGTTCTTCAGGCCCTGGATCGCGCCCGAGAAGAACGGCTCGGCGCACCACAGCGCCACGGGCGTGGCGAGCAGCAGCGAGGCCCAGCGGAACAGAGCTTCGTAGCGCGGCTCGAGAGAGGTGATCCAGCCCAGGTACAGGGGCACCGACAGCATCATGATGTTCATCGCCGCGAACACGGCCACGCCCAGCCGGATCAGCAGGCTCCGGTCCGGCTTGCTCTCCTCGCCGAGCAGGCGCGGTCGATAGCCCAGCGCCGAGATCTTTCCGGCCAGCACACCGAGGTCCACGGTGTCGGGCTGCCAGCGCAGGCTCGCCCGGCCCGTCGCGTAGCTCACGGTGGCCTGTTCAACGCCCGGGGTCTGTTGCAACAGGTGCTCCGTCACCCATACACAGGAGGCGCATCTGAGGCCATCGACGACGAGACTGACCTCGGCGGTACCGTCGTCCCGGGTCGTTACCGGGACGGATTCCCATCCCTGCCTGACGCTACCGGGTCGCGGCGCGTACTCCGCCCGCTCGTCGTAGTAGCGCTCGAGGCCCGCGCCACGGATGATCGCCGCCGCCATCTCGCAACCGTGGCAGCACCAGGTGTCCTCCGGGCCTTCGACGGGGGTACCGCAGTGGGGACAGCGGGAGGTGGTCAGCGCGGCTCCGTGTAGTACGACGGGGCGATTTCATCCTGCCCGGAGACAGCGATCCAGATGAACACGGCGTTCACCAGGATCACGATGAGCAGGCCCACGGTGATCGCGACAGGCCACAGACGCTCGTCGAACTTACGAACCGGTTCCGCCAATCTCCGCTCCCGATTTGAAGGTTGGAGAGAGCACGATCACACCGTCTTCCGCCGCGACCCGTACCTCGAACGGCGTGGTTCTCTCCAGCTCCGTCGAGGTCGGTACCCGCACGATCAACGGAATGGTCCGGGTCTCGGTGGAGCCGAGCTCGACGTTGTCTGTCAGCACTTCGGCCTCGTCGAGTCCGGACACGGAGATGTCGTACTCGACGCGGGTCACGTCCGGGCTGTTGTTGGTGATCTTCAGCAGGAACGTGTTCCGGGTATATCCGTCCGCGTCCAGCGTGTACAGCGATCCCGGCGCCCGGTTCACGGTGGCCTCGAACGGCACCCGGCGCGCGAGCAGGACGCCTCCCGCCACGATGATGCCCACGAGGATCGCGGCGTACATGATCGTTCGCGGGCGCCAGCGGCGGAGCTTGCGCCCCTCCGACTCCGCGATCGACCCGTACGCCACCAGCGTCGGGTGGCCGAGCTTGTCCATCACGCTCACGCACGCGTCGACGCACCGCGCGCACTGGATGCACTCGAGCTGGTACCCATCGCGGATGTCGATGCCCTGCGGGCACACGGCCACGCACTTGGAGCACTCGATGCACCGGCCGTCCAGCGCCGCCTGCTTTCCGGCCTTCCGGGGCTCGCCGCGCTCCGTGTTGTAGGTGATGATCAGCGTTTCTTCGTCCGCCAGCACGCTCTGGAACCGGGCGTAGGGGCACACGTAGCTGCAGAACTGTTCCCGGAACCAGGTGAAGTCCACGAACCAGAAGCCGGCGAAGATCGCCACGAGCGTGTACTCGACCGGCCCGGCCTGGCCCGTCCACAGCTCCCGGGCACCGGCGAAGATGCTCATCCCGCCCATCGCCAGGAACACCGCCACGACCAGGAAAACCGACCATTTCGCCAGCTTCCGCCACACGCGATCGAACGTCCAGCCCTTCTCGTCGCGTCGCTTGCGCGTCAGGCGGTCACCCTCGATCCATAGCTCGACGGGCCGGATCCACGACTCCAGGAACACCGTCTGCGGGCAGGCGTACCCGCACCAGATCCGCCCGAACACCGCCGTGAAGAAGAACAGCGCGAAGGCCGCAAACCACAGCACGAGCAACAGGAAGATCGTGTCGGAAGCCGTGAAGATGCTGCCGAACAGAAACACCCGGCGTGCAGGAAGATCCACGCGGAGCGCCGGATTGCCGTTGATGATGATCCACGGAGTGATGAGCAGGAGGAGGTGCAGGCCGAGAAAAGTCCAGCGCCGGATCGTCGTGAACCGGCCGCTGATGGACTGCGGGTACACCCACTCCCGCGACTTCGAGAAACCCAGCACGTCTATTCCTTACTTCGGCGAGCAACCCTGCCTGGCGGCTGACCGCCGGAACCAGGTGCTACTGGCCGACCAATTCCGCATTCTTCTCCAGGACGTAGGCCGCTACCTGGTTGATCTTCTCCGGGCCGAGAATCGGGCCCCACGTCAGCATGCCCTTCTCCGGTACACCTTCCGTGATGACACGGATCACGCTCTCGGCATCGCCCCCGTGGATCCACTCTTCATCGTTCAGGGCTACGCCGATCCCACCTTCGAGGTCGGCTCCGTGACACATCAGGCAGTTCTGCGTATAGATCGCCTCGCCGGCCGCGACCGCCTCCGGCGTGATCGCGAACGACACCTCGGCCGCCGCCTGTTCGGGCCAGCGCACCTCTGCGGCCAGCATCTCGGATGCCAGGTGGCCCTCCTGCGAGCGGTGGCCGATGAAGTGGTAGTGGATGCCGTAGGCGAAGGCCCACACGATCGTGAGCCACAGAAGACCGACCCACCAGTCGGGTAGCGGGTTGTCGTATTCCTCGATTCCGTCCGCTTCGTCCGCGTGCCCGAGTACTCGATTCGTGTCCTTGCTCACCTGTCGCCTCCATCCTCGAACGGCAGCATGGCTGCTTCTTCCCACTTCTGTTTGTTCGCGGGCTTGAAGGCGTACCACACCCAGCCGAAGTACGCGACCATGAACAGGAGCGTGACGATCGCGGCCATCCAGCCGAAGCCGATGGCTTCCCTGGCCTGCTCGATAAGCGGATTCATCAGTACTCTATCCCTTCCGCCTCGAGGGCCGCCCTGCCTTCGACACCCAGTCGCTGCAGGTAGGCGATGAGCGCGATGATCTTGCGGTCGGGCGTCGTCTCGATCCCGGCGGTCGCCAGGCGTTCGACGATCTCCCCGCCCTGGACGGCCAGGCTCTCACCGACCCCGGCGACGTCGGCATCCGTATACGGCGTCCCGATCCTCTTCAGCGCCACCACCGACGCCCGAACGTCATCCGCATCGATCCTGTCCGACAGCAGCCATGCATAGGTGGGCATGACGCTCCCGGGCGATGTGCTGCGCGGATCACGCATGTGCTCGAAGTGCCAGGCGTCGGGATACTTTCCGCCGATTCGCTGCAGATCGGGCCCGATGCGGCGCGACCCGAGCTGGAACGGGCGATCGTACTGGTATTCCCATGCCCTCGTCCACGGCCCGTAGCGCAGAATCTCGGCGCGCATCGGCCGAATCCACTGCGAGTGGCACAGGTAGCAGCCCTCGGAGACGTAGATGTCCCGGCCGGCCACTTCCAGCGGCGTGTAAGGCGTGATCGCCTCCGAGTGCTCCGGTCCCGCCGGCGTGAACATCGGGACGATCTCCACGAGCCCGCCGATCAGGATCACGATCGTCGCCCAGATGGCGAAGTTCACCGCGTTGGCTTCGAAGAAACGCCGGTGGAACTGCTCGTACTTCTTTTCCGGGGCCTGGTCTATTCCGTTATCAGCCATTGGTCTCTCGCGCTCAGTTGGCCCGAACGGCCGCCGGGATTTCCACCACGACCGGCTCGGATCCCCGGATGGTCTTCCAGAAGTTGTACGCCATCATCAGCATGCCGATGAAGTACAGCAGACCGCCGAGCAGTCGCAGCCAGTAGAACGGCTCGAGGCGGTGCACGATATCGATGAAGCTCGGGTTCGCGAGCTGTCCGGCCTCGCCGATCGCCCGCCACTGGAGCCCTTCCATCAGGCCCGCCGCCCACATCGCCACCGTGTAGATCACGATCCCGATCGTGGCGAGCCAGAAGTGCTGGGTCGCCAGCTTCGGGTAGGCCAGCGGCCGGTTCCACAGGCGCGTAACGAGCCAGTACAGGGTGCCGAACGTGATCATCCCGTTCCAACCGAGCGCTCCGGAGTGAACGTGCCCGATAATCCAGTTCGTGAAATGAGCCAGTCCGTTTACGGCCCGGATCGACAGCATCGGACCCTCGAACGTGCTCATCCCGTAGAACGTAATTCCCACGACGAAGAACTTCAGGATCGGGTCCGTCCGCAACCGGTCCCAGGCGCCGCGCAACGTGAGCAGCCCGTTGAGCATCCCGCCCCACGAGGGCGCGAGAAGCACGATGCTGAACACCATGCCCACCGTCTGCGCCCATTCGGGAAGTCCCGAGTAGAGGAGGTGGTGCGGCCCGGCCCAGATGTACAGGAAGATCAGCCCCCAGAAGTGAATGATCGACAGACGGTAGCTGTAGATCGGCCGATCGGCCGCCTTCGGGAGGAAGTAATACATCAGCCCCAGGAAGGGCGTGGTGAGGAAGAATCCCACCGCGTTATGTCCGTACCACCACTGCACCAGCGCGTCCGTCATTCCCGAGTAGAGCGGATAGGAGCGCAGGAAGGTGGCCGGCATCGCAACGGCGTTGACGATATGGAGCACCGCGATCGTGATCACGAACGACATGTAGAACCAGATCGCGACGTAGATGTGCTTCACGTTCCGGATCGCCAGCGTGCCGAAAAAGTTGATCGCGAACACGACCCAGATCAGCGTTATCGCGACGTCGATCGGCCAGATCAACTCGGCATACTCGCGTGACTGCGACAGGCCGAGCGGGAAAGTGATCGCCGCCGCGACGATGATCAGCTGCCAGCCCCAGAAATGGATCTTCGACAGCGTGTCGCTCCACATGCGCGTCCTCAGCAGACGCTGCATGGAGTAGTAGATCCCGGTGAAGCAGATGTTTCCGCCGAACGCGAAGATCACGGCGTTGGTGTGCAGGGGGCGCAGGCGACCGAAGGTCGTCCACGGGAGGCCCATGTTGGCGGGCCACCACGCCAGCTGCAGGGCGATCGTGACTCCGACGAGCATCCCGACGGCCCCCCACAGGACCGTCGCGATGAAGAACTTCCGGACGATGTCGTCATCATAACTGACGACACTCGCACCCGTCGCAGCGGTCGCCGCTGAGGCGGTTCTTTCCATGTGTATCCCCGCTCGTTCACTGGTTGAGCCGGCCGAGGCAAGCACGTATCCTTACGTCTTCACACGGGAAGAGCAAGTCCCGGTATCAAGGTACTGTCTCCGGGACCGGATCCGGTCCCGGAAGGTCGGCAGATAGAATGATCCAGCTCATCGCGGGAGCCGGCGTCGCCGGCCTGGTCGGAAGCCTCCACTGCATCGGAATGTGCGGCTGCTTCGCGGTCGCTTGCGGCGGCAGCGTGCGCGAATCCTTCTTCTGGCACGCCGGGCGCCTGACCACTTACATGGTGCTGGGCGCCCTGGCGGGAGCGTTCGGCGGGGCTATTCCCGGCCCCGGCTGGGTGGCCGGCGCGATCTCCACCGCGCTCATCGTGTGGTTCGCGCTCGTGCTGGCGGGGATCCTCCCGGAGCCCAAGGTGAGGATCCCGGGCGTGCAGAAGGCGGCGAGCAATCTCATTTCACGCCCCGAGGCCTGGGCGCGGTACCTGTTCGGCCTCGCCAACGGCCTGCTCCCCTGCGGGCTGGTGTACGCCACCCTGGCCATCCCGGTGGCTCTCGGAGAGCCCGCCCTCGGGGCGCTGGCGATGCTGCTGTTCGGAATGGGAACCGTCCCCGCACTCGCCGCCGTCAGCTTCGGTCTGCGGAAGGCGGCCCTGCAGGACATGCGGGTCCGGAGGCTGCTGGCAGCGGCCGTGCTGCTCGCCGGACTGTGGTCGATCGGCATGCGGCAGGGACTGATCGGCGACAGGCAGATGATGCAGCACGGAGCCGGGGAGGGTAACATGCCCGCGATGCAGCACGACGAGCACGAAGGCGACATGCCGGCGATGCAGCAGGAGGTCCATCCGGACGGCTAGTCTCCGGGGACTGACCTTTCAGGCCAGACTGGATCCGGATCCTTCTTCAAGGGAGCTAGTAATGCGAGTCCACCGTCCCTCCATGCGCCGAGTCTTGTCAGTCCCGCTGGCTCTGCTGGTTGGTTCGGTAGCCGCGCCTGGACCGGCCCAGGCTCAGGATCATTGTCTGGCCACAACCGACATCTCCGACGCCGCGCTCGCCGCCAGATACGCGCCCGTGGTGTATTTCGCGCCGAGCGAGCCGGACTTCCCGACGGTTCCGTTCTTCTATGCCATGGATGGCGTGGACAACGACGGCGACGGTGAGATCGACTTCGACGATCCCGATGAAATCGTCTCGTACCTGCCGGGCGACACGCTTCCGTCGTGGAAGATCCTGTCGGACTGGTACGACGAGGAGTTCAGCCGACTGAGTCCCGATCGGCACAACCGGACGCCCGTCGCGCCACTTCCTGCCGTCCACTACCGCGTCAAGACGTTGAGCCAGAATGAACAGGACGCGATGCGACGCTTCCTGAAGCTGGACATCATGATGTGGTCGCGAGCCGCGAAATCCGATGTCGCGAAGTATGACCTTTTGACGAAGCCGTTCAAGGTTATCGAGTACTACTTCTATTACGTGCGCGACAGAGGGCTCGTCGGCCATCCCCAGGACATCGAGTTCGTGTTCGTGTTCGTGCCCGCCGATCCGACGGATGCCTGCCAGGGCCGCGTCATCGTGGGCGCCGGCCACACCGATCGGGTGCCGAACAACGTCCTCGTTCTGACGAACAACCTCGTGCTCGGCCTCGAGGATATGGCGCGCCAGGACACGCTGACCGGCGTCCTGTCGGAACTTGGCGGTCACTCCAGCTCGCCGGACGTGGCCCCGTTCGGCCGTTTCCGGCTCGGCGTGGACGTGAACTGGCAAGCGAACAAGACGTGGGGGACTCGGGATGTCCAGTCGCTGGCCCAGATGGGGTACGGGGGCGCATACCGACCGGACATGACGCTGCCGCGCGGCCCCGAACAATACTCGGTCACCCTGTGGCCCGCCGGCGCGCAGTACGACTACGGTCAGGACTACGCTCTCATCCCGGCGCCGTTATTCGAAGAGCTGTACGACGTGCTCGGCGCGGTGGCCGCGGGCCGGACGTCTGCCGCCGAGGCGGTAGACGCCGTGAAGGCGCTTCTCGACGAGATTGCCACCGTGATGGGCGCAGACCGTTTCATCGGGGTCGAGAACCTCGACGTGGCGGCCGTCGAGCGGATGACCGGGTGGACGAAGCCGATGATCGCTCCCCCGGGCCCCGAAGGCGGAGTCATCCCGACGCACCGGGGCCAGGTATGGCAGCACTCCGTGTACGAGGGCGAGGCTTCGGTCATCTTCAAGTCGAACCTGTTCCCACCGACCATGAGCAGCGTCGAGAAGACACAGGACCTGTTGCGGCTCGTCTCGTGGGGCTTCTCGACGTGGCCGGGGAACGCTCACCAGTTCCAGATCGGGATGGTGATCCCGTGGATCGAGCTTCCGTTCAACACCCGGGGGTTCATGGATCTGCAGGCCGGCATCGTGGGATCGGACGACCTCGACAATGCCACGTTTTCTCTGAACCTGTCGTACTACAACAGCTACTTCCAGCGCGTGACCTTTTACTCGACCGTCGCGTGGCTCCCCAACGATGAAGTCACGGGCAGTCACTTCACCGTGTCTGTCGGCCCGTCTCTCCTGCTCTGGATGAAGTCGAACAAATCACTCCTCGGGCCGGTGAACGTGGTCCGGTTCAGCACCGGCCCGCGGTTCAGATTGTCCAGCGGGTCCAACAGCTCCGGCGTGGACTGGGAGTTCAAGTTTTCGTTCCGACAGTGACCGTCTCGATGGCCGTCTCCCGCTTCGTGATTCGCTTCACCGTGATGTGCAGCCAGATCAGGCACACGAGCGCCACGAAGAAGAAGAAAATCCAGGTCGTCGTCCACAACCCGATGCCGCGCAGCAGGTAGCCGAAGATGATCGGGCAGAAAAAGCCCCCGAGGCCGCCGAGGACCCCGACGGCCCCTCCCACCACGCCCACTTCGGTCGGGAAGTACTCGGGAATGTACTTGTAGACCGCCGCCTTCCCGATCCCCATCGCGATCCCGATCCCGAACACGAGGATCGTGAAGATCCACACATTGGCCTGGAAGTAGATGTGCGTCGTGCCGGCAGCGAGGAGCGTCTTCCGGGAGACTACCTGGCCCTCGCTCACCTGTGGCACGTGCCATGACCGGATCACGGGCAGGATGTGGGTCCTGGTGTCGTCGAACCCCGTGTCGACCGGTGGCTGCAGTGTGTACACGTCCCGATCGACCCGGATCTCGCTCTCCGTGACGAGCGTCACATTTCCACTCTTCCGGGCCATGATTCCGCTGCCGGGAGACTCGACTTCCATCTTCGGGAAGAACAGCGCCAGGCAGAGCACGGCGATCGCCCCGAGAACCCAGTACATCACCGTGCGGGCGCCCACCTTGTCCGACAGGAATCCGCCGAACGCGCGGATCAGCCCCGAAGGCAACGAGAAGATGGACGTCAGGAGCCCGGCGGTGACGATCGTCATCGAGTAGACGTTCACGTAGTAGGGGACCAGCCACTGGGCCAGGGCCACGAACCCGCCGAACACCAGGAAATAGTAGAGCCCGAATCGCCACACGCGCATGTTGGTGAGCGGCTTGAGCATCTGGAGCACGGTGCGCTGCGATGCGAGTTCCGGCTTCTTGTTCCGCGTGAACAGGAAGAACACGATCGCCATCACCACCAGCACGGCGGCGTAGTACTGCGGAAGCAGTCGCCAGCGGTCCAGGTCCTGCCCGCCATTTGTGAGCGACCGCAGAATTCCGGGGGCGACCATCACGGTGAGCGCCGCGCCCGCGTTTCCAGCGCCGAAGATCCCGAGGGCTGTTCCCTGCCGCTCCCTGCTGAACCACACCGAGGAGAACGCGATGCCGACCGCGAACGAGGTGCCGGTGAGCCCGAAGCCCAGGCTGGCCAGCAGGTAGCCGTTGTAGCTGTCGACCTGGCTCAGCAGGTACATCGGCACGGCGCACAGGAGCATGAGCAGCGCGTACACCGGCCTGCCGCCGAACCGGTCGGTCAGCATCCCCAGGGGCAGGCGCATGATCGAGCCGGTGAGAACCGGGATGCCGATCAGCGTCCCCATCTGCGCGGTGTCCCAGTCGAAGACGCCGTTCTCCACCAGGAACGTCACCAGGACTCCGTTCAGCATCCAGGCCGCAAAGCAGACCGTGAAGGCGATCGTGTTGAGGGTCAGGACCCTCCATGCTCCAGGCTGTTCTTTCATGTCCCCTGCTTGGTGTCGATTCGGGACGGCCGGACGGCCGCCCCGGAATGTGGTGAACCCCTGCTTGTCTCCCTCAGCACACGATCTCGGCGTTCTTCCTGGCGTAGTACCACCAGTTCAGAACGAGGCAGGTCGCGTAGTACGCCGCGAAGCCGTACAGGGCGTTCTGCGGTGTGCCGGCCCGGATCTGGGTCGCGAAGATCTTCGGAATCAGAAACGCCCCGTACGCCGCGATCGCTGACGTCCAGCCGAGGACCGGGCCCCGATTGTCCTTCTTGAAGATCACGCCGATCATCCGGAACGTGGAACCGTTCCCGATACCTGTCGTCGCGAACAGCACGATGAACAGCCCGAGGAAGGGGAAGAAGTACTGCGTCGGATCCGGTGACTCGAGCGCGAGCGACACGACGTAGCCCGCACCGATCGTGGACGCGATCATCACGATCGTGTCCCAGTGGGTCACGCGGGCTCCGCCCAGCTTGTCCGACAGCCATCCGCCCAGGGGTCGGATCAGGGCGCCCACGCCGGCGCCGATCCAGATATAGGCCGCCGAGCTCATGCCTGTCGCCTGGCCGGCCTGCTCTCCGACCCGGATCACGCCGAACACATCGTCGATCAGCTTCGGGAAGGCGTTGGCGTACCCGATGAAGGAACCGAACGTCATGACATACAGGTACGTCATGATCCAGTTGTGCTTCATCCTGAAGATCCCGAACTGCTCTTCCAGGCTCTCCCGAGTCTCCCGGGGAGTCAGGTAGCGCATCGCCGCCAGCGTGACGACGACGGCGACGACCACGACGAGGAACGTCTTGAGGAGCACCGGGAACGGGCCCCACGGCACGATCAGCAGAACGATTCCGACCGCGGCTCCCACGAAGCCGAGGAGGGTGAGCCACAGATATTTCCCGACTGCCTGCGGGGTGGACCCGACATTGTGGAACGGCAGGTTGTTCATCCCGAAGAACGCGAGGATCGAGAACAGGGCCAGGAGGGGCACCCACACCAGGCCCGCGTTCTGGATCCACATGCGTGAGGTCGCGCCGGCGGCCGCGTATACGTACGGGTCGCCGCTCAGCGCTCCGAACAGGCTGAACGTGATCACCCAGGGGATCAGGAACTGCATGACGCTGACCCCGAGGTTGCCCAGCCCCGCGTTGAGCCCGAGCGCCAGCCCCTGCTCCGCCTTCGGGAAGAAGAAGCTGATGTTGGACATGGAGGATGCGAACACCCCGCCGCCGATGCCGGAAAGCGCCGCAAGTATGATGAAAAGCCAGAACGGCGTCGTCGGATCCTGGAGGGCGATTCCCGCGCTGACGGCGGGAAGGATCAGCAGGGCGCTCGTCATGAACTTGACGTTTCGTCCCCCGCAGATCGCGATCATGAACGAGTTGGGAATCCGCAGCGTCGCTCCGGCCAGGCCCGCGACCGCCGGAAGAGTGAACAGAAGAGCCCGGTATCCGGCATCGGCGTACGGCTCTCCGCCATTCATGAACGTGAAGTTGAACAGCTCCCCGCCGGTCGCGAAATGCAGCTGCTGAATGTACTTGGCGACCATGCCCCAGTAGATCCAGACCGCGAATGCCAGGAGCAGATTGGGAATGGAGATCCACAGGTTCCGCTTCGCGATGCCTTTTCCCTCGCGGCTCCAGAACGTCTCGTCCTCGGGATCCCAGTAGTGGGGCCAGGCGCGGTCCGGGGTCTCTTGACTCATGCGCTATCTCGCTCAGTTGTTGCGGGGTCGCACGGGGGTCCAGGGGGTGCCCGGATCGCGGATCGTCTTGCGGTTCCAGTTCCAGATCACCTGCTGGTAAGGCCGTACCAGGTAATGCAGGGGCGCTACGAAGACGTGCGCGAGGCGCGTGAACGGAATCGCGAACAGGATCGCGAACGCGC
>CBDUVN010000057.1:0-13136 GCA_965370685.1 uncultured bacterium | reverse complement strand
ACCCGGGCCCATGAGCCCGGGTGCACCTCGTAGATGCTCATCGGCTGGTCGAGCGCCTGGTGGCTCTCCCGCCCGGCAAGCCACTCAGCGTCCCGCCACTCGTAGTCGGCGTCATGCAGAATCGAAGCCGTCCGCGGCGGAACCTCCGTCCGACGGGCGAACGGGTCCCCTCTGTCGAAATCGGTGCCGTCGGCTCCTGCGATCCGGTACTTGTAGGCCTGCCCGGGAACGGCCCCCGCGATGAACCCCTGCCACACTCCCGAGCTTTCACGGGGCTCGAGCGGATTCGCCTCGGAATCCCACTGGTTAAAATCGCCGATCACCTGGACCGCCGTCGCATTGGGCGCCCATACGGAAAACCAGAATCCCGTTTCACCGTCCACTTCACCCGTATGGCTGCCGAATTCCTCCCACATGCGGAAGTACGAGCCTTCGTTGAACAGGTGCAGATCGAGATCCGTGAGCGGTGCCGCCCCGGACTCGGTCCGCCGTCCGTCGTCGCGATTCATCCGTCCTCCCCGGGCGCGCTTTGCCGCGCCGCATCGAGTGCCAGCAGAATCTCGCGTACTGCATCGTCGCTCGCGAGCGCCTCGACCGCGAGGGGCGAGCGGCGGCGCCAGTTCGGACGCTCCGTCGTCGTGCCGGGAACGTTCTGCGACTCGCGCACTCCGAGCAGGTCGTCTACGGAGACAACGACGAACCGGGCCGGCGAGATGCCGAGCTGGAGAAGCGCCGGCTCCAACGCCGGCGATACCTGGCCCGGCTGCGGCTCCGTCGTGACGGGATTCTGGATGTCGTCACCGTGAATCCGAGCGGCGAACGGCGGCATGTCGTGCGTGTTGAGTGATGCCACGGCCCCTTCCGGTACGAAACTCGACGGATCCGCCTCGAGGCGATTCAGGGCAAGATCGAGCACGAACATCCTTCGCAGCCCCCCCCTGTCCATCAATGCCCGGACTTCGTCCGTGACCGTTCCGAGATCCTCACCGACGATTTCACATTCCGAGCGGTGCGACTCGAGACGGACCACGGCTGAGATCTCCTCCGCCGGATACGCCACGTACACGCCCATGCCGGCGGGCATTCCCTCCGGCACCCAGTACAATCGCTGCATGAACATTACATGGTCGAGACGCAGCAGGTCCGCCGGTTTCATCGATGTCGCGAGCGACTGCCGCAGGTAGCGGAATTGATCCTCGCGCATCCGGTCCGGAAGCATCGGCGGGATCTTCCAGACCTGCCCCTCCGCGAAGAAGGAGTCGGGCGGAGCTCCGATGGACACCCCCTCCGCGAACAGCGACGGATCCCGCCACACGTCGTACCCGTCAGGGTGCACCCCGACCGGGAAGTCGAGATACAGGCCGGTTCCCGCCGCACGAGCCCGGAGCTCACGGAGCTGCCGCGCGAACAGCCACTGAGCGTAGATATGCATCCGGGCGAGAGCCGGATCCGGTTCGCGCACCTCACCTCCCGTTGCCCTGAATCGCGCGAAATCGCCCAGCCCTGGCGAGCTCGCGAGGAATCTCAGAAATGCCGGTTGCGTGGACCCCCTGCCCGCGAAGAACGTCTCGGCGAGAGGAAGCAGGACCGCGTGCCGGGCCGCCGCCGTGCGGCGGTAGTCGACGAGCGGCGCTTCGCGTAACTCGGCGAGTTCGTCGTGCAGCCCGATCAGCCTGGCGCGTGCCGCCGGGCTGCTCTCGAGTTCCGGGGCCGTCGTCGGGTCGACGAACAGCTCACTCCAGAACAGGCGGCTGATGGGTCGGTATGGACCCGGGTCGAACGGGTGGTCCAGGAAGGTGGACAGCAGCGGCAGCGTGCCGACGATCCGACCGCCGAGTGAACCGACCCAGGCCGCGAACCTGCCAAGTGCCGGCAGGTCTCCCGTTCCCCAGTCGAGCGCATGACGGAGGCCATACAGCGGCTGGAAGACACCCCAGTCCCGCTCCAGCCGCTCGGCTCCCCACGCCTTCGCCGGCGCGGCCACGAACAGGCAGCTCGCCCGTCGCGATCCGAGGCTCACCTCCACCCGGTGGTATCCCGCCGGCAGGGGCCCCGGGATCCGGAGCCGGCGCACCTCCCTGTCCCGTCCTTCGATCCTGCCACCCCGAATGAGCGGAAGGTCGTTGAGCCGGACGCGGCCCGAGCGGACCGGGCCGCCTTCGATCCGCAGCGTCCATGTCAACCGACGGGGTGCTTCCGCGGTGAGGGCGCGTACCGGAAGGGTCGCAGCGGACGATTCAGCCTCGACCACGAGGACCGGAGGAACCAGGCGCATCCACGCGTCGAGGCGCCGGGCCCGAACGGCCTCACCGGCGTCGGCGGCGTGTGTGACGGGTGCGCCCAGGGATCTCAGTGCGGCGATGATCACCTCGGGCGATGCCTGCCGCGGTACTCCGTCCACGTCCCGGTACGTGATCGCGACGCCGTACAGACGGGCGGCTTCGCGGAGGCTCCTGTCGGTCGAATCTGTCATGGCACCTTGCTGGCCGGATCTCCTCCCGGGTGTGGACCGGGGCACGAGTGCGGCAACCTATCCCGGACTCGAACATCGAGGGAAGGAGCCCCCCCTCTACGGCAGCCCGGCAGCGCGTGTCACGGCCTCGCGCTACGGCCTCGCGGCCGGCCGATTCGCGGGTCGCGCTCCACCGGTTCTCGTGGTATCCTAGGCTCGGCCCGGACCCCGTGACGGTCCGGCATCGAAATCACGGTTCAGCACCTCCACACTGCGACACAACGGGACGCGCATGAGCACCGAATCGGGCTCCACGCCGGACCGCGCGACGGGCGACGACACGGACGCCCGCCTTGCGGCAATGACGATCGAGCAGTTGACCATCAACACGATCCGGACTCTGTCCATCGATGCCGTCCAGGCAGCGAACTCCGGCCATCCCGGGGCGCCGATGGCGCTGGCCCCGATCGCGTACCTCCTCTGCCGTCAACTCGAGGCGAACCCGCGCAATCCAGCCTGGCCCGACCGGGACCGGTTCGTGCTGTCCGCCGGGCATGCATCGATGCTGCTTTATTCGATGCTTCATCTGTCCGGCTACGAGATAGACCTGGACGATATCCGGGCCTTCCGGCAGTGGGAGAGCAGGACTCCGGGACACCCCGAGCACGGAATGACACCGGGAGTGGAGACGACTACCGGCCCCCTTGGACAGGGACTGATGACCGCGGTCGGCATGGCGCTCGCCGAAGCCCACCTTGGCGCTGTCTACAATCGACCCGATCACCGGATCGTAGATCATTACACGTATGTTCTTGTCAGCGACGGGGACATGATGGAAGGCGCGTCGCACGAGGCCGGCTCACTTGCCGGACATCTCGGCCTCGGCAAGCTGATCGCGATCTACGATAATAATCGGATCACGATCGACGGACCGACGGACCTGACATTTTCCGATGATACGAGCGCCCGCTTCGCTTCATACGGATGGCACGTATGCGACCTGGGCGATGCGTCTGAAGACCTTCCCGCCATGGCGGAGGCTCTCGCCGAGGCCCGTGCCGAGACGACGCGTCCGTCGCTGATCCTGGTTCGCTCTCACATCGGCTACGGCTCGCCGAACAAACAGGACACCTCGGCCGCACACGGCGCGCCGCTTGGAGAGGACGAGGTCAGACTGGCGAAAGAATCGTACGGATGGCCGGCAGACGCGAAATTCCTCGTGCCGGAGCGCGTTCGTGTTCACATGCGGGAAGTCACCGACCGCGGAATCCGACTGGAGGCAGAGTGGGAGGAGCGCCTCGAAACCTACCGCGAGCGATTCCCGGAGCTGGCCGCAGAGTTCGGCCAGGTGCTCGAGGGTCGATTGCCCCCGGGCTGGGACGATGAGCTTCCGAAGTTCAAATCCAGCGACGGTCCGATTGCGACTCGATCCGCATCAGGACTTGCACTCAACGCGCTTGCCGACTCCGTCACGTCGCTGATGGGAGGGAGCGCTGACCTGGCTGGCTCGAACAGTACGCGAATCAAGTCGAGCGGCGACGTCCGTGCCGGCGAGTGGGAGCACCGCAACGTCAACTGGGGAATCCGCGAGCAGGCCATGTGTGCGGCGTGCTCCGGCATGGCGCTGCACGGAGGAATTCGACCGTTTGCGGCCACCTTCCTCGTGTTCACGGACTACGCCCGACCGGCGATCCGGCTCGCCGCGCTGATGCGACAGCCGGTGATCTACATCATGACGCACGACTCCATCGGGCTCGGAGAGGATGGCCCGACCCACCAGCCAGTGGAGCAGCTCGCCGCCCTCAGGGCCATCCCCGGGCTGCGCGTCATTCGACCGGCCGATGCGAACGAAACCGTCGAGGCATGGCGGGTAGCCGTGCGAAGGGCCGACGGGCCGACGCTGTTCGCCCTCTCCCGCCAGAAGCTCCCGGTGATCGCATTCGACGAGATCGACAGCGCGATCGGGCTGGCTCGCGGCGCATACATCCTCGCAGACGCAGAGAACAGCCGGCCGGACGTCATCCTGATCGCGACCGGTTCGGAGGTCAGTCTCGCGCTCGAGGCGCGGTCCACGCTCGCTGAGCGTGGGGTGGAAGTACGGGTGGTCAGCATGCCCAGCTGGGAGTTGTTCCGTGAGCAGGACGAGGCCTATCAGAACGAAGTACTGCCACCCGGGATTCGGCGCCGGATTTCGATCGAAGCGGGCTGCACGCAGGGTTGGTGCGAGTGGATCGGCGATGCAGGCGCTGCGATCGGTATCGACTCGTTCGGCGCCAGCGCTCCGGCGGGCGAGTTGTTCGAGCGGTTCGGTTTCACCGTCGATGCGATCGTCGACCGGGCCGAGACCATGCTGAAGGAGCGCTGAGATGCGTATCGCGATTGGCGCGGACCACGCCGGGTGGCCCTACAAGGACGCCCTGATCGAGGATCTCCGGGCCGCCGGGCACGAGGTAGTGGATCTCGGCACGCACGGGCCTGATTCGGTGGACTATCCGGACTTCGCCAGACCGGTGGCCGAACAGGTTGCACAGGGGGAGGTGGACCGGGGAATCCTCCTGTGCGGAAGCGCGGTCGGCGTGAGCGTCGTGGCGAACAAGGTGCCGGGAATCAGGGCCGGCGTGTGCCACGACACGTATTCCGCCCACCAGGGGGTCGAGCACGATGACATGAACGTGCTGTGCCTCGGCGCGCGGGTGATCGGCATCGAGGTCGCCCGAGAGGTCACGTCCACCTTCGTGGCGGCCCGGTTCACGGACGAGCCCCGACACCGGATGCGGCTCGACAAACTTCTCGATGTCGAGCGAATGTACCTGCGGACTTCCGATCGAGCGTAAACCAGACCTCCACCCCCGGCGGACACAGAGATACCAATGGAATCCCTTCTCGCACTGCTCGACCACGGCCAGAGCTACTGGCTCGACAACCTGACCCGCGACATGATCCGCGACGGATCGCTCGCCAGGCGAGTCGAGCTGGACGGACTTCGAGGTGTGACCTCGAATCCCGCCATCTTCCAGAAGGCTCTCTCGAGCGGATCGCTGTACGAGGATCAGATCCGCGAGCTGGCGGAGTCCGGCCAGTCCGTCGCCGGGATTTACGAGGCGCTGGCCGTGACCGATGTGCGCGAGGCGTGTGATCTCTTGCGCCCGGTCTGGCAGTCGTCCGACGGCGTGGACGGGTATGTGAGCCTGGAGGTGTCTCCTCACCTGGTTCATGACACGGACGCTTCGATCGTAGAAGCCATGCGGCTGTGGGAAGCCGTCGATCGCCCGAATCTGATGGTCAAGATCCCGGGAACTCCCGCCGGGGTCCCGGCGATCGAGCAGCTCCTGTTTGACGGCGTGAACGTCAACGTCACGCTGCTGTTCTCCATCTCGGCATACGAGGCGGTCGCCGAAGCCTACATCCGCGCCTTGACGCGCCGGCAGGAGGCCGGCCGGCCACTCGGAACCGTCGCATCGGTCGCCAGCTTCTTCCTCAGCAGGATTGACGTCCTGGTGGACGGTCTCCTGGCTCACCGGATCGACCGGGACACCGCGGAGCCGGACGGACCTGCCGCGCTGTTCGGAACCGCCGCCATTGCCAGCGCTCGACTGGCGTACCGGAGTTTCGAGTCGCGAGCGAGCCGGGAGGACTGGCAACAACTGGTCGGGAACGGGGCTCGCCCGCAACGACTGTTGTGGGCCAGCACGAGCACGAAGAATCCCCTGTACGACCCCACCAGGTATGTCGAACCGCTGGTCGGCCCGCACACGGTCAACACGATGCCCGAGGTGACGATCGAAGCCTTCGGGCGAGCGGGTGAGATCCGCCCGGGAGCGATCCGCGAACGGGTTGAGGAGGCCGAACGGGTGTTCACGAGACTGGCCGATGGCGGAATCGACATGGACGCCGTTTGCGAACAGCTGGTGAACGAAGGAGCGAGCAAGTTCCTGGTCCCGTTCGACAAGCTGATCGCGAGCCTCGCGGCCCGGCGCCGGGAGATGCTCGAGCCTCGACTCGCTCGCGTCGAGTGGATCGGAGAAGCCGGGCCCGCGGCTGTGCCGGGCGCTCTCAGAGATGCCGTGGCCGAGCAGCGGTTCGGCGTCCGCCTCGCCGCACACGATCCTTCCCTGTGGACGGATGATCCGGAGGAAATGGATCGGATCCGGGATCGCCTCGGCTGGCTCGACGCACCGGAGCGAGCCGCTGAGAACCTGTACGAGATCACCCGGTTCGCCGAGGAAGTGCGCGACGAGGGAGTGACCCATGTCGTCCTGCTCGGGATGGGCGGCAGCAGTCTCTGTCCGCTCGTCGCGGCGACGACGTTCGGACAGATCGAGGGTTATCCCGAGCTCATCGTGCTCGATAACGTTGACCCCGATGCGATCCGTGACGTCGCGGACCGCATCGACCCGCTCAGGACACTGTTCCTCGTGGCGAGCAAGTCGGGTTCGACCATCGAGACGATGTCTCTGTATCGCCTGTTCTACGAGCTCGTGCGCGACGCGGGCGAAGCACAGCCCGGGTCGAGGTTCATCGCACTTACGGACCCGGGCTCGCCGCTGGTCCTCGAGGCACAGGAACGCGGATTCCGCAGGACGTTCGAGACCCCGCCCGACGTCGGGGGGAGGTTTTCCGCCCTTACGCCGTTCGGTCTCCTTCCGATGGCGCTCGCCGGCATCGACGTGGAAGCGATCGTTGCCTCTGCGCGCGACGTGGCGGCGGAGTGTGCGCCCGAGATCCCGGATGCGGACAATCCCGGACTCCTCCTCGGGCTGGCCCTGGCGAGCCTGCGCGATGCCGGCCGGGACAAGCTCACCCTGATTGCGTCCCCGAGCCTGGCCACTCTTCCGCTGTGGATCGAACAGCTCGTTGCAGAGAGCACCGGCAAGGATGGCACGGGCATCATCCCCGTTACCAACGAGACGGTGGGGGATGTCGGTAACTACGGTCCCGACCGCGTCTTCGTCTACATCGTTCTCGACGGAGAGCAGGACGTGGCGCTGGACAGCCTGCTCGGCGCCCTCGCCGAGGGCGGGCACCCGGTGCTCCGCATTTCGCTGCCCCGGCGGGAGGCGATCGGTGGTGAATTCCTGCGCTGGGAGATCGCCACCGCGGTCGCGGGAGCGCTCCTCGGGGTGAACCCGTTCGACGAACCCGACGTGACGGCGAGCAAGAACATCACGCGTGAGATCCTCGACGCGTCTCCGGACGGAGTGCTGCCGGACTCCGGAATGCCGACCGCCGCGTCCGACAGCCTCGAAATGTACGTCGACGGCCAGCGGGATTGGGCCGCCGACCTGCGCAGCGACACCGCGCAACAACTCATCCGGAGCTTCGTGGAGCTGGCCGGGCCGGGCGACTACATCGGGGTCCTTGCCTTCTTTGCCGATGATCCCGACCGGGATGAATTGCTGGCAGAGCTGCGTGAAGTCCTGCAGGCCCGGACGGGAGTCGCTACCACCGCCGGCTACGGACCGCGCTACCTGCATTCCAGCGGGCAATTGCACAAGGGCGGGCCGGACACCGGACTGTACCTGCTGCTGACAGGCGATGTCGCCGTGGATCTTCCGATTCCGGACTCGCAGGGTGGATTCGCCGTCCTGCAGCGAGCGCAAGCGCTCGGTGACGAAAGGGCCCTGCTCGAGCGTGGTCGAAGGGTGCTCCGGGTAAATCTCGGCTGGTACGTGAACGAGGGCCTGGAAGCTCTCGTCGAAGCGCTGGCCTGAATCGACTCCGGGTCAGCTTCCGGGAGCGGGCGGGACCGGGGCCGGCTCCCCGTCGGCGCCGAACCAGATCGGCCGCAGGCGGGGTGAGCGGAACACGAGGGCCGAGGCCGCGGTGAGCGCCGCCACAACACCCAGAATGACCACCAGCCGAATCCACGGTTCGCCGACTTCCATTCGCTGACTGACGTAGCCCCATGCCGCGCGCAGCCACTCCGCGGCGCCCAGAACCAGTGCCAGTTGAACCGTGCGGGCAGCCCAGGGCTCGCGGATCAGGAGCAGCAGCGGAAACCCGAGCGCCACCAGTACGAGAACCGACGAACCCGCATAAGAGAAATGGGCGGCGAGCAGCATCGCGCTGAGAATGACCGGAATCAGCCGCAGGACGACAGCCATGTCACTCCTCCTCAAGAACCAGTGGGAACAGCACGGACTCGGTCCGAGCGTCAGCCAGGATCGCCTCGGCCTCGATGACCAGGTCGGGGCGAGCGCGAGCGAGATCCATGGTCTCTGCGGGATCGGACGCCAGATCATACAGCTCGAGCGGCGAGTCCGCCCGCTCCCGGAACGCCTTCCAGTCTCCGAACCGCACCGCCTGCGCACCGTGGAACTCCCAGTACAGCCAAGGCGCTCGTGCCTGCTCGGTTCCGCGTCCCGCCATGGTCGGGAGAAACGAGACGCCATCGATCTCGTCGGGCGGCCGCACGCCCAGAAGCTCCGAGAACGTCGCCATGTAGTCCGCGAACCCGGAGATGTGGTCCGAGGTCTCTCCGGCCGGCGCTCTGCCCGGCCACCACGCGATCAGCGGGACGCGGATTCCTCCCTCCCGGAGCTGCGCCTTGCGTCCTCGCAGGCCTCCGGTGCTGTCGAAGAATTCGCGGTCCACTCCACCCACCCATGACGGCCCGTTGTCGCTGGTGAACAGGACGAGCGTCTGCTCATCGATTCCGAGCTCGGACAGAAGGTCGAGGATGCGGCCGATCTCGCGGTCCATCCGGGTGATCATCGCCGCGTAGGCCGCGCGAGGCTCCGGATGCGGCAGGTAGCCGCGGTCTCCCACGTAGGGAGTCTCGGGAAATGCTCCCCGGTACTCGGCGAGAGACGAATCCGGAACCTGGAGGGCCAGGTGCGGGACCGGGAATGGAAGGTAGAGGAAAAACGGCTCGGCTCGATGGTCCCGGATGAAGCGGAGCGCCTCGTCCGCCATCGCGTCCATCGCATAGATCTCCCCGGAATAGGAGAGATACGCCGCAGGGTCCCGCGGATCCGCGGATTCCGCCAGGCGCTGATGCGCCTTGAAGTACGGGTTTCCCGTCAGAGGGGCCTTGTCGCCGTTTCTCCACAGATGGGTCGGGTAATAGTTATGCGCCTCCCGCTGGCACAGGTACCCGTACCAATGGTCGAAGCCCTGCAGGTTCGGCTCGCCGCTGCTGCCCGGACCGCCGAGCCCCCACTTCCCGATCGCCGCCGTGACGTATCCGGCATCCTGAAACAGCCGACCGAGCGTGTAGGTGTCCGGCAGGATCGGCCGCTGACCCTCGATCGTCGTGTCTCCCCACACGTCTCCCCGGTCAGGCAATTCGTCGTTGTCGCGAATGTACGCGTGACCGGAATGCAGCCCGGTCAGCAGAACGTCGCGCGACGGAGCGCACACGGGACTGCCGGCATAGTGCTGAGTAAACCGGACACCCTCCTGCGCGAGCCGGTCGAGGACCGGAGTCCGGATCCGGGTCTGACCGTAGCTGCCGAGCTCTCCCCAGCCCAGGTCGTCGGCGAGGATGAGAATCACGTTCGGCTGCGCTCCGGCGGAATGACCGGGCGCGGCGGCTTCGGATGACCCGTCCGCGTTCCCCTCGGGCCCGGCGCACCCCAGGGCAAGGACCCCGATCGCGCACACCAGCCATCTGGTTCCTGCGGAACGCTCAGAATACATAGCCGACTCCGACCATGAGGTGCAGTGCGTAGTTCCAGGTGTCGACGTGAGCCTCGGCCACGGAGATGTCGGGCTGGACCTCGGCCACGGAGATGTTGGCCCGGGCCGCGGTTGCCTGCGCTTCCAGCTGTAGGAACAGACCGCCGACGATCTCCAGAGATTTTCCGATCCCTGCCGTGAACGCCGGACCGCCCACGCGGAACCCTTCGTTGGCGAACGGCTCCCCGTTCACTTGCATAGACACGTGCGGAATCGTGACGCCGGCACCGATCCGCAGGTCGACCGGTCCGCCCCGTCTTGCAGCCTGGAGAGTCAGCAGATTAAAGCCGTGTGTGATCTCGAAATTCTCGATCTCGGGCGGCGGATTCTCCAGGTACGTCTTGTGATGCACCAGCTGCAGCTCGAGCGCGTAGTCTCCACGTCGCGCACCAAGCCGGACCGCCCAGTAGACCGGCGACTCCAGCGCGCGCGTCGCCCAGTTCGCGTCGACATCCAGTCCAGCACCTGCACCCGACAGGGACAGATTGGACGAAGCGCTCACCGCGGTCCCGAGGAATCCCTCCACCGTGAACCGTGTCTGCGAGGAGGCCTGCTGCGGTTGCAGCAGACCCCCCGCCAGAACCGCGACCGCGACGAACCGTCGTCGTCTACTCGAGGACGTGAATGTTCTTCTCCGCGCAGATCTTCTTCAACTCGTCAGGCCACACCGTGACGCTCACCTCGCCCAGGTGGGCTTTGCGCAGCAGGAGCATGTAAGTGCGGGACTGACCGATTCCACCGCCGATGCTGAGCGGGATCTCGTCGTTCATGATCGCCTGGTGATACGGCTGCTCGAGAAAGTCCATCTGGTCGCTCAACTCGAGCTGCTTGAGAAGGGTCTCCTTCGTCACCCGGATCCCCATCGATGTCAGCTCGTGACGCCGCTTCGTCACCGGGTTCCACACGAGAATGTCGCCGTTCAGGCCATGCGTGTCCTTGCCGGTCTCGGCAGAAGTGTCCGTGATCCAGTCATCGTAATCCGCCGCCCGCATTTCGTGCGGGTAGCCGTCCTTCAGCACTGAGCCGATCCCGATGATGAAGATCGCCGGCGCGTGATCCTGAATCACCCGGGTCTCGCGCTGCTTGCGAGGCAGCTCCGGATACATGTCGAGGATCTCCTCGGCGTGCAGAAACACCAGCTCGTCGGGCAACGGAGGATAGCGGGGGTCGTTGAGCGCCGGATAGTTGGTCAGAGCATGATCTTCCGCCTCCTTCAGGACCTTCCAGATCCCGCGCACCGTGGACTTGAGGAATTCGAGGTTCCGCTGGTCCGCCGAGATCACCTTCTCCCAGTCCCACTGGTCGACATAGGAGCTGTGGTCGTGGTCGAGGAAGTAGTCCTTGCGCACCGCCCTCATATCGGTGTTGATCCCTTCGCCGACTTCGCAGCCGAACTGCTTGAGCGCCGGACGCTTCCACTTCGTCGCGGCCTGCACGACGCTTGCCCGGATCGGAGTCTCGAGCCCGAGGCCGGCGTTGAACTCGATCGGAGTCCGTGACCCGTCCCGATCCAGCATGTCGTTCACGCCGCTGTCTACCGTGACGATCAGCGGGACCTGGACCATCATCAGGTTCAGCTCCCGGGCCAGGCCGTCTTCGATGATCCGCTTCACTTCGTACAGCGCCTTCTGCGTGTCCTTGCGGTCAAGCAGCGGGCTGTAGTCGCTCGGGAGGATCTTCGCGACTTCCTCATAGGTGCTGATGCCGGGTCCGGCGAGATCGGCTGTCTTGTCCAGTGTATCGGGCATGGCTGCGCCTCCAGGTCGGGTTCGAGCGGAACGTGCCGCTTTCGAGTCAGGTCAAGATACTTCGGCCGGGCGTGAACGCCACAGCGGGCCCGCGGTGTCGAGCGCACGAAGCGAGCCAGAGGTCAGGAGACGGACCGCGTACGATAACAACTTCAGCAATAATGCGTTACCGGATCCGCCGTCAACTTGTGGACGCCGTGATCGAGCGATCACGGGACGTTGTGTCCACCTGCGGGCGCATCTCCATCGTGAACGCCTCGGCGCCGTCAGTGGCGGTGCCCCCAAAGCTGATCCACCAGGACTGCTAATTTCGGATCCCGAGGCGGCCCTAGGTGAAGTCGCCTCCTCCTGCAAAGGCGACGGGTGTCTGCTGCCCTACGCTGCTGTGTCGTCCCGTCATACGGCCGTACCGAAAGCGGCCGTGCGTGCCTCGGATCAGTAGGAGCCCCACGTGTCGTTGGCGAGAGGGCTCCAGTCACATCGGACTCGGTCCGTACTGGATGCAGGATGGATTCCGCTTCGTCCCGCACTCGACCACGACAAGTGTCGTGTCCTTCCTTAGATCCTCAACCTCGACAATCAACAACGCAGTTCCATCGGAGTACCCCTCAATGGTCACGGTTCGGCCACTTCCGACAATGTGTGCGATGTTCGTGTTACTGATCGTCCAATCGTAGTCGTAGAAACCGTTCGGGTCGGCTGGCGTGGTCACGGCCGTAACGTTCTGATATAGGGTGTTCTCGTCGTCATCCGTGAGGACTAACGAGTCGGGCAGAGTAACGCTTGTTGGAGCGGGAAGGACGACAGGGACGGTGTCCGCCGCATCTGGCCACGGCTAGATCACGTAGCCCCACGTGTCGTCAACATGTACCGCCATGGTGATAGTGTCACCAGTGACGACGGACCTGACCTGGACGGACGTGTCGGTGCTATCGTGCGTGCTGGCGTAGGTGCCATCATCACCTTTCGTCCAATCCACCCAGACCGAGTCTGCAGAGCTCTCGTAAGCCCCGTTCCACTGGGTAAAGGAAGCGGTGAAGGTGACGGTATCATATCGGACAATTGTTGATGACGAGGCGGCCAGGGCGACCTCCACAATAATGGAGTTCTCGTAGAAGTCCCCTGGCGGTACCGGCCGGTCTTCATAGAGTGCGTAGACCCACTGTTCGTCCCACTTACACAGCTGTGACGGATAGCCGCTGTCCTTGTCGTAAGAGTAGTGAGGCCAGACGCACTTCTCGTAGGTCAGATCCAGA
>CBDUVN010000056.1:0-13413 GCA_965370685.1 uncultured bacterium | reverse complement strand
ATCGCTCGACGCCGCTGATCAGGAGATGTTCCGTCGCATCAATCGGCCCTGGCCCCAGTTGAAAATCACGGAGATCATCGACGGGTTGGTAGCGTTCCGGAGTGAATCACGCGCGAAGCTGTGGATCGAAGTCATGCTCATCCGTGGCCTCAACGACACGGGGGAGGCGCTTCATCAGCTGGCGGTGGCGGTGAGACGAATCGGGCCCGATGAAGTGCATCTCAACCTTCCCGTCAGACCGCCCGCCGAGAGTTGGGTGGAGGGAACGAACGAGGACGGCCTGATCCGGGCGATGAACATCCTCGGACAGGTGGCGACGGTGGTGCCGCCCGAGGGCGGGAATCTGGTGTTGCAGGAGGGTATCCCGCCCGTGGATGCAGTCCTGGCGATCATTCCGCGCCATCCGCTGCGTGAGCGTGAGTTGATCGAGGCGCTCGAGGTCACATCCCCGGAACGAATCTCGGCAGTCCTCGAGAGCCTCGCCGAGCATCCCGACGCGCGGAGACGGGTGTACCGGGGAGAGACGTTTTGGACGTACGCGGGGACAGTCGCGGGCGAGTGAAATCAGTGCCAGCGGCACCAGTCAGCTCACGCTCCGGCCGCGAGCAGAACCGCACCCAGCAACAGTCCCACGACGACATTGATCGCCTTAACTCGGAAGAAATCGCCCTTGGATTCGGCCAGCAGCGGCAGCATCCCGTGGCCGTCCTGAACGATCGAGCTCGCGGCCAGTATGCTGAACGGAATGGTCCCTTCGTCGAACAGGGTCACGAAGACGAGATGCGGCCCCGATTCGGGGACAATGCCGAGCAGTACGGCCGCCACCAGCACCCCCCACTGATTCCCGCGTATGATAGTCGCAAGATCCAGAAGCTCATTCAGTATGCCGACCGCAGCCAACACACCAAACGTCCAGACGAAGATCCTTGGAACGTGTCTTAGGGCTACGTGTCGCCACAGGTGCTCAGACAGGAAATGATCCGGAACGGTGACGACTACGAAGGCGCCGAACGCGCCCAGCGCCACCAACGTGATGCGCACCCAATTCCAGCTACCGGGACCCAGCAGGCCGGTTGCGACCGCGAGCGTGCTGAATACAGCCGCGAGAGTCAGCGTGACGCGGGCAGGTCTCGGGAACCGCCAGTGCTCAAGGATCTCCTTCCCCGGAAAGCACCGGCAGGCATCCTCCGGGTGAACGATGAGTTCCGCGCAGTGCTCCTGTGGGCGCCGACTTTTCAGCAGAATATCCACCACGGGCCCCACGACGAGGCCTACGGCGGCAAGTCCCACTGTCAGCCACAGCGCCGTGGCCGGAAACAGGCCGAGCATCACGAAGGCTTCGTCACCGCTGGTCGCGATCATGGCACCCACAACCGCGCCCAGCGGAAGCGCCTTGTGCACGTAGAGTGTGACTACCGTGAAAGGACCGAGACATCCCGGAATGGCGCCAAGCAGAACCGCGACCAGGTACTGAATCCACGGGGATCCTCGTAGAGCGGCTTGAAAGGTTCCCTGACTCAGAATACTGACGTACTCAACAGCGATCATCATCATGGCTACGAAGCCCGTGATGAGAATCGCATGAGTCAATGCTTCGAAGAGAACAGGAACCATTGGGCGCTTCATTCCTTATTGGCGGTGTAGACATCTTCCTCGTCTTCCGCGTACTCCAGAATAACCGGGGCTGCGGCGATGCCTCGCTTCCGAGCCCGAACGACGTGGTCCTCAAACACGCCGTGAATATCGAGCAGGTCAGCCAATCGGTTCGCCGCAGCCTGTCGCCACCCGAAGGTCGTCCGAGTCTTCTCGCAGCATCGTGGTTCCGCAGTCAGCGCAGCGCACTTCCCGACATGGGAATCCGAATTCGTGCGCTATCTTCTTACCGCACCTGGGGCAGACGCAGGTTTCTCCGGGGCCCATGATCCCCGTGCCTTTTGGCCCTCTGATGATTGGCATGATCCGGGACCTTCGATAATGGGTTGCCACATTCATTGGTGCCGGATCGGCCCGGCGAGGTTTCCAACTGCGGTCGACAGTAGATGCGCAGCGCGCAGGAGATCTGGATGACGCGACCGGTTGCTCAGCGTCCTTTCGGTAAGGCACCCGGGAACCGGCCTGGCCCACCGGGACACTAATTAAGTTGGAAGAATGGCTCACGCCCCCCTCGCAAGGAGCAACGGAAATGACCGCTCGGCATCAGGAGGAGTGGGTATGCTTATCGGCGTCCCGAGGGAGTGGTACAGACATGAGCACCGTGTAGGCCTCACTCCTTTCACCGTTGCACGCCTGACCCGGCTTGGCCACACGGTGTTCGTCGAGAAGGATGCGGGCAACGCGGCTCGCTTCTCCAATCAGGAGTTCGACGAGGCGGGCGCACAGATCGTGTACAGCAGCGAGGAGGCCCATCGCCGAGTTGACCTCGTGTGTCGAGTGGGAGTGCTGTCTCATACCGAGCTGGATCTGCTGAAGCCGGGCTCCATCATCTGCGCCTTTCATCATCTTGCCATAGCCCCTCGTGACCACCTGCAGCGCCTCATCGACCTCGAGGTAACGATTCTCAGCTACGAGCTTGTGGAGGATGAAGAAGGAGGCCATCCGGTTCTAGTCCCGTTCAGCGAGATGGCCGGCAGGATGGCCATCCATATCGCGGCCTGTCAGCTGCAAAACGACGCCGGGGGGAGGGGGATCCTGCTCGGCGACGTTCCCGGCGTCGCACCGCCGACGGTCGTGATCCTCGGGGCCGGGACGGTGGGTAAGAGCGCAGCCAGGCAAGCCGTGGCCAGCGGCGCACATGTGGTTGTGCTTGACCAGGACATGAGGAGGCTCCGAGAGGTAAACGAGGCTCTATGTGGGCAGGTCGTGACGGCGCACGCGGGTCTTGAGCCGATCGAGAAGTACACATCGATCGCGGATGTCCTGATTGGTGCCGTGCTGGTTCCCGGAGCAAAGGCCCCCATGCTCGTCTCGGAGCAGATGGTGAAGGACATGAGGCCGGGGAGCGTGATCATTGATCTATCGATCGATCAGGGCGGCTGCGTGGAAACGAGCAGGCCCTCCAACCCAGACTGCCCGGTCTACGTAACTCATGACGTAGTACATTATTGCGTTCCGAACATCACCACTAACGTCGCCCGCACCGCGTCCCGGGCTCTGGCCCGCGCCATACTTCCGCTATTGCTTGCCGTGACGGAGAAGGGCCCGGAAAGAGCGGTTAGAGAGGATCCGGGACTAGCCGCCGGTGTCGTGCTGTATAAGGGAAACCTCGTCAACCGCCAGGTTGCGGAAGCTCACGGTCTGCCTGTCTCGGACCTCGCGTCTGGGCTGGACTCTGAGTCCAACCGATGAATTGCTTCGCGGAGTACAGGTCCAAGCTTCACACGCCGGAAGGAGCAGTCCTGACTATTCGCAGCGGTGATCGGGTGTACTATGGAGGTAACGCCGCGATCCCCCAGCGTCTGGTCCAGGCACTGGCCGAGCGGCGTGACGAGCTCCGCGACGTACAGCTGAGCCATGTCCTTCTACTCGGGCAGGACCCTCTTTCCGAACCTGAAATGGCCGGTCACTTCCGCCACAACTCTCTGTTTGTCGGACCGGCCGACCGCGAAGCGGTGAACGATGGCAGGGCCGATTACGTCCCGATCTTTCTTCACCAGATTCCGAGGCTGTTCAGAGAGAGAATCATCCCCCTCGACGTCGCTGTGGTCCAGGTTTCGCCTCCGGACGAGCATGGCTTCATGAGCCTTGGAGTGGAAACCCTGGCGTCCCTGGCGGCGTGCCAAACGGCCGGCCGGGTCATCGTTCAGGTTAACGAGCGTATGCCGCGCGTACTGGGAGACTGCTTCCTGCACGTCGGAAGGGTGGACATCATTGTCGAGCATACGGAACCGCTTCCGACGCTGGAACCGAAGCCGGCGACAGAGGTCGAGAAGAAAATTGCCCAATACGTCGTCGAACTCATCCGACCAGGCTCGACCATGCAGATGGGAATCGGCGGCATCCCGGATACGGTTTTTCAAGCGCTGGAAGGGGAGCTCGAACTGGGAATCCACACCGAGATGATATCAGATGGTGCTATGAAGGCAATCGAGCGAGGTGTGGTAACCGCATCCAGAAAGAACCTTCACAGGGGAAAGACTATTCACACCTTCGCCCTGGGAAGTGAGGCCCTTTACCGCTTCCTGCACAACAACCCGTTCATTGAAGCGCACCCGGTAGACTACGTAAACGACCCCGTGATCGTCAGCCAGAACGACGACATGGTCGCGGTGAACTCGGCCATCGAGGTAGACCTGACGGGCCAGGTGTGCTCCGACTCGATCGGTCCCTACATCTACTCCGGCTTTGGCGGACAGGTAGACTTCATTCGCGGCGCGGCGAGATCGAAAGGAGGCCGCCCTGTCATCGCCTTGCCTGCAACGGCAAAGAAAGGTGCGGCGTCCCGGATCGTTTCGTTTCTGAAAGAGGGCGCGGGTGTTGTAACCAGCCGTGCCGATGTCCACTATGTCGTGACGGAATTCGGTGTGGCCAATTTGTTCGGCAAAAACTTGCGGGAGCGAGCAGAGGAACTGATACGCATCGCGCATCCGACATTCCAGGCGGATTTGGAGAAAGCCGCGAAGGATAGAAAGCTTCTGCCGTGAAGCGGTGTCAGTTCACGCGCTCGCGATTCGAGGAAGCTCTTGAACGTCTCGATGTATGGGGCTGGAAGAAGTCGCCGAGGACGTGCGAAAGTCCCGTGCGCGGGTCAGTGGCGGGGTCGATACGAGCGGCCCCCACTGACGGCAAAGGCAGGCACTTCCCCGCCGATGGCGGGTATTCAGTTATAGATTGTCCACCAGCGCGTAAGCGCTACCTGGCCCCCTGCAAGGAGGGCAGGATGCCAACCGATGTGAAGGTGCTCCTCATCGACGACGATGCGGATTTTCGGGCTTCCGTCCGGTCACTGCTCGAAGGCGAGGGATACTCCGTTTCAGAAGCCACGTCCGGCAGGCAGGGACTGGAACAGATTCTGGCGGACCGCCCGGATGCGATCGTCCTCGACATCATGATGGAGACGCTGGAAGAAGGTTACGGCGTCACGCAGGCCATCAAGATCAAGGACGAGTTCCGGGACTGCCGGGAAGTCCCCATCGTCATGGTCTCGTCCATCCAGGAGTCGCCCGACGAACGGTTTCCGATGGCCGGTGAGATCGACATGGTGCGACCAGACCGGTACATGACGAAGCCGATCGACATCCCCCGGTTCCTGGAACTGATCGAGAGCGTCACGCGGGGACGAAAAGCGTCCAGGGTCTGAAGAGCCCGCCGGCACGGAACTCGGCCGGGATAACAGCCATGAACGCATCGAGACCGGAGACGGTGGTCGTTATTGATGACGACCGTGCGATTCGCCTCTCCTGCGAGAAGATCCTCGCCAGGTCGGGCTACGAGGTCGTGTGCTTCGAGAACGGCGCTCTCGGACTCGAGGCGGTCGCCGACCGCAAGCCCGCGCTTGTCCTGGTCGACCTCAAGATGCCCGGGATCAGCGGGCTCGACGTCATCGCCCGGGTCCGGGAGATCGATCCGACCGCCGTAGTCATCGTCATCACGGGCTACGCGTCCGTTGAGAGCGCGGTGGATGCCATGAAGGCCGGCGCCTACGACTTCCTTCCAAAGCCTTTCTCTCCGGACGAGCTGCGCCTCGTGGCCGACCGTGGACTGGAACGGCGACGACTGGTCCTGGAGGCCAGGCGCGGCGAACTCGAGCGCGAGCTCCTCAAGCGGCGTTTCGTCACGTTCGTGTCCCATCAGCTCAAGTCCCCGCTCGTGGCCGTGCACCAGTACCTCGAGGTGCTGAGGCGGCTCGGCGAAACCGAAGACGTGCAAGCCAAGCGCGAGATGTGGCTGGACCGCTGCCTGGAACGAACCCGGGAACTCACCTCGATCATCGAGGACTGGCTCACGTTCGCCTCACTGGAGCAGTCATCCCTCAGCCGCACCCGCGAAACGGTGGACGTGCGGATCCCGATCCGGAAGCTGGTGGAGGGATACGAGGAGATAGCGGCCGAGCAGTCGGTGAGCCTGACCACTAACCTGCCGGCGAACCCCTGTCCGGTAAATGGTGATCCCACCTGCCTGACCATCCTGTTCGACAATCTCATCATCAACGCGATCCGGTACAACCGACCCGGCGGCTCGGTGACTGTCGGAGCGGAGTGCCGGCCCGGCGAGGTTGTCGTCTCGGTCACCGACACGGGAATCGGGATCCCGGAATCGTACCTCTCGATGCTGTTCGACGAATTCTTCCGCGTCGGCGGGCGTAGCGAAGGCCCAAGCGGCACGGGGCTCGGGCTGCCGATCAGCCGGCGGATTGCCACCGAGCACGGTGGAGTGATCGACGTGCATAGCGTGGAAGGAGCCGGTTCCACGTTCACGGTCCGGCTGCCCCGCCATGAGGTCGACACAGCCCCGGAAGACACGGGCGCAGACACGAACCGGGAAAAGGCGAGCCTGTCATGACCGACCGCGCGACAATTCTCATCGTGGACGACGACCCCGACTTCACGGAGTCCCTTGGCAGCTTTCTCGAGGCCCGGGGGCACCGCGTGATGCGGGCCTCGAACTCGGACCAGGGCATCGAACTCGCCCGTACGTGTCGCCCGCAGGCGATCGTGATGGACGTGATGATGCGTGAGCGCACCGAGGGATTCTTCGCCATCCAGGAGATCCGCCGTACACCCGATCTCGCAGACGTTCCAGTGTTCGCGGTCAGCGCCATCTACACGGCCGAGCAGGACTTCAACGTTACTCCCGACGCCAGCTGGCTGGCCCACGACGAGTTCTTCCGGAAGCCGGTGAATCTCGACGAGCTGGCCCGTCGCATCGAAGCCCGCATCGCGGATCGTCGGGAGGAGGAAGAGGCGCGACTTACATGAAGACGCTCAAGCTACCGAAACACCGGCTGGATTTCTTCGCGTCCGTCCTGCAGCAGTTCGGCGAGGTACACGGACCGGTGGCCCGGGATGGTGGATTCGCATTCGAGAGGCTACGGCGGTGGTCGGATGCGCGCCTCGATTACACACGCACCATGCTGCCGCCCCGTAAATACTTCCTGCCTCCGCGTGAAACTCTGTACTCGCTGCGCGGGGACGGGGATCCAGTTCCACCACCTGCGAGAGAACCGAGCCCGATTGTCCTGTTCGGCATTCACGCGTGCGACATCTATGGTCTGAACATCCTGGACGAGGTGTTTGGAGAACCGTACCCGGACCCGTACTACCGCGAGCGGCGGGCGTCGATCGCCCTGATCGGCATCGACTGCGTTCCGGACGAGCACTGCTTCTGCCGTTCGATGCGGGCCGACTTCGTGGACCACGGATTCGACCTTTTTCTGTATGACATCGGGGACTACTACCTGACGTTGGTCAGCTCAGCTCGCGGAGACGATATGGTGCTCGCGACGGGCGGGCTGTTCGAGCCCGTGCTGAGGTCCGACGAGGAGGAATTCAAGCGTCGCTCGTCGGCCAAGCAGCAGGCATTCCAGCTCGAGGTCGAGATCCGCGACATGTCTCAGATCTTCGAGATGGAGTACGAGAGCAAGATCTGGGAGGAGCTGGGAGACCTTTGCCTCGCCTGCGGAGCCTGCAGCCTGGTGTGCCCTACCTGCTACTGCTTCGACGTGGTGGACGAGGTGCCGCTCGGTGAGGGCGACGTGAGGCGCCTCCGGTGCTGGGACTCCTGCCTGTTCCCGATGCACGCCGAGGTGGCCGGGGGTGAGAATTTCCGGGCGGACCGAGCCAGCCGCGTGAAGTTCCGGTTCTATCACAAGCAGCGCGGGTTCGTAGCCGAGTACGGCCGCCCGAGCTGCGTCGGCTGCGGCCGTTGCATCACCGCCTGCCCGGTCGGAATCGACATCGTACGGGTTCTCGAGCGCCTGAGAGGAGTGGTCCATGCCTGACACACTCGTGGCTCTGCCGGAGGCCCCGTCGGCCAACCCGTATCTGCCCAAGCCGGCCCGCCTCGTGTCTGTGCGGCGCATGGTCCCCGACAACGACCTGTTCACGTTCCGCTTCCTTGATTCGGTTGACGTGGCAGCCTTCCGACACCGCCCCGGTCAGTTCGTGATGCTGAGTCTGGCCGGAGTGGGTGAGGCCCCGATCTCGATCTCCTCGTCGCCCTCCCGGCCCGGTGTCATGGAACTCTGCATCCGGCGTGTCGGTCGCCTGACCGGGGCCCTGTACCGACTCGAAACGAACACCGTCGTAGGAATCCGCGGGCCGTACGGGAATGGATTCCCGATCGACCGCATCGAGGGTCACGATCTCCTGATCGCGGCCGGTGGCCTCGGGATGGCTCCGCTTCGCTCGCTGCTATGGTGGACGCTCGATCATCGGGATCGCTACGGACGACTGACGCTCATGTACGGGGCGCGCCAGCCGGGGGCGATGCTGTTCCGCGACGAGCTCGTGTCTCTGCTCGGGAGGCCGGACCTGGATTGCCTGCTCACAGTGGATGAGGACCCTGAGGGTGGGTGGAGCGGGCATATCGGCCTGCTTCCGAGTCTGTTCGACCACGCCCACTTCGAGCCCTCCCGCACGTTCGCGGCGGTCTGTGGACCGCCCGTCGTGTTCCACATCATTCTCGAGAAGCTGCTGGATCTGGGGTTCACGAAGGACCGGATCCTCATGTCGCTGGAGCGACGAATGAAGTGCGGTGTCGGCAAGTGCGGCCACTGCAGCGTGGGATACCGCTACACCTGCGTGCACGGGCCGATCTTCACGTATTGGGACGCGATCAATCTCCCCGAGCTCATCTGATCCGGGCTCGGAACGCGTTGAAAGGAGCCCCGATGAACAGGCCCGGCGTCGGCATCTACGGCCTCACGGGCTGTGCTGGCGACCAGCTCGTGATACTGAACTGCGAGGCCCGGCTGCTGGAGATCGCCGGCCTGGTGGACATACTCGATTTCCCGATGGCCTCGTCCGAGCGGAACCGTACGTCGCGCCTCGACATCGCGTTCGTGGAGGGATCCGTGATGAGCGCGCGGGACGAGGCGCTGCTCCACTGGATCCGTGGACGGTCAGACACGCTCGTCGCGATCGGCACCTGCGCGATGTGGGGCGGCATCCCGGAAATCGGAGCGAGCACCGCCGAATGGCAGGACATGCGCGAGGCCGTGTACGGGCCCGCAGCGATCGGCTACGACTCCCGGCCCGCCCGTCCGCTGAGCGACTTCGTGACGGTGGACGTGGCCCTGCCCGGGTGCCCGATCGAGGCGCACGAGTTCCTGGAGTGCCTGGCCTGCCTCACCCGGGGCTACCGGCCGGCGCTCCCGCGGTACCCGGTGTGCGCCGAGTGCCGCTGGCAGGAGAATGGGTGCCTGCTGATCGAGAGGGACATGCCGTGCCTCGGTCCGCTCACGGTGGGCGGGTGCCGGGCGCGATGCCCTTCGCTCGGTCAACCGTGTATCGGCTGCAGGGGACCGGTGGAGGACGCCAACGTGACCTCGGGCCTGTGGACCCTCGAGGAGAGAGGCGTCTCCCGGTCGGTCGCACGCCTCAAAGTCGGTGCCTTTCACCCATCGTCGCTGCTGTCGGCCGAGCCGGCCGGAGGTGATTCGTGAGCCCCCCGCTGCGCATCGAGACCCTCACCCGGGTCGAGGGACATGGGGCGATCGCGGTAGAGTACGACGGTGACCGCGCGGTCGATGTCCGGTTCGACGTCACGGAGGGGATCCGCCTGTTCGAGAGCATTCTTCGCAAACGGAGCTACGAAGATCTCCCGCCGTTCATCTCGCGCATCTGCGCGATTTGCTCCGCCGCCCATACTCTGACGGCCCTGAAGGCGATCGAGCAGGCGTTCGAGGTGCGCGTGTCGGAGCAGACGGAAGCCCTGCGGGAGCTCCTCATGACGGGCGGGAACATCGCGAGTCACGCCCTGCACATCTTCTTCCTGGCGGTTCCGGACTATCTGGGCGTCCCCGACAGCCTGGCGCTCGCCCGGTCGCACCCGGAGTTGCTGAGTATTGCCCTGCGTCTCAAGGCGGTCGGAAACGCCATACAGGAGACGATCGGTGGCCGCGCCGTGCACCCGGTTCGAGCCGTGCCCGGCGGGTTCTCGAGCTTCCCGGACTTTGATGATCTGCTGGCACTGAAGGCGCGGATCGAGGAAGGGATACGCGACGCGCGGACGGCGCTCGACTTCCTGGCCGGACTGCCCGACCCCGAACCTCTCCCGGGAAGCGCCGCTTTCCTCGCTCTGCGCAGTCCCACCGGCAAGGGCTACTACGCGGGCGACCAACTCGTCGTCCAGCGCCGACCGGACGTGCGACTGGCGCCGATCAGCGACTACCGCCAGTTCATCACGGAGGATTCGCCTGTCCACTCCCACGCGAGGCACTCACGCGTCGACGAGCAGGTGTTCATGGTCGGCGCCCTGGCACGGCTGGAAACGCGGGCCCGGCCACACGACGGCCTGGCGGAGCGTGCGATGAACGACCTCGGCCTTCGCCGTCCGTTCGGTAACCCGTTCGACAACAACAAGGCCCAGATGGTGGAACTGGCAGGCGACTTCGAGCGCGCCGGGCGCCTGGTGCAGCGTCTCATGGACGAGGGAATCAAGTCTGAAGAGCCGGCCGACGTCCGGCCGCGGGCCGCCCACGGAACCGCGGGCACCGAAGCCCCGCGAGGTCTCCTCGTTCACTCGTACGAGTTCGACGAGGAGGGATTGGTAACCACAGCCGATGTCATCACCCCGACCGCCATGAATGCGGCGTCCATCGAGGAGCAGATGCGGGAGGTCATTTCCCGGACCCCGCGAGCCCCCGAGGGGGAGCTCAGGGCGCGGCTCGAGATGCTGGTCCGGGCGTACGACCCGTGCATCTCGTGCTCCGTCCATATGATCCGGATCTGAACCGTGCGTCCCGCGGGTCGCTCCTTCCGGAGCCGGTCGCTCGGGTCGAAGCTGATCCAGAGCTACCTGGTCATCCTCGCTCTGGGCGGCATCACGACCTCCCTGATCGGGTCGAGCATCGTCAGCGCGGCGATCATGGGCCTGGCCCGGAGGGCGGTGGACGACAACCTCGTCACTGTTCGCACCATCTACGACTACGAGTTGGAGAGCCTCCGGCGGGCCGTTTCCTACACGTCGGCCGACCGACGTCTGGCTGCGATGCAGGAGAGGGACGACACGGTGGGCATTCGACCCTTCCTGGAATCGGTGGCGCGGGATGCCGGACTCGATTTCCTGACCGCGACGAACAGCGTGGGACACGTGCTCGCTCGCTGGCCGGCCACGCACAGAGGTGACGACGCTTCGGACCTGCCGGCCGTCCGGGAGGCCCTGGCCGGGAATGTGGTCGCCGCCACGGAGATCGTTGCTGCCGACCGCCTGGCGTTGGAGGACCCGGGATTGCGGGAGCGCGCAGCCCTCGCGCTCGTGCCCACACCCAGAGCCCGTCCCGTGGACCGCGTCGAGTCCTTCGACGGAATGGTCCTCCTGGCAGCCTCCCCGATCCGTTCCCCCACGGGGGACCCGGTCGGAGCCCTGTATGGAGGCGTCCTGCTGAACCGGAACTTCGGTATCGTGGACCGCGTGTGGGACCTCCTATACGAGGGGGAGATCTACCGGGGACGGGACGTCGGCAGCGTCACCATCTTCCAGGGTGACGTGCGGATCGCGACCACCGTGCGCCGGCGCACCGGAGAGCGGGCCCTGGGCACTCGCGCCTCGGCTGAGGTGAGCGAGGCTGTGCTCGACCGCGGCACCGCGTGGGAGGACCGGGCGTTCGTGGTGGACGACTGGTACATCACGGCCTACGTGCCCGTGCACGACCTCGAGGGGTCGATCGTCGGAATGTTGTACGTCGGGTTGCTCGAGCGTGCCTACACTTCGATCCGCGACCGCGTGATCCTGCTGTTCTTCCTGATCGCAGGAACGGGATTTGTCCTGATCATCGGTGTCACGTACTGGACGACACGCAGCATAACCCGCCCGATCGACGACCTCGTAGCCGCCACTCGCCGGATCACCGCCGGCGAGCTCGGACAGCAACTGCCGTCGAACTACCAGGGGGAGCTGGCCCAGCTGGCCTGGTCATTCAACCAGATGACGGCGAGCCTGCGGCGAATGCGGTCGGACCTCGAGGAATCCGCTCGGACGCTCGAGCAGCGGGTGACCGAGCGCAGCGAGGAGCTGGTCGGGATGCAGAGCAAGGTGGTCCAGGCCGAGCGGTTGGCCTCTGTCGGGATGCTCGCCGCCGGCGTGGCGCACGAGGTTAACAACCCGCTCGGAGCCATCCTGTCTCTGACCGCATTGACGCTGGAAGACATGCCGGCCGACCATCCGGCCCGTGAGGATCTCGAGGAAGTGGTCGAGCAGACGCTGAAGTGCCGGGACATCGTGCGCGGCTTGCTGGAATTCTCTCGCCAGTCGGACCTGCAGTTCGAGCGTGTGAACGTGAACGCCGTGCTCGAGGACACGCTCGGTCTGATTGGAAAGCAGGCTCTGTTCTTCAACATCGAGATCATCCGTGACCTGGATCCGCAGCTACCGGAGATCCAGGCGGGACGGGCCCAGGTCCAGCAGGTGTTCCTCAACATCCTGATGAACGCCGCCCAGGCGATCGAGACGAGCGGCACTATTACGCTCTCGACTCGGCACCGAGCGGAGGAAGACAGCGAAGAGGAAGTCGAGATCGAGATCGCCGATACCGGCCGCGGCATCCCTCCCGAGGACATCGGGAGTATCTTCGACCCCTTCTTCACGACCAAGAAGGCCGGTCTTGGCACCGGGCTTGGCCTATCGATCGCATACGGAATCGTGACCCGGCACGGAGGTACGATCGTCGTCGACAGCGAGCCAGGAATGGGAGCGTCGTTCCGAATCCGGCTGCCGGTGGAGCCGGTATGAGCGCCCGGCCCCAAGACTCGTCCGCAGACCGCCGCACGTCCTCTGCCTCGTCGATCCTTTCCGCTCTTCCGGTGTAAGTTTAGTGTTGAAGCTGTGAACGGACTTCCGCCATTCCGTCCCCTCCGGATGACGCGCCCGGTGTAGTGGAGTGTGGAAGATGATGCCCATTCGACGTGTCCTGGTGCCCCTCGACGGATCCATCACCTCCGAGTCCATTCTCCCGCACGCCCGTCGCCTGTCCGCTTCCCTCGGCGCGTCCATGCGTCTGCTGCACGTGCTCGAGGACGGCCACGGGGGAGGCATGCTGCGCGACAGCGTACAGTGGCGGCTGCACAGGGCGGAGGCGCGCTCGTACCTGGAGCAGGTGGCCAAGCGACTCGAGGCCTCCGGCCTCGAGGTCGATACGACGGTTGGGGAGGGGAGACCCGCCCGGCAGGTTATCGTCGAGGCACGGCGCTGGGAGGCCGACCTCATCGCCTTGAGCTCGCACGGGCACGGGGGGGCCGATGCATTCAGCCTCGGCAG
>CBDUVN010000055.1:0-13692 GCA_965370685.1 uncultured bacterium | reverse complement strand
GCCCGGCCGATCTCTCCCACCATGTGTGCATCGCTGCCGGCTCCGATCGGAAGATCCCGCGCGGACGCCCATGCCACGGCGTGCTCGTTTCTCGCCGGATCGTGAATGCGCGCATTGATCCCTTCCACCGCGTCCACGCAGTCCTCGACGGTGGCCAGAAATTCCTCGTCGGTCCCCCGGTGGGAGTCGAACGGGTGCGGCAGATAGACCACGCCGCCCTGGGACCGGATCGCCTCGGCCGTGGCCCGGAAAGTGCCGCCCGGCCGGATGTGCTCACGCAGGAACAGCCCGATCAGGTCCAGGCCCTCCGAGGTACGGACTTCCTCTCCGACAATCACGAGGTCCGGGGCGAGATCGCGCGCCACGAAGGCGCCATCGATCTCGTCGTGGTCGGTGATCGCGATCCGGTCCAGGCCGACGGCGCGTGCCGTGTCGATCACCGAGGCGGGGTCCGACAGGCTGTCCTTCGACGCCGAGGTGTGCATGTGCAGGTCGATCTGCCACACCCCGGAGCCGTCGGCGGAAGGGGTCCCGGGCACCCTGTTTTCATTCTCCAGTACCGATCCCGTGCCCGTCGCTGTATCCCAGACCCGCCGGGCGTCCGCCTCGAGCGCCTCATTGTCTCCCGAGTTCCAGATCACCAGGTCGGCCGCAGTCCGCTTCCGGCCGGCGGGCCACTGGGCATTCTCCATCGCGACGAACTCGTCCGGCGAGATGCCGCGAGAGGAGACGACGCGGTCCCGTCGGATCGAAGCCGGGGCGTCCACCGTGATTACGGAATCGAACTCGGCTTGCAGGCCTTTCTCGAACAGGAGCGGAATTTCGAGCACTACGACCGTGGCGCCCCGCTCCCGCGCCTGTCGCAGGCGCTCCTCCCTCAGTCGATCGACGACAGGATGCACGATCGCCTCGAGACGGGCCCGCGCGTCGGCGTCCGCGAACACGATTCCGCGCAGCGCCCGGCGGTCGAGCGAGCCGTCGGGAGCAATCACTTCGGGACCGAATTCGCGGCCGATCGCTTCCAGGCCTTCGGTTCCGGGCTCCACGCTCTCCCGGGCAAGGAGGTCCGCATCGATCCGCACGGCGCCCCACTGCTCGAACAGCTTGCCGACGGTGCTCTTCCCGGCTCCCAGGCTACCGGTGAGGCCGATGCGGATCACTGCTCGTCCTCCGGATCCGCGACGGATTCCAACTCTCTGGCTGTATCAGTCGGAATCAGCGGTATACGCGGCTGGTCCGATACTCCGAGCTGGTCACAGAACTCGTCGAACAGGGAGTCGAGCAGCTCCTCGTATTCGACCACGGACAGCCGTCCGACGTCGATTCGTGCACCGGCCATCTCTCCATGACCTCCGGCCGAGCCCCGGTCGCCGACCACGCCCTGGACCAGGTCACCGGCATGAGCACCGGGATCGAACGTGCGAAGGCTGATGTACAGCCCATCCCGATATCGGCCCGCCGCGACAACCCATTCCACGTCATCGACGCGCATGAACAGATCCGCCAGCTGCGCGACGATATCCGGATAGTCGAGACGACCGACCGGAACGCACACGACTTCCCCGCGGCTCCAGGCGTGTTCGAGGCCCGTGTGGATGGACCGATACACAGCTCGCGGCACGCGGGCGTGCCGGATCCTGGAGATCGCAGCCGGATCGGATCGGGGGTAGAGAAACAGGCTCGCGTCTATCTCGGCCTGTGACGCCTCCCTGCCGAGGTCCATCGTCTCCGACTGGATCCCGTAGAACAGGGCAGTCGCCAGCTGCCGGTCCGGCTCCAGCTTCGAGGCTCGCAGAAACTCGACGATCATCGAAGCACATGCTCCGTATTCCGGGCGCACGTCGGAATACGCGGCGGCCGAGCTTTCTGCTCGCTCCGGGTGATGGTCGATGACGATCGTGGCGATCTGTCCGGCCGGCAGAGAGTTGTTGCCCGCCCTTGGTTGGGTATCGACGAGTGCCACGGCGGCCGTAGACGGAAACTCGAGGTCTTCCGCCCGCTCGAATGGAAGATCGAGCTCGTCGAGCAGCGCCCGATTCTCGGCCCGGCCGACGATGCCCCCGAATGCCAGGGTGACCGGAAGTCCGAAGACCTTCTGCACCAGGAACCCGAGACCGGCAGCAGAGGCGATCGCATCGGGATCGGGATTGTCGTGCGTGAGCACGATCACGCGCTCGGCGTCACCGATCGCCCGCTTCATCGCCGTCAGCCGAACCGTGGTGTCCGGCCCCGGCTTACTCGGGTTCATCGGGCCCGACTCGGCTCCCGGCGCCGACTCGGCTCCCGACGCCGACTCGGCTCCCGGCGCCGACTCCTGCTCAGTGGCGCCCGGGCCGGCGTTCTGTTCGGGATCTGGACCGTTCATCCGATCAACTTATCCGCTCACTCGGCCTGGAAACCAACCAGGAACGGATTCGAGTCGGCTTCCCGCGCGACGGTGGTGGAGGGCCCGTGTCCGGTGTGGAGGACCGTATGACGTGGCAGGGTGAGGATCTGCTCGCGAATCGAGCGTAGCAGCGTCCCTGTATCCCCGCCGGGCAGGTCGGTCCTCCCGATCGAACCGGCGAATACGCAGTCGCCCACGAACGCGGTGTCCTGTCCCACGAACACGACGCCTCCGGGCGAGTGACCGGGCGCATGGCGGACCTCGAGCCGGATCGTGCCGAACTCCAGCATCTGTCCGTCCGACAGTGTCTGATCGGGCAACGGCTGCGGCGCTACCTGGAGACCGAACATCAGCGCCTGCTGGGGAGCCGCCCTGTACAGTTCGAGGTCTGCGGGGTGGAGATAGACCGGGCACGAATAGCGCTCCACCAGGCCCCCGACGCCGGTCACGTGGTCCAGGTGCGCGTGCGTCAGGAGAATCGCCTCGGGAACCGCCCCCCAGGCATCCAGGGCGCTCGCGATCCGCTCGGGCTCGGCGCCCGGATCGATCACCACCACGGATCCCTCGTCTCCGCGGGACCGGATGAGGTGGCAGTTTGCCTGGAAATCGCCGACGGGGAGGGTGAGAACCTCGAGCCCGCCGACGTCGTCGGGGGCGCTCAGACCGAGAAGGAGGTGCCGCAGCCGCAGGAGCCGGTCGCGTTCGGATTCTCGAACGTGAAGCCGGAGCCCTTGAAACTGCTGTGGTAGCCGATCACGATTCCCGCCAGGTACTGCGCGCTGAACGGATCCATCAGCATGCGCACGCCCTGCGACTCGACGACGAGATCGTCCTCTGCGGCCGGGTCCTCGTCTACCTCGAGCCCGTATTCGAAGCCCGAGCAACCACCCGGAAGTACGCTCACGCGAAGGGCGGCTGAATTCGCATCGAGCCCCTCCGTCCCGAAGAACTTTCTCACTTCGACGGCGGCCTCCTCCGTCAGGATCACGATGGCGGCTGCGGATCCGGCTGTGTCAGTATCGCTCATCATATCAGTATCGCTCTTCATCCTGATTCCGATCTCTCTGTAACGATGCCTGTCTCGGACCCGATCGTCTCGTCACTGCGGCAATCCGGTCAGACGTTTCCCCTTCGCGTATAACCGGGCGACGCGTACGGGGTTCCGTCGGAAGGGCCCTGTCGCGCCGGAAGAACCACGGCTTTATCCGTGCGCCAGCCACCGCTCGGCCTCGAGGGCCGCCATGCAGCCGGTTCCTGCGGCGGTGATCGCCTGGCGATAATAATCGTCCACGGCATCGCCGGCAGCGAACACGCCGGCAGTGGAAGTCTCGGTTCGCCAGGAAGTTGGGGCGCGAATATATCCGCTCGGCTCGAGTTCGATCTGTCCGGCAAGGAATCCCGTGTTCGGATCGTGGCCGATCGCCACGAACAGTCCGCCGACCTCGAGCTCGCTCGCCTCACCAGTTTCCCGGTTGGCCAGCAGAACACGCTCGACCACCTCGTCACCCACGACCTCCGTGACGACAGTATTCCACAGAAAACGGATTTTCGGGCTCTCGAACGCACGTTCCTGCATGATTTTCGACGCCCGGAGCTCGTCGCGGCGGTGAATCACGACGACCTCGCTCGCGAATTTCGTCATGTAGAGAGCGTCTTCGAGCGCGCTGTCACCGCCTCCGACGATCGCGATCAATTTGTCGCGGAAATGGGGCAGTGCTCCGTCGCACACGGCGCAAGCGGACACGCCACCGCCGCTCTGCGCGAGCCGTTCCTCTCCGGGAACGTCCATCCAGCGCGCATTCGCCCCGGTCGCGACGATCACGGCGTCCGCCTCGTACTCATCGTCTCCGCTCGTCCACAGGACGTGCGGCCGACCGGAGAAATCGACCCGTACCACGTCTTCCATCACGGAGCGGGTACCGAACCGCTGCGCCTGTTTCTTGAACCCCTCCATCATCGCCTGGCCGGTAATCCCGTCCGGAAACCCTGGATAGTTCTCGACTTCGGTCGTGAACATCAGCTGTCCGCCGGGCACCATCGTGCGATGAAACGATCCCTCGATCACGAACGGATCGAGCTTGGCCCGGGCAGCATAGATCGCAGCCGTCCAGGCCGCGGGACCGGAGCCGATGATGATCAGGGTCTCTTTCGTTCGTTCCGACATCGTGCGTCCTCGAATTATATGTTTCGTTCCCGCCAGTCCGCTCTCCGGCGTTCAGTGGTGGGCGACACTGCGCTGTTCGATCGCCCGCATCCAGGCCTCGGGAACCCGTTGAGAACCCGGTTCTCCTCCGCCGGCGCCCGGCCCGTGCCAGTCGGAGCCGCCGGTTCGCAAAAGCTCCGCGTTACGAACGACCCGCCCGAGGGTGGCCCGTACGCTGGGCCCGTTGGCCGGGTGCAGAATCTCGATTCCATCGAGTCCGTCCGCTATGTACCGCTCGAGATCGGCCTCGCTGAAGTCCCGTCCGGGGTGCGCGAGCACCGCCACGCCGCCGGCGCGGTGAACCAGCTCGAACACCTCTGCCGGCGGCGACGGTCGTTTCTCGACGAACGCCGGTTTGCCGCGGGCAAGCCACAGGCGGAACGCCGCATGGATGTTCGGAACCAGCTCCTCCGCCACCAGTGCTCTACCGAGATGTGCCCGGGTCGGAAGCCCGCCTGTGGCCTCGCGCATGACGGCGTCCATCTGCAGGGGAACGCCGTTGTCGTTCAGGCTCTGCACCATTTTCTCCGCCCGCCGAATCCGGTCGATTCGGAAGTTCTCGAAGAACTCGAGCAGTTCCGGGTGCGTCGGATCAAATCCGTACGCGAGCACATGCACCGAGCGCCCGGGCTCGTTGGCTGACAACTCGGCTCCGATCAGGAAGTCGAGCCCCAGCCTGGACGCTTCCTCCCGGGCCTCTTCGAGGCCGGCGATAGTGTCGTGATCGGTGAGCGAAAAGCCGGTCAGACCGTGCTTCGCGACCGCCCTGACCACCTCGGTCGGGGTCAGAGTACCGTCGGACGCCTGCGAATGGAGGTGAAGGTCGACGCGGCTCAACTCGCCGGTGCGCCCAGGGACGTGGACCGGTCGAACAGGGCTTCGAGGTCCTTCGACCCGATCCGTTCGAGCAGAGCGTCGTCCGCCGATCCGTCGTCCGGAATCTCGACCACGCGATACGGTCTCTGACCGTTGCTTTTACACATGAACACCAGGTTCCTGTGTCCTTCACGAGCCGCTGGACCTCCCAGGCGAACCCGCCAGGTGTCGCCGGCGGCCTTGAACGTCTTCGGCATATCTATCGCTCCATCGTCATTCTGTTTTCCCCTGTCCCGAACAGCGGGCCGGGGATCCGTCAACTGGGCTCCAGCCGAATCGCTGCAGCGAGTTCCTGCGACAGCCTGTGGCGGCGCCCCGCGACCTGGGCCACCACCTCTCCGTATGCTCCGGACGCGGAAAGGACGGTCACTTCCGTGCCGAGCAAGAAACCGATGCCACTGAGGAACCGCAAGCGCTCCGAGTCATTGTCCGAGACCTCGCGGATCACGGCCGTCGTGCCGGCGGGAAGATCGGTCAGAGCAGGCAGGTCTCGCTGCACGATCGACCCGTCCGGGCGTGGAATCGGTGCACCGTGCGGATCAGTGGCCGGATCGCCGAGCGCTGCGGCCATTCGATCCACCAGGGTGTCCGACGCCGCGTGCTCGAGCCATTCGGCCTCGCCGTGTACACCATCCCACGTGTAGCCGAGCCGCTCGATCAGGTACGTCTCGATCACGCGGTGCCGACGGATGATCTTCAGCGCCGCGGATTCCCCGGCCGGAGTGAGGCGGACTCCGTGGTAGGGGACGTGGGCGACCAGGTCCTGGGCGGCGAGCCCCTTGACCATGTTGGTCACGGAGGCGGGCGAACGGCTGAGTTCCGCCGCGAGGAGCGTGGTCGGGACCGGACCGTGCTCCAGCTGAAGCTTGTAGATGGCCTTGAGGTAATCCTCTACGGCCCGGCTGTGTCGGGTGCGCTCTTTCATGCTGTCCGTCAGAGCGGCAGAAAATCCGTGTCCGCCTCGAGTTGTGCGAGGAAGCCGGCGATGATCCGGGCGGACTGCTCGACGTCCTCGAGACTCACGATCTGGTTCGGCGTGTGCATGTACCGGTTGGGAATGCTGACCAGGCCGGTTGCGACGCCCGCCCTGGACATGCGGACCGCGTCCGCGTCAGTCCCGGTCATGGCGGGCAGCGCCTGGACCTGGACTTCAATGCCTTCCTGCTTCGCCGCATCATGCAGCCGCCGGTACACCACCGGATTGATCGCGGGCCCACGCGCGAGGACCGGTCCACCACCGATCCGGATATCGCCGTGCTCCTTCCGGTCGAGCGTCGGATGATCCGTCGCGTGCGTCACGTCCACCGCGATCCCGACCTGCGGGTCGAGTCCGTACGCCCCCGTTCGTGCACCACCACCGGCCACGTAGCCGATCTCTTCCTGTACGGTCGCCACAGCGATCACGTGGGCGCTGCACCCGGCTTCCCTGGCCAGCCGAAGCGCTTCGGCCACGACCGCCGCTCCGACCCGATTGTCGATGGACCTGGCCGCGAGACAATCGTTCGCGAGATCGAGGGTCTCCGAGCGAATCACCGCCACGTCACCGATACCGACCTTCTCCCGGGCCTCGTCACCGCTCGACGCACCGATGTCGATCCACAACTCCTTCAGCTTCACTGCCTTCTCACCGTCTTCACGGCGAATCAGGTGAATTGCCCTCCGACCGACTACGCCCGTGACCGGGCCTTCATCGGTCAGCAGCTCTACGCGCTGGCCTATGAGAACCTGCGGATCCCATCCACCGATTCCCTGGACCCAGATGAAACCCTCATCATCCACGTGATGGACCATCAGCCCGATCTCATCCACGTGGCCGGCGAGCATCACGGTAGGATTGCCTTCGGCCCCGATCTCCGCAAAGCTGTTTCCTTGCACATCTCCCCAGATCCGGTCGGCGAATCCCCCGACCGTCTGTCGCCAGACCGTCGCCGCCGCCGTTTCGTACCCGGACGGGCCAGCCGCATCCAGGAGGCTTTTCAGGCTGTCTCGCATCTCCGCGCGCATAGATATCTCACTCAGCTCTGCTGACTTCTGGTTGTGGGTCGAACGCCGGCCCGGTGGTGCGTCAGTGGATCGGCAGACGGCTCCTCTCGATTGCAGAGCCTCAGGCTAGCGCGGCGGCAGGAGAGGGGCAACGGCAGGAACCGGCTCAGTCTCCCTGTTCTCCCGCGATGAGATCACGGATTCTGCGTTCGAGCTGCGGGTTCGTGCGTGCCGCCCGTTCTCCCGCCTCGTGCACGTAGTCCAGAAACATCCGTTCGAAGTCAAAGTACGGATAGCACAGGCGGCACTTCTCGACATGTCTTCGGACCGCATCGTTCCAGTCGGCGGGAAGCTCGCCATCCAGGTACTCATACACGAGCGCCAGGGACTCCTCGCACGAGAGCTCTTCCGGCGCCGCTTCGCGGGTGCCGGCTCCGCCGCGTGTCTCATCGGTCATGGCAGGTATCCCATTTCCTCGGCGAACATATACAACCGTTTCTGGAGTCTCTTGCGGCCCCTGAACAGCCGCGATTTCACCGTGCCGACCGGAATCCCGAGTGTGTCGGCCACCTCCTGGTATCCGAGACCCTCGATGTCAGCGAGTACTACGGGAACGCGAAACTCGTCCGGCAGTTCCTCGATCGCCCGAATGACGTGTTCGTTGACCAGACGGTCGAACACCCGACCCTCCGGGTCCGCGTCGTACAGGGTGCCCGCGCCGGGACCCTCGGCGATCTCTTCGAATTCAACCTGGGCGGGACGAGACCTGTCGCGGCGATACTGATTGATGAACGTGTTGCGGAGGATCGTCATCAGCCAGGCACGACAATTCGTGCCGACCTCGAACCGATCCCACGAGCGCCAGGCCTTCAGAACGGAGTCCTGGACGAGATCCTCCGAACGGGGTTCGTCTCCGCCCGTGAGGCGGAGCGCGAGGCCGAACAGCGCGTCCAGGTGCGGAAGCGCCTCCGACTCGAATTCCCGTCGCCTGTTCTCGCTGGACTCGTTCATCCCGATCGTCGCGTAGCGGGAGACTGCTCGTGGGTCACGCCCTTGAAGCAGGCTACTCCCGGACGGTGGGAACGGGCAAGGTCGATGGGAACGCAGTTCACGGTCGATCGTATCACGACGCATGGAGACGGCTGTCTCCGCGCCGACTGCGGCCGTGCCGATGCCGCCCCGAAAGGAGCTTCGTCTCCCGTGGACCAGACTGAGAATTCCCCGGACGTTCGGCTCCCGTCTCCGGGGCCCGGAAACAGATCAGCGGGTCGCGGTCGGAAGGCCGCGGGCAGGATCGCGCTGGTGCTCGGCGTGCTGGTTGCGCTGGTGCTTGCCGTAGCACTCGTATTTGCCGTTCGCTTCCGTTCGCTCCTGGACCCCGAGACGCTCGCCGATCGGCTGGAGCCTCGGATTTCCCAGGCAGTCAACCGGCCGGTCTCGATCGAGGGCGCATCATTGCGTGTGTGGCCGCGACCGGGCGTGAGCGTCGAGGGGATCCGGATCGGGAACCGCGGAATGTTTTCCGAGACCGCTCTCGCTACGGCGGATGCCGTGGTGCTCGAGCCCCGCCTGCTCCCGCTGCTACGGCGACAGATCGTAATCGACAGGATCGTCGTCAGGTCGCCCCGCGTGCTGCTCAGGGTGGCGGAGGACGGCACGTCCAATTTCGGCGACTTCGTTCCGGAACGATCGGAGCCGGGCAGCAGCGGTGACGAAAGCGGCCTGCCTGGCCTGTCGCTCGATATCAAGCGAGTCGAGCTCGTAGATGGGCGCGCCGGCTTCCGGGACGCCATGCGATCGCGCAGCCTGCAGCTGGATGGCGTGAATCTCAGGATCGATCTCGATGCAAGCGGCACTGGGTCGATCGGTACGGCAGGGACGGCGAGCGCGGAGCACGTGACCGTCCGCCTGCCCGAGGCACCCGGCAACTCGATCGAGGCCGCGGACGCCTCGATCGAATGGAGCGGCCGCGTAGCCGGTGACCTGGACTCGTTCGAGCTCACCCGCGGCGTTCTGGAGGCCGGTCCGTTCCGTGCTCTCCTGTCGGGACGGGTCACATCCCTGGGCTCGCCGGTCCGCAATCTCGACCTGGCGCTGCACGCGGAAGGACTCGCCCTGGAAGACCTGATCGGAGAGTCGGAGTCCGGCATGAGGCCGGCAGGGTCGGTCGAGCTGGACCTCCGGCTGCGGGGAGAGGCGGGACCGGAGCAATCGCCGGAAGTTTTCGGGCTCGTCACCCTGCGTGACGGATCCGTGCGGACGGCCGACGACATCCTGGTCGTGTCCGAGCTCGACGTGGAAGCGCAGATCAAGCAGGGCGATGCCGCGGTGACGGCCAGTGGCCGACTTCTCGACGGAAAGCTGTCCGCTGCCGGAACGGTCGCGCTGGATTCGCTGCTGCCGTTCGACATCCGGTTGCAGGCAGACGCCGGCCTGGACCGGGTGCTCGCCGCGCTTCCGACGGAAGATGCCTCCCGGGATGAAGCGGTCGCGTCGCTCAGCGGACGCATGACCGTCGATGCCCGCATCACAGGTCGGGCCGGTGATTCCGGAGAGCCGAGGATAGACGGGACCGTGACGCTCAGGGAGCTCGAGGCCCGATTCGATCAGCTTCGGAGCCCGATCCGCGCAGACGAGGTCCCGATCCGACTCGAAGGGGAAACCGCTTCGTGGCAGAACGTCCAGATCGAACTCGGGGAGAGCGAGGGCACGACCTCCGGGCAGCTTCGAGACGTGTTCGGTAACCGGGTCACGAGACGGGCGAGGCCGATCATCGATGCCAGTATTCATTTTGGACGGCTGGACCTCGATGCCGTGCTCCCCGGCCGACGCGAGGAGGGATTGGGCTGGGGCCGACTCGCGCTGGCCCGTCTCGGGAACAGCCGGGTCGGAGGATCCACGGCGGACGAGCTCGCGGCGGCGAGAGGGCAACACCGCCCTTCCGAGCTCCCGATCATCGGTGTCCTGCGGTTCACGGTCGATACCCTGCTCTACGGCGCCACCGTCATCGACGACGTGGACGGAATGGTTCAGTTGGACAGGCAGCGCATCGAAGTCCCGAGACTCGAATTCGGCGCGTACGGTGGACGCGGAACGGCCGCCGCCTCGCTCGAGTTAGGCTCCGGCTACGTCGAGCCGTTCGGCCTGCAGCTCGAACTTCGGGACATCAGGGCGGAAGAGTGGCTGACCCGGCACACTCCGCTGGGTAACGCCCTGCGCGGCACGATGGGCCTGGAACTGGAGCTCGCGGGAGGTCTCGACACCCTGTTGCTGCCCGGCGAGAACTCGCTCGCCGGATCCGGCGAGGTCCGGATCCGGGATGGCTCGGTCGAGCCGAACCCGCTCACCGAAGCACTGGCGGCGGCGCTCGGGGCCACCGCTCCAATGGGCGGGACGCTCAAGAGCTGGGTGTCACGATTCCGCATCGACGACGGCGCGGTTCATCTGTCCGACGGCCGGTTCGATTTCGAGCGTGGAGAAGTCGACCTCGGAGGCTCGGTAGCCTTCGATGGCTCGCTGGACCTGGCACTGCTGCTTCGGCCGGATCCGGAGCAACTCCGGTCGCTTTCCGACGCTCTCCTCGAAGGCGTTCCGGAATCCGCGCGTGGCTTCCTGTCACAGGGCGGGCCGGTCGAACTGGGTCTGCGAATCGGAGGCCGCATCGACCGCCCCACGGTATCGCTGGATCGGTCGAGCATCGACCGCGGACTCGAAGCGGTGGTCGGCGGGGGACGCAGCGAGATCGAACGACGGGGACTGGATCTGCTGCGCCGGCTGACAGGGGGCGCTGGGGATACGACGACCGTCGGGGAACCGGGCGCTCAGCCTGACCCGGCCGGCGGCGGCACGGAAGGCAATCCCCGGTGAGACGGGAGTCTCGTCGGGGACCCGGCGGTGTTGGTGTTGCGGTCCTCTTCGTTTCGGTATTGCCGCTTCTCGGCTCGGTGGGTGGGTGCGTCTCCGGCCGTGTGCTCACCGGATATCCCGGATATCCGTTCGCCCGGTTCGACACACAGCTGCCCGCCGACTCGACATTCTTCCTGCTCCAACCGGCAGTCGAATCCGAGGGCTTCGCGCTCGACTACACGATTCTCGACGAAGGCTTCATCACGACACGCAGTTCGGAGATGATGGGTCGGCCGGTGTTCCTGAATCTTGTCGTCGAGTCCCTGGAGCAGGACGGCGCGGCGGAATCACCAGACCTGGCCGGCACGCGCGTCTGGGTGGCGGCCTACGAAGAGACCGCTTCCGGAGCCGAACGCATCAATCCCCTGCAGGAAGACGTGTGGGCGGACGTGATGGAGATGACGGCGAGACTGAGTACAGCAGTGAATGGATCGACGCCGATCGGCCCGGAACCGGGATCGCAGGGGCCGACAGGAGGCTCAGCCGCCGGCAGCCCGCAGTCCTGACGGGACGCGACTTCCGACGGTCCGGCTCCGGCTCACGCTCGGAAGCCCGCCGCGCGGCGGGCAGTGCCCGCCTCCCACTCCAACGCCCATTCCGGTACCGCGACCTGCACCGATCCGCGCCAGCACGTCCACAGGCCGATCGTCGATCGGACGGAAGGGGCCTGGCTCCGCGGATGGATTCACGAGGAAGTCGGACACCCGCGCGTATGAAGCCGCGGCATTCTCTTCTTCTTCTTCCTCCTCGAGGATATCGAGGAACCTGACGGGCCGTGGCGCGCCGGTCGCGAGTGCGACTGGAATCCGTGCCACCTCCGGCAGCGTGAGCCGCTTCGCGGGCGAGGGGCCGGCTGCCATCGGGGAACCACCCGCCGAAGCGTCGGCGAGCTCAACGACCTGCATCGGCGGGTCGGCCTCGGGCGGCTGCTCTGCCGGAAGGGTTACGACCTGGAGCGCCGTGCTGGTCGCTCCACCCGACATCGGCTCGACGGTGAAGCGGACCAGGCCGAGCAATGCCGCGTGAGCGAGCACCGACACCACGATGCCGATGGTCATCGCGCTCCGCCAACCCCTGTCGAACCGCCTCTCGTCCCTCATCCCGTCTTGGCCTCCCGCTGCTGTCAGGCTCACCTTGCAGTTTCCAATATCATAAACAACCCGTTACAGGGAAAGGTGTTCCCGCTTCACGCCATTCGGGCGGAGCAGGATCTTCCCAACGCTCTGCCGTGACTGGAGCCGTTCATGTGCGGCAGCCGCCTGCTCGAGATCGAACACCTGGTCGATCACGGGCTTCACGCGGCCTTCCGCCGCATGAGACACGATTGCCTCGAACTGGGGCCGAAGCATCGCTGTCTCATCCCACAGGTGCCCGAGGTTCACGCCTGCCACCGATCGATTGTCATCCATCAGGGCGATCGCACCGAATCGTGGCATGCGGATCATGCTGCGGATCACGGCGGGAAAGTTCCGCCTCGTCCCTGGAGCCATCGACGAGGCGCCGAAACAGCACAGTCGTCCCCCGGGGGCCAGCAGGTCGTAGCTTCGGCGGAAGGAAACACCGCCGATCGGGTCGAGGACGATATCCACCCCCCGGCCTGCCGTCAGATCCCGCACCCTGTCGGGCCAATCTGTGGTCCTCGAGGCGATCGGCTCCACTCCCATCGAGCGGAGAAAATCGTGCTTCGAAGGGGACGCCGTGCCGATCACTCGCGCGCCGACGATCCGGCACAGCTGCACGGCGGCCGTCCCGACTCCCCCCGCGGCCCCGTGGACCAGGACCGTTTCGCCCTCGCGCACGGAACACACCCGGTGGAGCATCTGGTGCGCCGTCAGATAGTTCACCGGAAGGCTGGCGGCCACGTCGTCCGGGACCGAGTCCGGAGTTCGGAGCACGAGATCCGGCGGCAGACACACCAGATCTGAGTAGCCCCCGAATCGGGTCACAGCCGTCACCCGTTCACCGATCCACGCCGGATCGACGGCCTCTCCCAGTGCATCCACGGTTCCCGAGACTTCGTATCCCGGCACGAACGGCAGTGGCGGCGCATCCGGGTAGAGCCCGAGCCTGGCCATTACTTCCGCGAAGTTCACCCCGGCGTATTCGACCCGCACCCGAAGCTCACCGGCCGCGGGAATCGGATCAGGCTCCTCTCGCTGCTGCAGCACGCCCGGCTCCCCATGTCCCGTGATCCATACGCGCTTCATCGGAGGACCGCCGGCTGCGCGGAGGCGGCCAGGTTTTCGACGGTATAGCTGAATTCCTCGTCCACCACTCTCTCCTCGATGTCGACGCTGACGAACGACGGATAGCCGAGCTCCGGGTCGTATTGCACTTC
>CBDUVN010000054.1:0-13823 GCA_965370685.1 uncultured bacterium | reverse complement strand
CAGCGCCTGGTCGTACAGCATCTTCTCGAAGTGCGGCAGGAACCACCGATCGTCGGTCGAGTAGCGGTGGAAGCCGTATCCCACCTGGTCGAAGATCCCTCCGGCCCGCATGGAGTCGAGTGTCTCCACGACCATCTCCAGCGCCCGATCGACCCCCGTCCGCCGCCAGTATCGCAACAGGAACAACAACCGATGTGGCGTCGGAAATTTGGGAGCCCGGCCGAAGCCGCCGTGTTCCCGGTCGTACTCGAGCGCCAGTTCCTGGAAGCCCCTGGACAGCGTCTCCGCGTCGAGCTTCCGGCCCCTGCGATCCGACTGAGCCAGCGCCTGGAGTCGGTCGTGGATCTCGGCGGCGGCGGTCAGCAGCTCATCACGCCGCTGCCCCCACAGCTCCTGGATCCGCGGCACCAGGTCCAGCATTCCCGGCCGGCCGAACCGGCTCTCGCGCGGGAAGTAGGTGCCACTGAAGAACGGCAGTCGGTCCGGCGTCATCACGATCGTGAGCGGCCAGCCTCCCTGTCCGGTCGCCATCTGTGCGACGGCCATGTAGATGCCGTCGATGTCGGGCCGTTCCTCCCGGTCCACCTTTACGTTCACGAACGCCTCGTTCATCAGGCGAGCGACCTCCTCGTCCTCGAACGACTCCCGCTCCATCACGTGACACCAGTGACAGGTCGCGTAGCCGATGGACAGGAAGATCGGGCGATCGAGCTCGCGGGCGGCGTTGAACGCCTCCTCACCCCACGGATACCAGTCGACCGGATTCTCGGAGTGCTGCAGCAGGTACGGACTCTGTTCGTTCGCCAGTCGGTTAGGCGGCAAGGACGGGCTCCCAGCTTCAGTTGGGGTTCAATTGTCGCAACTGTTTGTGTAGGGTGTTCCGTTACCAATATGCAGGATTCGGTCAGATTCCCGAAGAGGAGACCCATGGAGAGTGTAAGCGTCGTTACGAGGGATGGTGGTTCCGTCGAGTTCAGCGGTGATTCTCTGCAGGAGTTCGCAGCTGGACTCGGTGGATCGCTGGTGACCAGGTCATCTGCGGACTACGAGGAAGTGCGGGCGGTGTGGAACGCGATGATCGAGACACGCCCGGCCCTCATCGCGCGCTGCGCCGACGCGGCCGACGTACAGCGTTGCGTCCGGTTCGCGGATTCCAACGACCTGCTGTTCTCGATCCGGGGCGCGGGTCACAACATCGCCGGCAGTGCTCTGGTCGAGGGCGGCTTGACGATCGACCTGTCAGGCATGAGAAATGTGGATGTCGATACTGAAAGCCTCACGGCCGTCATCCAGCCGGGCGCGACGCTGGGCGACGTGGACGCGGCGACCCTCGCACACGGCCTGGCGCTACCTGTAGGGATCAACTCCACGACGGGAATCGCCGGACTCACGCTCGGTGGCGGATTCGGGTGGCTCAGCCGGAAATTCGGCCTGACCATCGACAGCCTGATCTCGGCAACCGTCGTCACGGCCGGAGGAGAGATGATCACGGCCAGCGAGACCGAGAACGCCGACCTGTTCTGGGGACTGCGCGGCGGCGGCGGCAACTTCGGCGTCGTCACCTCGTTCACGTTCGGGCTCTACCCGGTGGGCCCGGATCTGCTGTGCGGACTCGTCGTGCACCCGTTCTCCGCCGGACCCGATGCGCTGCGATTCTATCGGGAGTTCACGAGCAACTGTCCCGATGAACTGACCTTGTGGATGGTTCTCAGGGATGCGCCCCCGCTCCCCTTCCTCCCGGAAGAGGTGCACGGAACGAAGGTCGTCGTGTTCGCCTTCGTCTACGCCGGCGATCCCGCGGAGGGCGAGCGGCTCGTCGAGCCGCTCCGCTCCTACGGAACGCCACACGGGGAGCACGTCGGGGTGATGCCGTTCGCGGACTTCCAGCAGGCATTCGATCCGCTTCTTACGCCTGGTGCCCGCAACTACTGGAAGTCACACAACTTCAATTCGATTGAAGACGGTCTCGTGACCGAGATCCTGTCGGCGGTGGAGACTCTTCCGTCTCCGCAGTCGGAGATCTTCATCGCCCAGGTCGGTGGGGCTGCCGCCCGGCTTCCGATCGATTCGACGGCGTACCCGCACCGTGATGCGGCGTTCGTGATGAATGTCCACACGCGGTGGGAAGACGCGTCGGACGACGGGAAGTGCATCGACTGGGCGCGCGGGTTCTTCGACGCTACGGCGCCGTTCAGCACTGGTGGCGTGTACGTGAACTTCGTCAGCGACGCCGCGGATGCCGCACGCGTGCAGGCCGCGTACGGGTCGAGCTACCCGCGACTGCAAGAGCTCAAGGCGAAGTACGACCCGGATAACGTGTTCCGGACCAACCTGAACGTCCGCCCGTAGCCGGACGTCGGGCCCGGTGGATCAGTGGTGGTGCTTCGCCTGCCAGCGATCGCGCCCCGCGCACCATGCGCAGTCGGCGAACAGGACCATGATCGCGACGAACGCAATCGCGATGATGAGGATGCCGACGAAGTAGAGTGCCGTGTGGACCGAGGCGTACATCATTTACCTCCAGGGGGAGGCAACCCGCCTCCCGCTGCGCGCGACGTCCTTCCGGTTCTGTAAGGACGTCGCGCTGGTAACACCGTGTCGCAGACGTCGTCTGCGGCGCGAGGGTCTCCGCCGGGGGGTATGTGCTGCACGAGGGGTAGAGTGGATACCCCGAAGAGCGCAAAAGGGTCGACTGAAACCCGCGTTCGGGTGCGAGAGGGGGCTACCATTCCGGTGGTCCCTCGGACGTGTAGATTGTCGGGGTCCTGCTCGATCGCATTCAGCCAACAGGCCGGGAGGTTCCCGATGTCACGCTCTGTTCAGATCCTCGGTCCCGTGGTCCTCGGAATCGCGCTTGTCGTGGCCCTCGTGGCCGGGGGCTTCCCCTGGATCCTGGCCGCCGTCCTGATCGGCGCTGCGCTCATCGTGGGTCTGAAGTCCATCCTGAGATAATGGACCCACAGCCGGAATGAAACTCTCTTCGAAGTTCGAATTCGTCTCGAGGCTGGACCGGCGCGTCGTCGTCGCGGTCGCCGCGGTTGCGCTGATCCTGCTCGTGTGGCTCACCTGGACGTGGATCACCTTGCCGGACGTTTCGGCGCTTCGGACCACGAACCCCGAGACGACGGCGTTCATCGACCGGCACCGGGAGGCTCGGCGCGAGGCCGGAAAGAGCGACGTGGTCGCGTGGTCCCCGGTACCGTACGCCCGGATCTCGCCGAACCTCACGCGGGCCGTCATCGCGAGCGAGGACACGGAGTTCTTCTTTCACAACGGATTTTCGTCGCACGAGCTGGGCAAAGCGGTTCGAAAGGCGATCCGCGAACGAAAGGCGCCCCGCGGCGCGTCGACGATGTCGCAGCAGCTTGTGAAGAACCTGTGGCTGTCACCCAGCCGCAGCCTGACCCGGAAGCTGCGTGAAGCGACTTTGACCAGGCAGCTGGAGAAGTCGCTGAGCAAGGAACGGATCCTCGAGCTGTATCTGAATGTCGTCGAGTTCGGGCCGGGCATCTACGGCGCTGAAGCGGCCGCACAGCACTATTTCGGCAAGCCGGCCGCGCACCTCACGCCGCGCGAGGGAGCGATGCTTGCGGCGGGACTCCCCCGCCCCAGGTCGTGGAATCCGTCCAGCGGCAGCGAGAATTACGCCCGCCGGGTGGACCGGATCCTGGAGATCGAGCGTCAGCTGAAATACCTGGACAGGTACGTGGGACCACAGGCGCCTGGCGGGGTCCCGCCCGCAGAGGCGCCTGGCGGGGTCGTTCCGGCAGTGCCGCCGGACTGACCCCGGGCTGGCGCGTTACTTCTTCTGCGCGCGGAAGTTCAGCGTCCCGCTGTACTCCGACAGAATGACCGTGATCGTCCACGTGCCGGTTTCGCCGGAGGAGGTGTCCTCGTTGAGACTCGGCGCCAGGTCCTGCTCGTAGACGATTGAGCCCGCCGCATCCCGGATCGTGAGACGCGCCGTACCGCCAGCGGTGGTCGTGGAGTGATCGATCGAAGCCTGGGTGCCCGTGTTCTCCCACGAATACTGGAGTGTCGTTCCGACGCCGTCCACGCCAGTCGCCTGGAGCTGAAAACTGTCCGTGGCGTTCGTGACTTCGGGCTCGAACGGGTCGAGCGGCGCCGTGGAGTCGCTGCAGGCAGTCATGACCGTCAGCACTGCGACAAGCGCCAGCATCTGTTTCATCTTGAACGTCCTTTTCATAGAGTCACGGGCCTCGTTGGAAACCGGACATATAGACAAGAAACGTGCCTCAACAAGCCGTATCGGGCTGAACCGCAGGGTTCTCTGATAGTATAACCTCTTTATCGTCAGGTAGTTTCACAGCATGCTGTCCGAACACGAACCCCGGGGAGTTTCCGATCCGACCAGGGACGAGGATGCGCAACATTATGCGTCCGTGGGTGCATTCTATCGGTGTGGCGGAAGGTGGACACAATCCGGGAATACCACCGGTGGCCCCGCCCCGTCTAATTCTCGACACTCGTTGATATGTAATAGTTTATGAGTCTATACCTGGCAGGATGACCGGTGCGGATCGGTCTTTGCGAGATCTGTGCCCGATGCCAGGTGGCTTGTAAGAGCGTCATCCGGGTCGCACATTTGGATCGGCTCCACAGACTCCAGATTGTTACGACCCGGTTCGCGTTCGAGTGAAACCTCAAACAGGCAAGTCAGAATGCGTAGATTGTGGCCGATCCTGCTGTTGTTGTTCGTGTCCCTCCCGGCGCCTCAGCTCAATGCACAGGCGATCGCGGGTTTCGCGTCCGTCCCGTGGGGGGCGAGCCAGGCGGATATCAAGGAGGAATGGGGCCGGCCGTCGCGGGTGGTGGACGACGGTTCCTTCACGTCGCTGAGGTACGACGCGCAGGACTTCGCCGGCCCGAAACCGATTCGCGGCTGGAACATGATCTTCGGGGTCCGGAACAACCAGTTGCTCAGCGGCACATACGTAGGCCTGTTCGCCCGGGAACCGATTGCAGACGAAGCCCGGCGACGGATGGTGGAAGAGGTCCACTCACGCTACAGCCTCAACCCGGTCAGACCCTGTCCCAAGCCCTATTCTGAAGCCCGGTCCTGCGAGCTGTACGTGAACTCGGCTGTCGGCGATCCCGTAATGGAACAGCTGAGCGGCTCGTGGAGAACCGTCATGATCTGGATTGACCAGGAATCCGGGGAGTGGGCCCTGAGGACGGAGTACCTGACGGCGGCGGAGAAGGCGGCGGCTTTCGCCGTGGAGGACCGCCGCTACTGAACCGCCGCGGCGCGGCGTGACAGGTGCGCGGGGTCCGAGGGTCTCGCGCACAGTTCCGCTGCAGATCCGGCATCGAACCTCGCAGTCACTTCCCGGCCACGAACCTCCTTCAGACCCTTGCACTTCGCCCCACACCGATTAGTTTTAGGATAGACTAAAAATAATCTGCGACGTTGCACCTGACCGGCAAACACGGATGACCTGAGCAAATGAACCCGGCTGTCTCTCTGTTGATCTTCCTGGCATCGATCGCCGCGCTGGTGGTCATATTCTGGCCGCGGTCCGGTCTCATCGCGCGCATGTCCCGGTATCGGAGGCTGGAGGAGCGCGTCCTGATCGAAGACACGCTCAAGCACCTGTACAACTCCGAGTACGCCGGGCGACGCGCGACGGAGGAGAGCCTGGCAGGATTCCTGGAGACCTCGGTTGGCCAGGCCGTCCGGATGCTGGCACGGGGCGAGGAGCTCGGCTTACTTCGCTTCGAAGGCCTCGAGCCCGTCCTGACGAAGGACGGCCAGCAGTACGCCCTGCGTGTTCTTCGGGCGCACCGACTCCTGGAACGCTACCTGGCTGACAGGACGGGAGTCGCGCCGGTCGAATGGCATGCCGAAGCGGATCGGCTCGAACACACACTGTCCCGCGACCAGGCAGAGGGGCTGGCATCTCGACTCGGCCACCCCCTGTACGACCCGCACGGCGACCCGATCCCCACGGCGGCCGGAGGGATCCCGCCGATGGAAGGCCAGCCGCTGGCTTCGCTGGACGAGGGCGAGATCGCCCGGATCGTGCACCTGGAAGACGAGCCTCCCGAGCTGTTCAACGAGATCGTCGCTGCGGGGCTGGGTCCCGGCATGCGATTGAGATTGCTGGACACGTCGCTGGACGAGATCCAGTTCGAGGCGGAAGGCCGGGAGCACCGGCTGTCTCCCGCGGTGGCCAGCCGCATTACCGTCGTCCCGATCAGGGAAGAGGTTCAGCTTCCGACGAATTCGCTCGCCGACCTCGAGCCAGGTGAGTCGGGCCAGGTGCTGGGGATTTCGCCGGTCTGCCAGGGCCCGCAGCGCCGACGACTCCTCGATCTCGGAGTCGTCCCGGGGACGGAGATCCGAGCGGAGTTTGCGAGCGCTGCCGGTGATCCCGTGGCATATCGGATCCGCGGCGCGCTCATCGCGCTGCGGCGGGACCAGGCCGCGCTGATCCAGATCGTGTGTGGGCCGGAGGTCGAGGACTCCCTCGAGGACGCCCCGGCGAGGCACGTCGAAGGAGCCGGAGCGTAATGGCGCTCGCGTCTGCAGCGCCCTGTCACGGTTGCGCCGCGAACCGGGACGAAGCGCTGGTCCAGCTCGGAATCAGCCCCGGTCGGTTCGACCACCTCGTTGCCCTGGCCGGCAATCCCAACACCGGAAAGAGCACGGTATTCAATTCGCTCACCGGGCTTCGACAGCATACCGGAAACTGGCCCGGGAAGACCGTGGCCCGGGCCGAAGGCGGCTATCAGCACGAGGACGACCGCTTCCGGGTGGTCGATCTACCAGGCACATACTCTCTCCAGGCCGGGAGTCCTGACGAGGAAGTAGCGCGCGACTTCATCCTGTTCGGACAGCCCGATGTCACCGTGGTCGTCGTGGATGCCACGAGACTTGAGCGAAACCTCAACCTGGTTCTCCAGATCCTCGAGATCACGGATCGCGTGGTCATCGACCTGAACCTGGTCGACGAGGCGCGGCGGCACGGAATCGCGATCGACGAGCGGAAGCTGGCGGCGGAACTCGGTGTCCCCGTGGTGCCCACGGTGGCCCGCAGCGGCACGGGAATCCCGGAACTCCGCGAAGCGATCTACCGGATGGCGAACGGCGAGACTGCTACGCGGCCGTATCGGATCATGGACTATCCTCCGGAATTGGAGGAGGCCGTCGGCGAGCTGGTACCGGTCATCGAGGAGACGTATCCCGAACTGCCGAACTCGCGCTGGGTCGCCCTCCGACTCCTGAACAAGGACGAACGAGTCGAGGAGGCGGTTCGCACCGGTGAGATCGGTCTCGTGGTGGCCGATGAGGCGGCCTCGGCCGTGGGACTCTCCACCGGTCGTAGAGGGGCGAAAACAGAAGTGGCCACCGACGGCCACGTGACCGACGGCTCACTCGCGCTGGCCGACAGCCTGCTGGAACAGGGAGACCCCGGGGAGCCGATTCTCCGGAAGACCGAACAGCTTCGCTGGCAACTCAGTCCCGATTATCACGACGCTCTGACACAACGCTTTTTCGAAGTAGCGGAGGAGATCGCCGGGCGCTCGTCCGCGACCGGGCTCCGGAAATCGAAGTTCAATCTCGATCGGACGCTCGACGGGGTGTTCACGAATCGCTGGCTGGGCTTTCCGCTCATGCTGCTGATGCTGGCCGCCGTATTCTGGATCACGATCGCCGGGGCCAACGTCCCGTCACAGATGCTGGCGGCGCTCCTGATCGACACATTGCACCCGATTCTCCGTGACTTCGGGGCGACGGTCGGGCTTCCCGGGTGGCTGAACGGCCTGCTGTTCGACGGCGTCTACCTGGCCACTGCCTGGGTGGTAGCCGTCATGCTCCCGCCTATGGCGATCTTCTTTCCCCTGTTCACGCTGCTGGAGGACTTCGGCTACCTGCCACGGGTGGCGTTCAACCTCGACAGCCTGTTCCGTAGAGCGGGGGCGCACGGGAAACAGGCGCTCACCATGTGCATGGGCTTCGGGTGCAACGCGGCGGGTGTGGTCGCGACGCGGGTGATCGACAGCCCACGGGAGCGGCTGATCGCGATCATCACGAACAACTTCTCGATGTGCAACGGGCGGTGGCCAACGCAGATCCTGATCGCCACGATATTCATCGGGGCATTGGCGCCGGCCCACCTGGCGGGTCTCGTTTCGGCCGCGGCCGTGGTCGGCGTGGCGTTGCTGGGGATTTTCTTGATGTTCCTGACGTCCTGGTTCCTGTCACGCACCATGTTGCGCGGTGAGGCGACGACATTCAGCCTCGAACTCCCCCCGTACCGCCCCCCGAGGATTCTCCAGACGCTGTACACGTCGCTGATCGACCGGACGCTCATCGTCCTGTGGAGGGCCATCGTGTTCGCGGCACCTGCCGGCGCCGTGATCTGGCTGGTCGCGAACATCTCCGTCGGCGGCACGAGCCTCGCCGAGCACTTCATCTCATGGAGCAACCCGGTCGGACTCCTGATCGGGCTGAACGGGGTCATCCTGCTGGCCTACATCGTGGCGATCCCGGCCAACGAGATCGTGATTCCGACAGTCCTGATGCTCACCGTGCTCACCACGGCGGCCGTGGGGGCTGCCGGCGAGGGCGCGGGAGTCATGTTCGAAATGGAATCAGCCGGGGGCATGGGCGCGATGCTGCGAGCCGCCGGGTGGACGACCCTGACGGGCGTGAACCTGATGTTGTTCAGCCTGCTCCACAATCCGTGCTCCACCACCCTGTACACGATCTACAAGGAGACGGGGAGCGTGAAGTGGACGACTGTCTCAGCGCTTCTGCCACTCGCGATGGGCGTCGGCGTGTGCTTCGTGGTGGCGCAGGTGTGGCAGATGGTGGGCTAGCCCGCTCTGTTCCTGCGCTCCTCGCGACACAGAATCACGGCCAGTCCCAGGAACAGGACGAAGAAAGCAGCGCTTATCCACATCGGAACGGGGCTGCCGTTCAGCGTGATTTCCCACCCCAGCACGATGCGAAGCAGGGGAAAAATCGCCATCAGAGCTAACAGGATTGCCACGATCTTGGTCGGCTTCATCAGACCATCTCCAGCAGAAGGTTTGGTGAGACCTTGTCTGCTGAGACTCAGGGGGGAAGCCTCTTCAATCAGTAAGGCAGGGCCGCTCGGGTAATGTGTTGTACGGTGGGCCCGTCCGCTACAGCGGTGCGGCGCTCTGGGAAGCCGTTCCGGCCCAGACTCGCAACTCTGAGAAGGCCCCGCGGGTCAGAACGAAGCACTGGTCCATTGGGATGGGCTTCTGACGGACCCGCGGCCAGCGACGTCCTGCCCTTGACGACACACGCGGTGTTTTCCACTTTCCGGAAACTGGAATGCAGCCCGCGCTACATGGATCACAGGCCAACTGACTCCGGGATACAGCCATGGATCGAGCACAAAGTCTTCAGCCAAGCGATGTTGTGGTCGCGCTCAGGCTCGTACAGCACCCGAATGAGTCCTACGAGGCACTCAGCGGCGGGCTCGGCATCGGCTTGGGAACGGCCCACCGCGCGGTGTCGAGGTTGACTCGGGCTGGTCTGCTCGTGCCCGACAGCAGGCATGTAATTTCGCCCAACTTGCTGGAGTTCCTGGTCCACGGACTGCGTTACGCGTTTTTCGCGACGCTGGGACCGGAGAACATGGGTGTGCCGACAGGCCACTCGGGACCGATGCTCAAGAACGAGTTCGCGGCGGACCGGTCCTGGGTCTGGCCGTCAATCGATGGACGCGTACGCGGAGACTCAGTTCGCCCACTCATTTCGCAGGCCCCGCAGTACGCACTTACAGCTCCTGCCCTCTATGACGCGCTCACCCTTCTTGATGCCATCCGACTCGGCGGCGTCCGCGAACGGAAGCGAGCCACTGAGCTGATCGAGGTGTGGCTCGATGAGATCGCGCAGGGATGAGCCGGGAATTGCTGGTGCGAACGGCGCATGCACTCAGACCTCTTCTGCAAGAGTTGATCTTCACGGGTGGTCTCGTCGTCGACGAGTATTCTACCGTGCCTGCCCTGTCCGGACCGCGGCCGACGATCGATGCCGACGTCGTATGCTCGGCGGGAAGCTACACTGAGTACATGAAGGTCAGCTCGCGTCTCAAGGCGCTCGGATTCACCCAGCCCGCAGAACTCAATCCACCTCCTTTCAGACACTTCAAGGATGACCTGACCGTAGACCTGATACCCGACGACGCGGACATCCTCGGGTTCACGAACCGGTGGTACACGATCGGAACGCAGCGTACGATCACGATCGAACTCGAACCCGGCCTCAAGATCCGGCTGTTCGACCCGGTCGTCTTTCTCGCAGCGAAACTGGAGGCGTTCGCATCGCGTGGCAGCGCCGATCCCTGGGCGAGCCACGACCTCGACGACATCATCAGGCTCGTTGCAACGAGACCCGAGATCGTCACGGAAGTATGGGGAGCTCCCACCTCCTTGCGTGACTGGATTCGTGAATCGCTTCGCGATGCGCTGCCGGAGGCGGATCGGGCTGTACTCCTTGCGATACATCTTCCGCTTCGGCTGCCGCCCGGTTTGCTGGATGAACTGCACTCGAGGTTCACTGCGCTCGTGGCCGCCGATCGATCGGGGCGGCGGTAGGAACGACATCGGGTCGAGACGGCCGGATCAGGCGTTGGTTCTGCAGAATGACCGGGCTGGGATTCGAACCCAGGACCTACGGATTAAAAGTCCGTTGCTCTGCCAGCTGAGCTACCCGGTCGGACCGCAGAATCTACTCCGATCCGGCCGGATCGCCAGCCGGCGTGATGCAGGATAACCCCACCTGAGTGTCGTAATTAATTGCAGTGTACGGGCTTCCAATATTCCGAGATCTTGATTAGGGTGGAAATCCAGAGTGGGTTGAATCCTGTCAGCCAACTCTCCATGTCGCATTCAGTGCACCGGCCCCAGTGCGACCAGAAGCGGAGGTAACATGCAACACCGTATTCCCCTCGCCCTCATCGTCGGCTCGTTTGCCCTGGTCGGGTGCAGCGAGAGTTCGCCAACGGCCGTCGAGGACGCCACGTCCCCCACGTTCAGACAGACCGCGGGATCGGCCGGTTCCCAATCTCCCGACCTGATCCTGAATCTAGTCGATGGCGCGTTCATTCACTCGGCTACGCTACGCCGAAACAAGAATACTGTGACGTTCAAGATGAAGGCCTCCGTACCATCCCCCAACACCGCGACGATGTGGGCCGCCATCTTCAACGTTCCCGGGGAGTGCGCACAGCAGCTCTGCGGGCCGAGTGATTTTGGCAACCCTGCCGTAAAAGGAAGCCTGCTGCGGGCCGGCGGACGGGTGATCGGCGGTGGACCGGTCACGATGACAGGACAAGTCAGAGAGGGTGATACCTCAGAAGCGCTCTTCGGGCCCGGACTGATGAACGCCATGACGGCGGAGATCCACTTTGTCTATTCCCTGCATGGGCCGCAAATCCCGACGATGGTGGACGACCAGATCCACTACATTGACGGGGGCTGTGCTGTTCAGCCCTGCGCGGATGCAGGAGTCGCGATCTTCGCTTCCCCCATGTAGAGTCCTCGTCCGTTGTAGATCGGGAGCGCCCGGGTGTTTGCTCGTTACTGCGAACACCCGGGCGACCGCCCGATACCGCTGTGGGTCTGGAAACCCCTCTTCCACTCAGTTCTTTCGCGCCTCGCGACAGAGGATCACGGCCATTCCCATGAACAGGATCAGGAAAGCAACGCTGATCCACGTGGCGGGTGCCAGCAGCGAAGTTCGATCCGAACTGAGGTGCTGGCCGACGAAGTCTACCACCCGATCGGGTGTGACTGCTCGCCGGCCTGCGCCAGGCCACGGTCGTAGCGAATCTGAGGCGGGTCGCCTCCCTCAGCCGGCCCCACCACCCTGGACGTAGTCCTTCAGCATCCGGTTCTCGTACGCGGCCTCGCTCAAGTGCGCCCGTACCACGTCTCCGATCGAGATGATCCCGATGAGTCTGCCTTCTTCCACGATCGGCAGGTGTCGGATCCGGTTCTGCGTCATGATCCCCATCGCGTAGTCGAGCTCGTCATCGGGCACGGCGCAGATCACGTCGCGAGTCATGATTCCGACCACGGGCCGATCACGCAGTCGAGGGATCCGGTCGCCAGCGTCATCCCAGGTCTCAGCCGCCATCCGAAGGACGTCCCGCTCACTGACGATTCCCTGTACCGAACCGTCATCGCCCGTCACCACGAGGGCCCCGATACGGTGGCTGTTCAACTCGCGCACTGCTTCGTGCACCGTCCGCCCGGCGCCGATCGTCGCTACGTTGTCGCCTTTTTCTCGAAGAATGTCCCGGATTCGCACAGCGATCTCCTTTCAGGTTGAACGCGTCACGCTGATGAGCCGGAGCACCGACCCCGGGACCCCACCCCCGCCTTGCATGTCTCTATGGATGTCCGAACGGGCCCGTTTGCGCCAGTCCGACTGATCGCCTTCCAGCCGGTACTGGTACCCTGCTAGAGAGGAGGGGCCTGCGGACCGATGAGCGTGAGGTCGTTATCGTCGGTGAACGTCTGGAGGTACGTCCAGCCCCACCCGACCAGGATCCCGTCCACCAGGACGAGCGGCGTAATTTCATCGTCGGTGATCACGCCGTCGTTGTTGCTGACGTTGGTGGCGTAGTAAAGAATCTCGATCTCCCCTCCGCCAAGGACGTGCGTTTCGCTGTCGTACGGATTCGGAACGATGCCGTCCGACCTGAACGCGCCCTTGGTGTACGTCTGGGGCTCGGTGCCCATCTCTTCGAGCACCTGCTGTCGAGTCTGTCCGGGCTCGATCCGGAACAGCTTGGCACGGTTATCGGACTGGACCTGCTCGAATCCCTGGGCGCAGCCGGATACCGCGAGCCCTGCGACCGCCAGCGTCAGCACACGCAGGAAAAACCCCCGTGAAGCGATTTTCTCTCGTCCTGCGATCCTCATCCTGGTTCCTCCGTTGCACCTCGATAATCTTGCCGGGCTTCCACCCGATCGCTGCTGGATTCGTCGGATGATTCTATCGCCCGGCGCCTCGGAGCGCGCCCCCGTTCGAACGCCCCGCGGCGGGCGGCCGCGAGACAGGCGGAATGGACCTCGAGGCCGGCGATCCCGGGATACACGACGGGACTCACGGGGACGAGGGCGATATAAGAGCCGGCCTCGAGTCTACCATGACACAGCGGGCAGGAACTCACTCCACCCGGAGTGGTGCGTAGCGGTAGCCCGCCCAGCAGCCGGCGATCGCGGCTACGCCCTGCTCGAGCAATGCCAGCGCAGTCGCCCGGCCGCCCAGGAACTCCCATGCGCTGGCCCCGGTCGTGAGTCCCCCGAACACCAGGTTCACCAGGAACCAGACGACAAACGTGAACAGCGCGATCGCCGTGCCGTGCAGAATCGGGGCGGCAGCGGTCTTGTATCCGGTGGAAAAACCGCCCACGAACCAGCCCACTCCTACCGCCAGCGTGAGCCAGATTCCGCTGCCTTCGCCCGCGGGATTCACCAGCCCGCTGGCCATCAGCAGGAGGGCGATGCTCGTGGCGATCGCGAGGCCGACGAACCAGCCGAATGCGACCCAGGAGATCTGGACGTTTCGCAGATGTTCAGAATGCATGATCAGCCCTCGAGCCGCAGCTCGTGCTGGAGGATGGGCGCCCAGGTCGCCCGATGGTGCGCGGTCGGGCCATACTCCCGGATCGCGGAGAGGTGGGTACCGGTCGGATACCCCTTGTTTCGCGCCCAGCCGTACTCCGGGTACCGCTGGTCCAGGCGTTCCATCAGCCGGTCACGCGTGACCTTTGCGACAATGGAGGCACAGGCGATGGAAATGCAACGCG
>CBDUVN010000053.1:0-13995 GCA_965370685.1 uncultured bacterium | reverse complement strand
GGACATGATCCGTCGTTTTCATATACTCGCACTCCTCGCAGCCATTCTGGTCCCCCCCGGCTTCGCGCAGGAGGCCCAGGAGGCCACGGCACCCCGGGTCCGAACCGTGCTGTTCTTCTCCCCGGCGTGCCCGCATTGCCACACGGTGATCGCGGAGTCGCTTCCGCCCCTCGTAGAGAAGTATGGGGAGTCGCTCGTCATCGTCACGATCAACACGCAGTCTGCCGCGGGGCAGGAGCTGTTCCGGGAGGCCGGGCGCCGCTACGGGATTCCGCCGGAGGAGCTCGGTGTTCCGCTACTGGCCGTTGGTGACCATGCGCTGGTAGGCTCCTTCCAGATTCCGGATCAGCTGCCGGGGATCGTGGAGGAGGGACTGGCCGCCGGAGGAATTCCGTGGCCCGAGATCGCTGGCCTGCGGGCGGCGCTTGTCGCAAACGGGGTCGAAGTGGCGGAACCGGAGGCAGAGCCGGCCCCGACGGAGGGTCAAGTCGAAGACCGAGTCGAGGCGGATGAACCGCCCCCGGAGGAAGCTGCGGATCCCGATCCTGTATCCGTGCCCCGCACACCGTCCGACGAAGTGGTCCCCACCGAGAAGGAAGCGGCCCCCGCCGAGGAGAAAATCGCGGGTGCACAGCCGGCAGAGGAGATTGAAGCCGTAGCCGAGTCCGAGGTCCCCATCATGGACCTGGCCGGGGCGGAGTCGAGCACGGCCGGCCTGAGTCCGTGGCAGAAATTCGATCAGGATCGGGCGGGCAACTCGATCGCCCTGCTGGCCCTCGTCGGAATGGTCATCTCGGTACTCGCCGTGCTCATCGCCATGGCCCGTGGGGCGACGCTGGCCCGCTGGCCGGGCTGGATCGTGGCGCTGCTCATCGTGGCCGGTCTCGTCGTCGCGGCGTACCTCGGCTACGTGGAAGTCACGCAGAGCGAGGCGATCTGCGGCCCCGTGGGCGACTGCAACACGGTGCAGCAGAGTCCTTACGCCCGGCTGTTCGGGCTCTTTCCCATCGGTGTGCTCGGATTTATCGTGTACGCCGTCCTGGGTCTCGGCTGGCTGCTGCGCGACCGCAGTCCGCTCCCGTGGAGCGCGGTCCTCGCCTTCGAGGTATGGTTCCTGGCGCTGTTCGGGACGCTCTTCTCCATCTATCTGACGGTACTCGAGCCGTTCGTGATCGGGGCGACCTGCATGTGGTGCGTTACGTCGGCCGTCCTGATGACGCTCCTGTTGTGGGCCGCGACACCTGCAGCCCTCGAAGCGTGGGCTGGCCCCGGAGCGCGGGCTCGCGGTGGTGGTGAGGTGTCAGGACGGTGACCCGGCAGGCAGGCGTCACCGCCCTGCGGTTCTTCCATCCATCCTACGAGACCGAGAACTGTATCGGCTGCGCGATCCACACCGCCACCGGTTTGTCCATGTGCAGCGCCGGTGCGAACCTCATGTGCGTCACGACTTCCCTGGCCACCTCGTCCAGCAGGGGATAGCCGCTGGAAGAGTGAATGAGACAGTCCGCCGGCTTTCCGCCCGTATCCACGAAAACCCACACGATCACCCTGCCCTGGATCCCGGCCTCGCACAGCATAGCCGGATACTTCTGCTTCAGAAGACGACTGATCTCGGGCCCGTTCAGCAGCCGGGGCTCGACCTCGCGCGCTACGTAGAACGGCGTGTGCTCCTTCTTCTGACTCCTTGCGGCGACGGGAGGCGGGGGGAGGTTCTCCACCGGATTCGCCTCGAACGTGGTCGGGGCGATCGTCACTTCATCAGACACCTCCGCTGCTGAGACACGCGGAGTCGCGGGCCGGGCGATCGACTGGGGTGGCGGCGGGATTCGAACTTCGGGCGGAAGCGTCATGGCGACGATTTCTTCGCCCCCAGATTCCATGGCGATGATACTCATCTGCGGATTAAACGCGAACAGGCCGAAATGAACGCCGGTGGCGATCAGGATGCCGACCGCTGTCAGACTCTGGTATTCTCGTCGGAATCGATCATTGGCCGCTTCGAACTGCAGGCGGGTTTTCTTTGCTTCGCGGACCAGCTCTCTCCGGTTTCTCATCGGTCCTCCTCCCCGGCGTGTCGGACACCTGCCGGGCCTGACTCCGATCTATTCCTGCAACATCCTCTCAATTAATTAGTGCCGAAACGAGACGTGTGGGTTTCAATTAGCCCCACAGCAGAATACAGATCTTCGTCCAACTCGTGGGCGGGCCGAGCCCATCATGGGAAGGCGGAATCCCAGGTAGAAACGCACAGTGGGTGCGATCCCGGCCCCATCTGGAGCCGCCTGGCAACCTCCTCGCTAGTGGGCTTCGTCCGCCTGAACAGGTCCTTTCCGACTCGCGTGGGCTGCGCATCGGAATTCGGCTCGGTCTCCATCGTCCTCGCCCAGAACGTTGCCAGCACCTCGTCGCCCGCCACGCGCTGGTACTGGCCTGACCACGTGGTGACAGAATGCAGATCCCATTGCCGCGGGTTGTCCCACACAACCGAGAATGCCACGACTTGCGTGTCCGAAGAGGGTGCTTCGTCCGTCAGTCCCACCACCCGGTAGACATCGGGGGCGTCGCCTACAGTGGTTCGGAACGTTCCTCGCACGTCATTCCCGTCGATGGTGAGGACGAGATCGGAACCGAGCTCGTTATACCAGTGACCCTTGAGTGACATTGTTGCCTCCTTCGCTCCTGCTGGCTCACCGCTCAGACTGCGGGCGCGGCCGTCTCCGTCTCGATACCGGCCGCAGCAACCGCCTCGAGGACCGCCACAAGAGGATCCAGGTCTCTCTCCGCAGCCTCATCCCTGACAGCTCCCCCTGAGAGCCAGGAGGCGCTGATCGCCGGAGACTCGTGAACGACCGCGACAGGCTCGATCCCGTACGCGATCAGCTCATTCCGTAGCTTCTGCTCCATGTAATCGTCCGGTACTCTGTTCAGGACGGTCACCGCCATTCGGGCTCTGGAGTCCCGATAGATGCTGTTCGCGATTTCGACGAGCTCAGGATTTTCGAGATGTTCGGTGGCGGGCAGCCCACCTTCATGCAGACTCCTGACCAGGTTGCTCATGTCGGCCGCCAGCTGGACCGCGGACCTGGTCGGATCGACCACGACCACGACCCAATCCACACCCGTAATGAGACCGCGGGCGGAGTCCTCGAAGCCCGCCTTCAGGTCCACTAGCGTCACCATGTCCCCGGCTTCAGATCTGACTTCCAGGTCCCGCGCGATCTTGGCGATCGGTCCATCACAGCCGGCTCCGGGTCCGAGAGCACCCAGCTTCCCTGCCACCAGGAACCAGATTCCGTCAGGCGAGCGCCCGACGAAACGACCGGGAAAGTCTTGAAGCGAGATCGTGGCATCCGGCAGTCGGGTCGGATCGTCGACCGGGCAGCTCACGCGACCGCCGCTGAACACGGTTCCGCCGAAATACTCGAGCAGAGCCGCGGGAGCGTGATCGAGACCGAGCCCGCCATGGAGCCCGACGTTCGTAGAATCCGCATCCAGCACGCACACCGAATAGCCCTGCCGCTGCAGAGCTCTGGCCGCCAGCACTGTAATCGTGCTCTTGCCCGCACCTCCCTTGCCGATAATGCCGATTCTTTGACCGCTCAACGGCTTCACTGAACTCATGGAACCACCTCCTCGGTCTCCACCGGTAGCTGAAGCCCCCGGTAGTGAGTTGACAGAGACGCATTACCTGGTGTCAGGTCGCGACTCCACCTGGTGACCAGTACCGAACATGGGGCAGCGTGCACGACGCGTGACGTCACGCTGCCCAGCATCATTCTCAGGAGCCCTCCAAGACCGTGGCTCGCCATGAGAATCAGGTCGGACCCGGCGGACCTGGCGAAGCGTACGATCTCACCCGCCGGATTGCCTGACCTCACGGAGACGCTGGCCTCGACGTCCGGCCCGTCGGCTTCGTTCAGGAGAACATGAAGGCGCTTCTCGGCCTCCAGCTTCAATCCATGGCCGCCCTGATCCGCCAGTTCTGACCGAACCAGGTAGAAATCCGGGCAGGTCGTCTCGTCTATGACATGGAGTAGCTGCAGACTCGCGCCGTTGTCAGCGGCGAATACTCTCGCGTAGGCCAGGGTCAGATGGGAGTACCAGGAGAAGTCGATCGGAACGAGAATGGTCTCCAGCGCCGTCTCAGCGGTTGAATCCGTGCTGTCCTGCCTCACGGTAAACACGGGGCAGGTAGACTGTCGAAGGACTTCCTCTGTCACACCTCCCAGGCGGTAGCGTCTGAAGCCCCGTCGGCCGTGAGTCCCCATCACAATCAGATCGATCCCGTGCGCCTCCGCGTATGACAGGATCGCCGAGCTGGGATTTCTCTCTGATGTCGACACGTGCGACTGAACGGGCACGGAAAGGTGAGCCGATCGGTGCTCCAACTGGACCTCGGCCCGGTTGTGCAGCACCCGCCACACTTCCTCACGGTCGGTTGAGTCGTGTAGCTGAAACCTGGAGCCCGATTCCCATTCCGGATTAGCGTGCAGCAAATGCAACTCTGCACCGTAATGCTGGGCCAGGCGAGCCGCCAACGAAAGCGCCTTATCTGCGCTCCCGGAGAAGTCCGTTGGAACCAGTATCCTGCCGATTCTGAGCATGGCGGTTTCCTCAGTTACAGACTGTGAGGTTCCCACAACTGGTAGGTGGGCAAATTGGACACGGAGGTTCCCGGAAGTGGCGGCCCGGAGAGTCCGCCGCGGTCAGGTGGGCTGTGCAGGAAGACGGCTACCGTACGAGGGGCAGGCTACCCTTGAGGTCGGGGATATTCGGCTTCCATCTCCCTCTTCAAAGCGAGCCGGACAGGATCGGGAACGGCTCCTCGATGCAGCTGCCGGAACACGTCCTGCGTCAGATCCAGCGTGGAGAAGACCGCGTGACAACGGGCGCAGAACTGATCCTGCGGAAGAGGAAAGGGAACCCCACGGTCCAGCGCTTCCTGCTTCGCGTACAGCAGATCCAGGCAGATACGCTTCGAGTGGTCCAGCTTCAGAGCCGTCCGCTTCGGCAGCCCCTCTACCAGCCCTTTACGCATCGCCATTCGCGCTCTGTAAATGCGGGTCTTGACCGTGTTCTCTTTCAGTTCAAGGATCCCGGCGATTTCCGCGATCGAGAAATCGGCGAGATCTTTGAGGACGAGCGGGAGGCGGAAACGAAGAGGGAGCGAGCCTACTGCCATCCGGACCCGCTCTTCAGCCTCCTCACGCTCCACCTGATCCAGGAAGGACTCGCCCGGTGCCGCGAGGTCCACGACCCCCTCCTCGCCGGACGGAAGCACGCGGTACAGAGACTCCAATCTCCGGGGCTCGCCGGCCCGCCGCCGATACTGCCGTTTGGCGACCCGGCTGGCGATCGTATACAGCCACGTAGAAGGAGCGGATCGCCCCTCGAACCGATCCCAGCTCCGATACGCGCGCACGAACGTCTCCTGCACCATGTCTTCCGCGTCCTGCGGGGACTCGCACATGTGCAGACCCATCGCGTAGATGCGATCCCCGTGCTCCTCGAGCAGCCGTGGGATCGCAACGTCAGCCGATTCTCTGCTCGGGTTGCCGCTATTCTGGGTCATCTGGAGTGGGCCTGGGTCGGTACAGGGGTGCCGCTGCGCGAACCGCGGCGCTGACATGGTCAGGTCATGCGGATAATAGCGGACCCCAGGACCACCGAACAGCGTGGCGGGACTGGAACAAAGTCGGGACTCCTGCCTGGAAATTCCGCTCAGTGAACGAGGAGCACGGACCGGCTGGCCGTGAGAGCCACATGCTCGCTAATGCTGCCTATGAGCATATCCTCGGTCACGCTCTTCCCGGTGGAGCCCATCATGATGAGGGTCGCATCTTCCGACTCTGCCGCACTGGCGATCGCGGGCGCCGGGTCACCCTCGAGCAGCAGGGTCGTCGCCTCGATTCCTGCTTTCTCGAGCTCGGCGCGAGACCTGGCCAGGCGCTTCGAAGCGAGAGCTTCGTGCTTCTCCCTCCCGGCACCCGACAGGTCGGGTGCCATCACGTGAACCAGGACCACACCCTTGATCCCGGCATTCCTGAGCTGGATCGCGCTCTTCTCGGCGCGAAGCGCGCATTCCGACCAGTCCGTGGGTATCAGTACACGGGAGAAAAGACCCGAACATTCCTCACCGAAGGGCATGGGCTGCGAAGGGTCCCGCACCTTGAGAATGAGAAGAGCGGCTCGGACCGCGTGCATGAGGAAGTACGTCGTCGGGCCGGCATCCGGCCCGGGTCTCGGCCCCAGAACGACGAGCGAGGCCTGCTCCTGGCGCACGGCCTCGTACAGGTCGGTCCATTGAGCGTCCCCTTCCTTGAGGACCGTACGGACTGAAATCTCATTATGATTGTAGGTCTGGACCCATTCCCCGATCTTCCGCTCGACAGCTTCCTTCAGGCAGCTGCGGACTTCGTCCCGCAGAAGGGCTGGGACCCCACGCAGTGACCGCTTTTCGTCCGCGACATGCAAGAAAACCAGCTCACTGCAGCCGGCGTCTCGCAGCCTCGCCAGACAGGGCACGGCCAGTGGCTGGAGATCGCCGAAGTCCACGGCGTAGATCACCTTCTCGAGCATGACGCCCCCTTGGCGCGTTGTTGGCTCAGATGGCCGACACCAGCGGGATCACCCGTTTGCGATTGTGGTCCGCGACCTTCTTGAGCTCGGTCAGTTCCTCCGGGGGGATGGGCACTTCGACTTCGTCCGGGACGAACGCCGTCCCCAGCATTCGCTCCACTCGCATCCGGAGGCGGAAAGGACGCCGCGTGGCCTGAGACACGAGCAGGTTGTCGGCCGCAGCCTCGACCTGCTCGATCTCTTCCTTCCTTGTCGTGCTGCTGGCCGTGAAGAGGTAGGTCCGACGCTTGTCGTCCCGGACCGTCCTCTTCATACGTTCCAGAAGGCGTCCCCCGTATGTGGGCGAGAAGAGAAGGAGATTCAGCGCGGAACCATAGACGAGAATGCCCGGCCCCTCGTCTGGCACGAGGGAGCACGCCCGCTCGATGGCCGCGTCCCAGATTTCCGGCCTTACGAGGTTGGCCGCGAATCGTCTGCCTAAGTGTGGCTCGATCCCATCCACCGTCGTGTCCAGCTCGATGAACTCCACCCGATTGTAGTACTCCGCCAGATCGAGACCGGTGAGCCGCCGCATCGCCGTGGCTATGAACTCGTGGTCGGGATACTGCAGCGACATGAAGACGACGCTGCCGCCCGCCTGGAGCCAGCTCGCGGCGACCACGTTGCCTATGAGCGGCTTGCCCGAGCCTCCGGGACCGCCAATCAAGGTGGAAGTCCGTATCGGCCACCCCTCGGGCAGCACCCGCTTCAGCCACGGCTCTCCGATGTCAACGTACTCCATGGATCCACTCTCTCTATCGTTATTACCTGCCTCGACGACTCTCACTGAATTCGTGCACAGCAGGGCGGGTCAGGTTCCCGGCTCACGGTTCGGCCAACAGGGGAAACGCGCTCGCCACGAGGAGCGAGCCTAGCAGGAAGACGGGTGCGTAACCGACTGAGCCGATCATTACGCCCGCGAAGAGCGGGAATAGGGCCATAGACAGGGAGGTCGTCCCGACGATGCCTTTGTGCAGAGCACGGTTCGCGTCGGTGGTGATCTCAATGAACAGGCCATCGAAGGCGATCTTGCGCGCCGAGAGTGCAACTCCCATCAGAAAGAAGACGAACAGGAAGACGACCAACGGACCCCGTACCAGTAGAAGGGCGAGAACGGGCAGAGAAGCGCCGCACGCGATGCATCCCCTGATCACACCGCGAAACCCGTACCGTTTCACCACCCAGGCCCACAGCAGGTTCGACACGATCATGCCAACGATCTGGACGAGCAGATACGTTCCTACCTGTCGCCCCGTGAGACCGTAGTGCGCCTTCGCCAGCATCACGTAGAACGGCATCAGGGTGAGACCGAACCCTGTGAGATTGACGACGTATATGTAGCGGCGCAGCTCCCGGTCATCCCGCAGACGACCGGGGATCGACATCAGGACATCGGCCAGACGACAGGCGTCGCCGGGCGGATCCGCACTCGGCTCGGCAATGACCCAGAAGCCCCACGAGGCGACCAGCAGGAGACCGGCCGCCAGGGCGAAGAGCCACATGTAGTTGGCCGGATAGTCGAAGCGGGCGAGCACCCTCCGCGCAACGAGAGCCGAAACGAGAAAGGCCACGCTGACCAGAACCTGTCGGCTGACGAAGAAGCGGTGGCGCCGCTCGGGAACCACCGATTTGCCGACGATGTCCACGTAGGAGACGCCCGCGAAGGTACCTCCGAGCGCGAAGGTGAACATGAGCACCAGCACCAGGACGATCACGGCCCTTCCGGGGATCAGTTCGGTCGTGGCGAGGACCACGGCGACCAGGACGAGGGCGACGATGCGCAGGTTGATTCCAAGGAGCAGGAATCCCTTCTTACGGGCCTTCAGATGCAGGTAACTGGAGAACAGCACCTGGCCCACGATCGGCGTTCCCACCATGATCGCCGTGAGCAATCCGATGTGGATGTCGGTACCGCCCGCGCTGATCATGAGGGCGGGGAGAATCGTGTTCACATCCGTAAACGTGAGCGTCAACGCGAGAAAGGTCGCGTGCCAAAGGAGAGCGTAGTAATTGCGGGACATCTGGTCCACGGCTGAGGATCGATGGATGTCGACACCGCGAGCAGTCTTCTTCACAAGCTTAGTGCCCCGGACGGAGGAGACGGTTTCCGGAGGTGACAGGGAAGGTCGCATCCTCTGTCTTCTTCGGCGGAACCGGGGCAGTCCTGTCCGGCACCAAGAACATGAGACCCATACCGGAGGTCTGTGATGAGACTGCCCACCTCACCGGCTCCACGACCGCTTCGTCGCCGTGAATTCGCGGTTTCACGCCCGTGCCGCGGTTAGCCAAACTAATAGGAAGTCCGTTCGATGAAAGTCAGCTCAGTCCAGGAAATGCGGAGGCTGGACGGCCGCGCGATCACAGAGTACGGCGTGCCCGATTACATCCTCATGGAGAACGCGGGGGAGGCTGCGTATTACGTGATTCTGCATCAGGCGGGCGTACAGGGACGATGCTTCGTCGTGCTCAGCGGACCGGGCAATAACGGTGGGGATAGTTTCGTGGTCGCGCGAAAATTGCACTCGGTGGGAGGGCACGTCAGGGTGCTCATCTTCACCGATGTGAATTCCTATGCCGGGGCTGCCAGGCTGAACTACGAGATGCTGTCAAAGAGCGGCGTGGAGACCCTGATCCAGCCGAGCACCGAACAGATCGCTGAGTCATTGGCCTGGTGCGATACGGTGGTGGATGGCCTCTTCGGCACGGGGATAACGCGGGATGTCGGGGGACGCTTTCGCGAAGTGATCGAACAGGTGAACAGCTCGGGTCAGCCGGTCGTCAGCATTGATATCCCCTCAGGAGTGGACGGTGATACGGGCCAGGTGTGCGGCGTAGCGATCCGCGCCCACACGACCGTCACCTTCGGGTTGCCCAAGCGGGGCAACTTGCTGTACCCGGGAGCGGAGCTGGCCGGACGGCTTGTCGTGACACATATCTCGTTCCCACCGGAACTCACGAATACCGGCGACATCAAGGTGGATGTCAGCGAGCCGTCCGAGCTGCCACCGCGCCGTGTGGATGGACATAAAGGCAGCTTCGGGGATGTGTTGTTCATCGCCGGTGCGCGCAGCTACTTCGGTGCACCGGCGCTGGCTGCCCTCTCCTTGCTCAGGGCCGGGGGCGGCTACTCCCGGCTGGCGGCGCCCCGCTCCATGGTACCCCATCTGGCCGGTCTGGCGAGCGAGGTCGTGTTCGCGCCGCAGGACGAGACGGACGTCGGGAATCTGGCGCTCAGCGCCCTGGATGCGCTGCTCGATCTCAGCCGGATCGCGGACTTCGTCGTTCTCGGTCCAGGACTCTCGATTGAGGAAGAGACTCGACAGCTGGTCCGGCAGCTTACCTCGGATATCGAGAAGCCCCTCCTCGTTGATGGTGATGGTCTCACCGCGGTAGCAGAGGAGCCAGGCGTGGTACGCGGGCGGACGATCCCCACTGTTCTGACGCCCCATCCCGGCGAGATGTCCCGGCTGACGGGTATGTCCGTTGCCCGGATCCAGAGCGATCCGATCCCGGCAGTCCAGGATGCCGCGGAGGATCTGGGTGCCATTGTCGTTCTCAAGGGAGCCCACACGCTCATCGGTCTCCCGGACCGTCGGGTCTACATCAACATGAGCGGCAACTCGGGCATGGCATCCGCCGGTTCGGGCGATGTGCTGACCGGGACGATTGCCGCCATGTACGGTCTGGGTCTGCCGCTCGAGCAAGCGGTCCGGACCGGCGTCTTCCTGCACGGATTCGCAGGTGATCTGGCGGCCCGCGACAAAGGTGAGGACGGGATCACCGCCCGTGATGTCTCAGAATACCTGCCAGCTGCGACGAAGGAACTCCGAGAGGACTACATCGATGTGACAAAGAACTTCTATGGCACGATCGAGGTGATCTGATAAGGGCGTGGCGATATACGGCAGGCCAACGCGGCGGTGCAAACCTCAGATCACTTCGTCGCGGCCTCGTGATGGGACGAGTCTTCTCGCATCATCACGGCACCACACTCCGGGCACCGGACCTCCCGACACGGCACGCCAAACTCGTGCGACGCCTTCAAACCGCACTTCGGGCAGATACAGTCCCCACCTGGTCCCATGATTCCAGTGCCTTTGGGCCCCCTCCTGATTGCCATGATTCCGGACCTCCGGTAATGGGTTGCCACATTCTTAGTGCCGGATCTGCCTGGCGAGGTTTCCTGCTCCGGTCGAAAGTGGATGCGCGGCGCGCAGGAGACTGAATGACGCGACCGGCTGCTCAGCTCGGGACTCGGCTCTCCCTCAGAGCCACGTCAATGAGATCGGCTGCCCGTTTTCCGGACAGCAACATTCCTCCGAAAATGGGGCCCATGCGAGGGCCACCCAGGGCCGCGGCCACGCACATCCCGGAGATCCAGAGTCCGGGGTAGAGTTGCGCGACTTCCTCCACCACGAACGACTCGCCCTCCACGGCGTTCATGGGGCCTTCTCCCGGCCGATCGGTCGAGCCGTCCAGTAGTCCTCGTTTGCGGAGCATTCCGACCAGTGCCGCGTCGTGCCCCGTCGCGTCCAGCACAGCCCTGGCCTCGAAGGTGATGGGATCCACTGGCATCGCATCGGCTACCCCCGTTCGATTGGCCACCACCCCACACACCCGACCGTCGTGCACGCAGAGGTCTTCCGCGTAGATCAGGTTGAGGATCGCTGCTCCTGCCTGAACGCATCGCAAACAAAGGGCGGACGCCAGCTCGATGGCATCAACGGCGTGCAGGCCGCCCCCCACCGGGCGGGAGTTGACGGCCACTTGTTCCACCACGGCCAGCGCCTGGTCCTGGATCACTACTTCGCTCATCGCCATGGCCCCACCCCACACTCCGCCCCCTGGCGAGAGGCGCCTCTCGAGCACGGTCACCTGGTGCCCCCGACCAGCGAGATCGATGGCAGCCATCAGGCCTGATGGTCCGGCCCCCACGACCACCACATCCCCCTGCACCCGCCTCAGGAGTTTCTCATGGTACGCAGTCAGGATGGCCCGGGTGATCTCGGTCTCCAGGAGATTTCGCATGTTGTCCTCGAGGCTAGTTGTAGGCCTTGCGGGTCGCCTCGTCAGCCATAGTGGGCTCGAGAAGCGGCTCCCACGAAGGATCATCCCACGTTCCGAGGCGCGTGTGCATCTCCAGATACCTGGCCGGAATGGGGTGGGTCCCGACGACCACTTCCACATCGTAGCTGGACTCGAGGAAGGCCTTGAACGTCCCGATGTATGGGCAGGGGGGATAGCCGACTACGAGTCCTGTAGCCAGGTGGATGACCTCGGCCCCGTTCTTCGTCATCTCCTCGCCGGTGTACTCGATGTTGCCGCCCGGACACCCATCGCACGTGGTATAGCCGACCAGCTCCAGTTCGGTATCCGCGTACCGGTTGAAGGCCCCTTCCCTGTTCCTCATCGCGCGAAAGCACTTCCCGCCGGCACAGCGGCGGTATCGGTCACAGATGATGATCCCGATCTTCGTCGTGGCGCTCATTCGGTCCCCCTTCAGCAGGCTGCTAGTGCTCGTGCCCGTGACCGTGGCGCCTGCCGTCGCCGTGGCGCCTGCCCAGGCCGCGCCCGCCAGAACAGGCTTCTTCCTCGAGCACCGGCATCAGGAGATCCATCCTGAATTCCTCTACCGCCTCACCGACGTTCGAGTTTTCCGTCACGTACATGGGGATCCCGGCCCGGCGCATCGAGTGGAAGGCCCTGCGGCCGATGCCGGCACAGACCACGGCCTCCACGCCCAGGCTCGAGATGCTCTCAGCCGCGTCGCAGGCGCCTGGCCGGTGTCCATGCTCCTGGTTGGACACCGAGCGTGTGGTCCCGGTCTCGATGTCGATGACCGTGAACCAGCGTGCGCTGCCAAAATGATCACTGATTCGCCCTGCCAGACCCCCATCATCCTCGGTTGGAATGCATAGTTTCATGATTCTCTCCCCTTATTGATTACGAGCGCCGCGTTGCCCAAGAGCGCGCCCAGGACTTTCGATCGCCCGGAGCGAAGGAGCCGTTGTACCGTGCCGCGGGATACTCCCATTCGGTTTCCCGCCTCCGTTTGATCCAGCCCGTCGTGATCGCAAAGCCTCATCGCCTCGAGCTCGTCCAGCTCCAGAGTAATCGTCTCGAGTCGAGACATCGGAATGCTGCGGGGCTTGAAGATCCGATCTCCGTCGTAGCGGCGGCAGTGGCGATGCTTCTTCGGGCGGGGCATACGCGCTCCTGATTATTATGTGCATATGCACAATATATTCGCCGACACGCCCCTCGTCAAGGGACCGGACATGTGACGAGCAGATCTCGATTCATGGCGGTCCCGGATGACGGAACTCGATCCGGAGTTCGCGGCACTATACTCGTGAGAGTCGGCGGATTCGTTCGTACAGCACTGCGGATGGAGGTGTCCCATGACGAAGCTCAAGGAATTAACCCGGGAGAGCATCGGCCGAGCGCTGGAAAGGGCCGAGCATTGTCGCCTGCGCAGCGAGCCGTGGGAGGCAGAGAGTATCTGTCTCGACGTGCTGGAGGTGGAGCCCGAGCACCAGGAAGCACTGGTCCGGCTGGTCCTCTCGCTGACGGACCAGTTCCAGCAGGACATGAGCCGGCTGGGCGAGGCCCGTGCCGCAGTCGGCAGACTGAGAGACGAGTACGCGCTGCGTTACTATTCGGGAATCATCGAGGAACGCGCCGGCAAGGCCCATCTCGCGCGCAACACGCCTGGCTCGGGCGCCTATCGCGCGTTGCAGAAAGCGATGGAGTGGTACGAGAAGGCTGAGGCGATCCGCCCGCCGGAGAACGACGATGCGATCCTGCGCTGGAACACGTGTGTGCGAAGACTCACCCGTCTCGGTCATATGGAGCCCGACCGGGATGAACCGGCCATTCCGCTGATGCTGGAGTAGGAGTGATCACGGTAGGTCGCTGCCGCGGACGAGGGATATCATGAGTTACATCTACGGCCCGGTGCCATCTCGCCGGCTGGGTCAATCACTCGGCGTCGATCCGATCCCCTTCAAGACGTGCAACTACAACTGTGTGTACTGCCAGCTCGGGCGGACTACGCCCCTGACGAATGAGCGAAAGGAATACGTTCCGTGTGACGAGATCCTGGCTGAGTTGCGTCGCACGATCTCGGGCCTGGGGTCGGGGGACGTCGACTACATCACGATCGTAGGGGAGGGAGAGCCTCTCCTGTACTCGCAGCTCGGTCGCCTCATCCGGGAGGCGAAGGAGATGACGAACCTCCCGCTCGCCGTGATCACGAATGGCTCGCTGATGGCCTTGCCGGAGGTGAGGAGGGACCTGGTCGAAGCGGATGTGGTGATCCCATCGCTCGACGCCGCTGATCAGGAGATGTTCCGTCGCATCAATCGGCCCTGGCCC